>JAPPND010000056.1 GCA_028818795.1 Gammaproteobacteria bacterium | reverse complement strand
TGGCACGATCAAGCAAACGGATCCGTTCCCGCTCGCATCATCTGACCCACCCGGCTGTAGTCGGGTTGGTGCGGATTCTCGTACGGATACAGCGCCTTGCCGATCACCTGCTCAAGCTCCGGGTACTTCTGTAGCAATTGGGGCGAGGTGGTTTCGTAGTTGTGCTGCACGCGCATGTAGGCACGCATGTAGTTCTGCACCAGCGTGACGCGTAGGCCCGGGTTCTTTCTTCCGGCCGACGCGTGCCACGTCGCGCCGTTCCAGATGGCAAGCGACCCCGCCTTCGCGATCAACGGGACGAACTTGAACGGCGTGTCCTTGAGATTCGCTTCGTGGGGCAACGTCGCCCGACCGTAGTGGTGACTGCCGGGCACGAACAGGGTGGGGCCGTCGTCCTGGCTACCGTAGTCGGTGCACAACCAGGACGCGTTGCACATATGGGCGATTTGGCCCGCGCCCGGCGGAATGCCGTGGGAGTCGCTGTGCAGGCTCAGGCCGGGCGCGCCTTCGCCCTTGATGATCCACGTCTGACCGGAGAACACCGCGCTTTGCCCGAGCAGCCAACGCACCAGCGCGAGTACCACCGGGTTGATCGCCGCCTCGACGAAGACCTCGTTCTCCTCGAGCAGGTGCCAGCCCTTGCTGGTTTGGCGCGCCTCCACCGATGCCGTGCGGTAGTCGCCGATCTCGATGCCGTTGCGCTTCTCGCAGGTGCGGATGATGGCGGTGCGCAGCCGGTCGGCGAAGCCGTCGTTGGATTGCATCCTCTCCGGAGGCACAACGGTCATGCCGTAGGCTTCGAGTTCGACGACATGCTCGTGGAGATCGTACTTGTCGATCTCGGCCATGAGATTGTCGACGTTCGGATACGCTTCGTAGCTGGCCAGACTCATCTGTTTTCCCCGAGGCGTTTACGCATTGTCCAGTCGGTAAAGGTTGCGCGAAAATGAGGAGCGATGCCAGAGGTCCCTGTCCGGTTCACGTCGCAAAGCGCACACCCGGGCAGTATGTCCTAGGAAATGGATGTTATGGCATCGCGTCGTCGGCAACGGGCGGTTGGCCACCCTCCCGCCGCAGAATGCGAAGCGCTGCGTCGATGTCAGCTTCGTTGCGCTTGGCCGTGAAGAACTCGGCAGTCTTCATCGCCGAGACCTTCTCGGCCACGGCGACGGCGACGAACTGGTTGATACTCGTGCCCTCTGCACGACTGATTTCCGCCACTGCGGCTTTCAGCGAAGCCGGCAGACGAAGGGGATAGGTGCTTATCTGTTTCATTTGCGGATTCTCCTCAACGCATCCCGTGGGCTAAGCAGTTCGATGCCGAACCGAAGTGGTGCTTCCCCGAAATCTCTGCGATTGAATGTCGCGATGATGTTGGCCCTACCGTTGATTGCGGTCTCGAGCACCATTTCGTCTGCTGGATCGCGAAGTTGCGGTCGCCATAGGAACCGGGGTGCGACAGGTTCGGCAACGTCGCAAAGCGCAGTAATCACGACTCCTACCTCCGCTTCGCTCAGGCCGGATTCAATCCGTTGGTCCGGGGCGCAGCAAGCAGCCTCGTACTCCAAGGCTAGCGCCACCGAGAGGACTACAACGAATTCACGTTGCAGCGCCGCCTCGACTAGGGCTGCAGACGCGCCGGTAGGGCTTCGAATGCCAGCAACAATGACGTTGGTGTCGAGAACGACGCGCACATCGCGTATGATATGACATTGAATACGATATTACGAGCGGGAGATCGCCAGTGGGCGCGATCCATCCCCGCCACCCGCCCCGACACCGCTGCTCGCTTCGGCGCACGATGCCGCTCCCGTCCTATACTGGTTCGCTTGTGTCGACGACGAGGCCGCACGTGCGCATTCTGGTTACCAACGACGACGGGATCGATGCCCCCGGGATTCAAGAACTCGCTCGACAGATCGAAGACGCCGGTTACGAGGTCGTGGTGGTGGCACCTGACCACAATGCCTCCGGGACGGGCGCTTCATTGGGCGGCCTAGGTCCGGGCAATCCGGTGCGGGTCTCGAAGAGGCGCATCGATGGGGTAAGAGGCGAGGGGTACGCCTTGTCCGGTCCGCCGGCATTGTGCGTCATGGCGGGGAACCTTGAAGCGTTCGGCCCTCGACCGGACGCGGTCGTGTCGGGCATCAATGCGGGGCTCAACACGGGCCGGTCGGCCTTGCACAGCGGCACCGTGGGCGGCGCGCTGGCCGGTCAGAACTTCGGCTATCGATCCATGGCCGTCAGCCTCGACAAGGACCGGGAGACGGACCGTTGGCATTGGGAAACCGCCGCGGAGATTGCCGTGACGTTGCTCCCGCATGTGCTCGAAGGCCCGTCGAGGCTCGCGCTCGGCCTGAATGTCCCGGGCGTGCCGCGCGAGCAGGTCCGCGGCATCCGCTGGACTCGCCTAGCCACCTTCGGTTCCGTCCGTGCCGCGCTCGCGAACACCGAGGAGGATCGGCTCCACTTCGAGTTGCAGCGAACCGGGTACGTGCCGGAAGCGGGCACCGATCTCGCCGCGGTGCGGGCAGGCTACGCGGCCATCACCTCGCTGCAGGGCGCGGTGGAGGTCTGGGGATCGGAAAGCCGGGTTGGCGATCCCTTCGATCCGAAACAAGGATTGCCGGGCGCTTCAGCGGGCGACGAGCTGCGCCCTGCCCAAGCCGTGTTCGACGGGCGGTAGGCGCGGTTTGACATACTATCCGCAGTCGACGGGAGGGGAGGTTACATGCTGCGCGTCGCCATGCTGAGTCGCTGGCATGTCCACGCCAACCAGTACGCCGGCGAAACCCGCGCCAATCCGGATGCCGACGTGGTCGCGGTTTGGGATGAGGACGGTCAACGCGGGACAGCCTGGGCGGAAGAACTCGGTGTTCCGTTCGAGGCGGACCTCGATGTGTTGCTGGCAAGCGACGACATCGACGCGGTCTGTGTTGTGACCCCCACCAATCTTCATGGCGACGTGATGGTACGCGCGGCCAACGCGGGCAAGCACATATTCACCGAGAAGGTGCTGGCGACGACGGTAGCCGACTGCGAAGCCATCGCCGACGCCGTCACAGCGAATGGCGTCAAGTTCTGCATATCCTTCCCGCGCCGGACGATCCCGCAGATTCTCTATGCCAAGCAGGCGCTGGACGAGGGGTTGTTCGGCCAGGTGACGGCGCTGCGGGTGCGCATCGCCCACGACGGCGCGGTGCGCGACTGGCTGCCGACGCACTTCTACGACGCGCAAGCCTGCGGCGGCGGCGCGATGATGGATCTAGGCGCCCACGGGATGTATTTGAGCCGTTGGCTGCTGGGTGCGCCGAAACGCATCGTCTCGGTGTTCAATACCGTCACGGGTCGGGCCGTGGACGACAACACCGTGTCGGTGATCGAGTTCGAAAACGGCGCCATTGCCGTCAACGAGACCTCGTTCACCGGGTTCGGTGGCAGCTATTCCCTGGAGATCGACGGCACGGAGGGCGGCTATCGGATGCTCTCGCCCGGCGAGGGCGTGGAGGTCCGTTCCAGGCACCTCGACGGCAATGGCTGGCAACGTCCCGAGCAACTGCCCCAGGCGTTGGCCAAGCCCATCGACCAGTGGGTCGCCGGTTGCGTACACGGTACGCCGATCGAGTTCGGTCTCGCCGATGCGATCCAACTCACGGAGCTCATGGCAGCCGCCTACGTCGCGGATGGCGAGGCCCGGAGCGTGAGCTTTGGCTGACGGTATCGTTCGCGTTTCGCCGGACGAAACCGGGCGGGCCGCCGAGGCGATCCACGAACACGGCTGCTCTTGGCGTCTACGAGAACCACAACGGCGTACCGGCCCGGATGGAAGAGGCGCGCCGTGTTGTGCGCGGCCCCGCGAATCCTCGTACACGCAACCGGGCGATGTATTGCTCCGCGACGTGCGCATCTGGCATCGAGGGGTGCCGAATCCCTCCAACCGGCCCCGACACATGATCGCGTTGATCCTGTCGCAACCGTCGGGGGAGTCTCGGTATCGGCTGAAGTTCGGCAGGGGCTGTGAGAGCGCGTTGGAGGGGCGCGACGCGGACGCCAACGCCGAATACCTGCATGGGCCGATCGACTATCCGTTCGACCCCTCCTACCGTATCTTCCTCAGCCGGGCTCGCACGCGGATGGCGAAGGTAGGGACACGCCGAGGTGATGGGCTCGTTGCGCCGATGCCCCACGTCGCGCCAACGACTCCCGGTTGAAGTGAGTCTCAATCGTATACACAATTGGACAACATCATGGCTTCCGAGAATCGACGATGGACTTCATAAGCGTGCGACAGCTACGCACTGAATCTGCAGCCGTATGGGAGGCGTTGACTGCGGCGAGGGACCTCGTGGTCACGTCCAACGGCAAGCCGATCGCAGTTCTTTCCGCAACCTCGGCCGAGGAACTTGAGACGTCTCTCGCTGCCCTGCGGCAGGCGCGCGCGCAACTCGCGGTCTCGGCGATGCAGCAGCGCGCGAGGGAGACCGGTGCCGACAGGCTCACGCTTGACGACATAAACGCCGAGACCGAAGCAGTCCGAAGTCAGCGAAGGCGATGAGGCTCGTTGTTGATACGAATGTCCTCGTATCGGGTCTGCTCACCCCCTTCGGTCCTCCGGGGGTCATCGTCGCACTCATTGCTGGTGGCCGTCTCCGACTCTGCTACGACCCCCGAATACTCGCCGAGTACGACGAGGTATTGCGCCGGCCCTCGTTCGCATTCGAGGAGACGGATGTCGCGTCGTTCTTGGCGCAGGTTCGGGCGCAAGGTGAACTCGTCGTGCCTGTCCCGCAGTCGATTCGCCTACCACACGTTGACGACGAGCCCTTCCTTGAAGTCGCGGAAGCCGCGATGGTGAAGTTTCTCGTGACCGGCAATCTCCGTCACTTTCCCGATGGCAATTGGAAGACGCGCATCGTGTCGCCGCGGCAGCTTCTGGATCAGTTCAAGGATGCTGGGTAAGTCGCCGGTCGCCCGCCAACGCTTCGAGGCCGCCCTCGACTCCCTGGTCGAGGAGATCCGGGAGGACAACCACATCCTGGCCGCGATCCTGTGCGGTAGCCTGTCCCACGACGAGGTCTGGGACAAGTCGGACATCGACCTGGTGTTGGTCTGCACCGACGACAAGAAGACCAAGACCCACGACGTGGCGCTCGTTGCGGACGACATCAACATCCACACCACGGTCCAGCCCCGAGCTGAGTTCCGTCAGCGTTTGGAGTCGTCGGTGCGCAACCTGTTCGGCCATTCGGTGTTCGCCAAGGCGCGCCTCATCTACAGCCGCGACCCGTCCATCGACGCGATCTTCGCCGAGCTCGGCAAGGTGGGTGCCCGGGACAGCCAAGTCCAAGCCATGCACGCGGCGCAGCATGCCCTGGCATCCCTTTACAAGGCACGCAAGTGGTACGAGATCAAGGACGACGACGCCTACACCGCGCTTTGGATCCTAACGACGGCCCGAGCCTTGGCGGAGGTTGAAGTGGGTCTTCACGGCGAAATCGTGGATCGCGAGGCCCTAGTCGACGCGCTTCGATTGAACCCCGGCCTGTTCAAGTTGATCTACTCCGATCTGTTGGAACGCGAAGTCAGCCGGGAAGCACTCACCTTGGCGCTCGACGCCATCGACGCCTATCTTGAGCCCCGCGCCGAAGACCTGTTCGCGCCCGTGCTCGAGTATTTGGACGAGGCGGGCGGCGACCCGCGCGCCGCACGGGACATCGCGCACTACTTCCGGCGCAACTACGACATGGAGCACATCATCATCGCCTGCGAGTGGCTGTCCGACATCGGCGTCATCGAGAAGGCCTCCACACCCGTCAAGCTGACCACCCGCAGCCAGATCGACGTGGAGGAACTGGCGTTTTTCCGCGTGAAGTGGTGATACGGCTTTAGGCCGTCCGCTAGTTCGGCCTCGTGTTTCCGACGATAGCCACGATGGGGTACACCTCGGCAAGCCGATGCCCGACCGGGGTCGTGGCTTCGCTCGATGGACTGTTGCTTTAGCCCCGTGCAGGTTCGATTCGGAAACGACCGCGATGGCCGATCCGGTAGGTTTCGAAGTCGTCGTGGTCGATGGTGAACACCGTCGACAATTGGTCCTTCTCGGCGACGTGAACGAGGGTCGCATCCGCGAAATCCATCGGTCGGTCCGCGTACTGGTTCATCAGCCTCTCGAGATCCGGCAAATCCTCGTCGGTGATGGGACGCACCGTGAGGGCACCCGTGCGAACTAGCCGCCATGCTTCGACTACCTCGGCCGGATGGTCCAGCAGATGAAACAGTTCGGTGAGAACAGCAGCCGTCGTTGCCAGCGGTAGACGCAGTTCTCCGAACGCCGCAACGCATTGGTCATGCCAGCGGTCGTCGCGATCCAGCATGGCGAGTAGTGCCCCGGTATCCGCAAGCCCGTAGGCGGTCGGCTGGTCCGATGAGGTGCTCAACGCGCGTGTTGTGCCGAACGTCGCTTGCCCTCGAGCACTTCACGTACGCGTGTTCTTGCTTGTTCAGCCCGATGCCGGTCGCCGCCGCGTATGCTGCCCGCGCACTCGAGCGCCGCAGTGCGCAGGGCGTCTTGGCGCGCCGAGTCGAAATCGGTCCGGGTGTTGTCGCGTAGCCAGTCGGTCACGATCTGGTCGAGCAGTCCCGCCATGCTTGCATTGTGCGCCAACGCTGCCACTTCGAGCGCGTACTTGAGATCCGGTCGAAGGCGCCAGCTATAGACTTCGGTCTTGTTCATGCACTGCAACGTAGTGCACCGGTGTCGCGATTGCAAGTCCTACTGGCGGTTGCCGGGCGAGCGCGTCGAGTTCTTTCGGGTGAAGTAAGCGAACCCTCCGGCGTCGAGGCGTCGTCGCCAAGCTACAAGGACGTTGTTCGTGGAAGAGACCCGATCAATTGCTTACGATGAACCCGACTCCGCGTGAAGCAGCGACCGACCAGAGACCATGCCCGAGCCGAAACAAGCCCGTCGCGCTGCCGCGAAACCGACAGGCGTATTGCGCAGGCAGAAGCGTCCTGCGATCCGCACGACCATCGACGTGCAGGGCGCACGAGTCCACAACCTGAAGAACATCTCGGTGGAACTGCCGCGGGATCAGCTCACCGTGGTCACCGGCCTGTCCGGCTCCGGCAAGTCCTCGCTCGCCTTCGACACCATCTACGCGGAGGGCCAGCGGCGCTACATGGAGTCGCTGTCCACCTATGCCAAGCGCTTCATTGCCCAGGTCGAGAAACCCGATGTCGACTTCGTCTACGGCCTGTCGCCGGTGGTGTCCATCGAGCAGAAAACGATCGCCCGCAACCCGCGCTCAACGGTTGGGACGCTTACCGACGTATCGAGCTACCTGAACCTGCTGTTTGCCACGATCGGCGAGGCACATTGCCCGTACAGCGGTGAACCGACCCCGGTGAAGACGGCTTCGCAGATCCTCGAGTCGATTCTCGCGTTGCCGGAGAATGCGGAAGTCGAGTTGCGGGCGCCGATCTTCCAGGTCTACGGCGAGGATCCCGAATTCATCTTCAACGAAGTGCGCAAGCTCGGCTGCCGGTACGTGGAGGTCGACGACCAACGGATCGATCTCACGGAAACAGTCCCCGAGGCGTTGCCTGGCGACCCGACCTTGACCGCCGTGGTCGACCGCCTGGTCTTGGTGCCGGGCGTCGAAAAACAACTGAAGGCCGCCATCGAACACGCCTTGCGCGTGGGGGACAGCCTGATGTCCGTGGCGGTCGTCGGGGGAACGACGAAGGCGGCGGCGCGCGAGTTCGCGAGGACGTTCGGCAGTCCCACCCACGCCCTCGTCTACGGCGACATCATTCCGGACTTCTTCATGTTCAACAATCCGGAGAGCGCGTGCCGCACCTGCGGCGGCATTGGCACGGACAAGCGCACCCACCCGGAGCTTCTCATCACGAACCCCGAACGCAGCATCCGCGACGGGTGCTTCCTGCGCGACGCCTTCAACTACCGCCCGGACAACCATCGCGGCTACACCATCTACTCCTTGGGGGAGAAGTACGGGTTCGATCTCGACACCCCTTGGCAGGATCTGGGCGAGGAAGCCCGGGACGTCATTCTCTACGGCACCCGCGGCGAGCCCCTGCAGCTACAAATACCGCCGGATGCCAAGACGCGTAAGGAGGGCTGGCTGCGCCGTCCCTGGCCGTTCCCGGGTATCGCCGGCGGCATCGAGCGCAACTACCGATGGTACCGGCAGCGCGACGTCGCGAACTCCGGCATGGAAGCCTGGCTCGACCGCGTGATGGTCGAGCATGTCTGTCCGGACTGCCACGGTTCCCGTCTACGCGCCACGAGGCTTCTGTTCCAGATCGCCGGGTGCAACATCGACGAGTTGGGCGGGATGAACTTCGACGAACTGCGGCCCTTTCTCGACACCATCGAACCCACCGGGCCGCGGGCGGAGGCGGGTCGGCAGATCGTCCGCGAGATCGCGCGGCGCATCGACCTCTTGCTCGGCATCGGGCTCGACTACCTGAACTTCAACCGCGCCTCGGGAACGCTCTCCGGCGGCGAGGCCCAGCGCATCCGCCTGTCCACGCAGATCGGCTCCGGGTTGATGGGAATGCTCTACGTGCTCGACGAGCCGTCCATCGGCCTGCATCCGAAGGACAACGTCAAGATGATCGACACGCTGCGTTCGCTTAGGGATCTCGGCAACACGGTGATCGTGGTCGAGCACGACGAGGACACCATCCGCGCCGCCGACCACGTGCTGGAACTCGGGCCCGGACCCGGAATTCATGGTGGCGAGGTGGTCGTTGCGGGAACCCTCGATGAAATTCTTCGCTGCACGGATTCGCCCACTGGCCAGTATCTGTCAGGCCAGCGGCGGATCGAGACCCCTTTGGGACGGCGCGAGATCAACGGCCAGTCGCTGCACATCCGGGGCGCACGGGAAAACAACCTCAAGGCCGTCGACGTGGAGATTCCGCTGGGCCAGTTCATCTGCGTCAGCGGTGCGTCGGGATCCGGCAAGTCCACGCTGATCAACGAGATCCTCTACAAGGAACTGTGGAAACGGCTGGTGGACTCGCGTTCGCTTTCAGGTGCCCACGACGCGCTGGAAGGGGTCGACCACCTGACCCGGGTGATCAACATCGACCAATCGCCCATCGGTCGCAACAGCCGTTCGAACCCTTCCACGTATGTCGGCTTCTACGACCAGATCCGCAACCTATTCGCCAATACGCCGATTGCGAAAGAGCGCGGTTACAAGCCGGGACGGTTCAGCTTCAACGTCAAGGGCGGCCGCTGCGAGGAGTGCCAGGGGGAGGGCGTGATCGCGACGAAGCTCTATTTCATGCCCGATGTGGAGGTGGTCTGTGGGGCCTGCAAGGGTCAGCGCTTCAATCCCGAGACCCTGGAGGTCACCCACAACGGCAAAACCATCGCCGACGTGCTCGACATGTCGATCGAGGAAGGCGTCGGCTTCTTCGAGGATCGCCCAGGGATCGGCCGCAAGGTCAAGGTGCTGGACGATCTCGGCCTCGGGTACCTGACCCTCGGGCAGTCGGCGACGACGCTCTCGGGTGGCGAGGCCCAGCGGATCAAGCTGGCGACGGAGCTATCGAAACTCCAGCGTCGCGGCCATGTCCTCTACATCCTGGACGAGCCGACAACCGGACTCCATCTAGCCGATATCTCGAAGCTCCTCGACTGCCTGCACCGGTTGGTGGATGCCGGCCACACGGTGCTCGTGATCGAACACCACCTGGACGTGATCAAGACTGCGGACCACGTCATCGACCTGGGACCGGAGGGCGGGCGCGGTGGCGGCGAGGTCGTTGCCGTGGGCACGCCGGAGGCCATCGCGGCGTGCCCCGAGTCGCACACCGGTCGGTATTTGCGGGCGCACCTGTAACCCGCCTATGGGGCATGGCCTGCATGAGTCGCTTGCAGGGGACGGATGCTCTTCAATGCCTTGGCGGCGTTTCGTTCCGCGACGGCGAGTTCGTAGCGGTCCTGAAGATTCATCCAGCTCTGGGCATCTGTATTGAAGAACTTGGCTAGCCGAAGGGCCGTCTCTGCGGTTATGCCTCGTCGTTGTCGGACGATTTCGTTGACTCGGGCTGGCGTTACACCGATCGCTCTGGCAAGGGCGGCGGAAGAAAGGGCGAAGGGCTCCATGAAGTCCGCCTTGAGGACTTCGCCGGGGTGTATTGGTTCGAGTCGTATCATCGGTCGATCTCCTCAGTGGTAGTCGACGATTTCCGCGTCGTAGGCGTTGCCGTCGTCGAATCGGAAGCTTGAGCCGCCATTGGTCGTTGATTCGAATGCTGTACGAACCTTCGCGGTCGCCTTTGAGCGCTTCGAGGCGGTTCCCCGGCGGTACCCGAAGGAAACCAAGCGTTGCCGCTGCGTCCAACTGTGCCGGCTTCCGTTGCGCGACCCGTTCGAACGCCCGGAACCGACGCACCCGATGACCCGCCGCGAGCCGTTCGGTGTCTTTGCATCGAAAACTCCGAATCACGCCGCTATCATATCGGATATCGATACGCGATAGAACGCCGTGACGCCGGGTGTGACGCCGGGGAAGGCGTTGCTCAGACTACGCCGCGCCCTCGGGTGATAGGAATGTTGTCCGCCTTGAAGGTGCTGCGCTGTTCGATGTCGATGCAGTCCACCGACCGGTAGGCGTTGATCAGGCCGATCTTGCTCACTTCGGTGTAGTTGGAGTTCGCCCGGTGCATCACGCAGGGGTGGAAGATCAGCACATCACCCGGGTGGAACTGCGGGGTCACGATACGCGACTCGTACTTCTCGAACCCCTTGATGATGCGTTTCTTCACCGGCCAGCCCGGCATCTCGACGTAGCCGCGCTCGAACAAGCCGTCGCGGTGGCTGGCGGGCACAAGCGATGTTCCGCCGGTGTCGGGACCCATGTCGCCGAGATAGGTTAGCGCGGATGACAGCTTGTAGTTCGACAAGGGGATGTAGTCGGGTGCGTCCTGGTGCCAACCCTGGAAATCGAAGTTCATCATCGCGGGTTTCACGACCGTCGCCGATTGGAACGCGTCGATGTCGTTGTCGTATAGCTCGCAGAACACGGACGCCAGGCGCGGGTTGCGCATATGGGCGTCGAGACGGGGGTGCCGAAGGAAGATGTCGTTGTAGTAGTAGACCCGGTTGGGGTTCAGCGCGTCGCCGGGCTCCTTCGTCCAAGGGTCGAAACCGACGCCGCGGGTGCCGCGTTTCGCAACACGGAGGATCTCGGCAGTTGCGTGGCGAAGGTCGTCGACTTCGGCCGCGTCGAAGAAATCCCGGAGGATGAGGAAGCCGTCGCGCTCGAAACTCTCGACTTGGCCTTTCTCGAGCAGGCCCATGTTGGCGTTCCGACGGATCTAGCCGCCGGGACTTCCGTGCTGCCGTGCTCCGCTACCTCCCATCCGCTTGGCGGCGGCCCGCCGCTCAGCGCCCAGCGGGTGCATGACGCCCGCGCCCGGTGGCCAGACGCCGGGTTCCGCCTTGATGTGTCGGCACAGGTGCTTGCCATGGGGCGTGAGCGTCTCCCAGATCTCGTGCGGCATCGTCTTCTTGTGCTGGGACCCCAGCCACGGAGCCCCGTATTCGACGTTCGGCAGCGAGCGGATCTCGCGGCTCAAGTTCGGCGTTGCGCCGTGCCAGGCGCGGTTGTCGCGGATGACGCCGGCACCGGCGGGCGCCCCGACCAGGGTCGACAGCCGCATCCAATCGGGTTCGTCCTCCGGCGGTGGCGGACGCATCTGCCAGGTATGGGAGCCGAGTATCTGACGGATCGGTCCGTTCTCCCAGGTGAGATCGCACATGGCGAAGTTGATGGTCACCACCGCCGGGCAGAAGTCGATGATCCGGCGCCGGGTGGCGAGATTGAGCTCGTCCGAGCCTTCCTCGGTCCGAATCTCGATGCCGATGTTCTTCGCCGTCTCAAGGCGGCCTTCGGAGATCTGGTTGGCCTCCTGGACATCGACGTGCAGGTGCTGGTACTCCACCGCGCCCGGCAGGCACAGGTCTCCACCCGCCCCGAGCACCATGTAGTCCATCGAACCGAATATCTCGGCGAGGATCGGCGTCGTCGTGGGAAGGTCCACCATGGCGGCCCACTCCTGCTCGTGGAGCATCTGCCGGGACGCGGATGCCGTTCCGTAGCTGTAGCGGTGGGGAAGACGGCCGCTCTCGGTCACATACTTTCGCTTGCCGAGGCCCGGCACTTCGAGGATCTGGCGTAATGCCCTAGCGCTGCCGCGCCGGAACGTCGCCAGATGTTCTTCGTCGAGCAGATCCCGGACCACCACGAAACCGTCGCGGCGGAAGATCCGCGCAGCGCGTTCCACTTCGTCGGGATCGCAGATTTCGATCCCCTGGATGCCGTTGTTGCGTCTCAGGTGGTCGCGGAGTCTCTCCACGTCCGGGTGGTCGTAGACGCGCTCGCTGGGAGCGCGCAGGTCGGGGACACCGAATCCGGGCCGTCGACCGGAAGAGGGATTGCCGTCTTCGTCCACGGTCTCGTTTACGGGCGTGTGTGCGTCCCAGCCGACGGTCGTGTCGCCGTAGACCTCAAGCGTTTCGAGTTCCTCCAGAACCAGAGATGGTTCGGCCACGCCTCCCCCGTCGGCCGCGAGATGACCGCCGAATCATATTTGAATCCGGCGGTTCGCGCATTGAACGCCTGAAGGCGACGGTTGGGTCGGAGGTCTTTGCCACCTGTCTGCTATGTCATTCCGCTTTGCCTTCGCCGTCGACGCAAGTCGACCGCCTATAGAATTGGGATCCGGCGTTTCGCGCACAGAGCCGCAGGTGTGCGTGCGTCATTGTCACCGTCGCACGACATTAGCCGTCGTAGCGGCGTACCATCCAAGGTTCGCCTTGAGGTGCCAACGATGAGTTGCGACTCACGCAACTGGAAGTGGTCGGTTCGCTCTCTGTTCGGAACGCGTCTAGGGCGCTGATCGAGCGAGCCCTCGGTGAAGCGCCGCCGGCATCGACGGCGTCGGGGGCCTCGCATGGCCGATACGAGGGTTGCCCGCTAGGAGAGGATTGATGATCGGAGTCCGCGGCCTTGCCGCATTCCTGGCGCTCGCTCTGGTTGGCGGATGCACGAGCTTGCAGCCCGTGGTCGACGTTGACGCGGTCGGCCCGGGAGACGAAGTCAGGATCACCACCGCCAACCAGGAGTTCGAGCTCAACGTGGTGGAGGTCACCGAGCATGCCATTGCAGGCGATGGGGTGGAGGTGGCCATAGAGGACGTGGAGACGTTGGAGATGCGCCGCTTTTCGGTGATTAGGTCGGCCGCTGCCGCAGGGGCAACCTATCTGGGACTCTTGTTGTTCGGCATCCTCTTCTTGTGTCCGGTCTGCTGAACCAACCAACATGAGACGAAGTCGAGACCTGTTGGTACGCGAGCGGGGGCAGGCCCTTCGGGGCGCGATAGCCCCGACTCTACGAGCCTGTCCGGGGCTTTGGGTGCTGCCGACGATCCTCGCGGCGACTATGGCAACCACCGTTCGCGGCAGCGAGATTCCGTTTGCCGCGGCTGAGTCCGTCGGCATGTCCACCGAGCGGCTCAAGCGGATCGACATGTCGATGCAGCGGCATATCGAAGCCGGCAAGATTCAAGGCGCGGTGACCGCCGTGGCGCGGCGGGGAAAGGTGGTTCACTTCAAGGCCCACGGACTGATGGACGTCGAGGCCGAACGCCCCATGGCCCGGGACGCGATCTTCATCATGATGTCGTCGACGAAGGCGGTTCTCGGTGTCGCGGCGATGATGACAATCGAGGAGGGTCTGATTCGGCCGAGCGATCCGGTGGAGAAGTACATACCCGAACTCGCCGACATGCAGGTGGCGGTGCTGAAGGAACCCGCGGATGTGGACATCAGTCCGCTGCAAGTCAAAGGCAAGAACCCGCCGGCGCATCGGCTGGTTCCCGCCAAGACGCCGATCACGATCCACCACCTGTTGACCCACACATCCGGGCTCATGAGCGGCGGGCTGGGAGCGGCCGTGTCCGGGCGGGGCAAGGAAAGCCGCGGGACGCTGGCCAGCTACATTCCCACGCTTGGCGAGGTGGCCTTGGATTTCCAGCCTGGGTCTCGCAGGGCCTACAGCGGCACCACCGGACTCGATGTCGTCGCCCGCATCATCGAGATCGTCGCTGGCATACCGTTCAACGAGTTCGTACAACGGCGGATTTTCGATCCCCTGCAAATGCACGACACGCATTACAACCTGCCGCCGTGGAAGGCATCGCGACGGGTCGCCATCCAGGGTCGAGACATGTCCGGCTGGTTTGGCGAGACCACCTATTTCTCGGGCTCCGTTGGCCTGTCGAGCACGGCAAGGGACTATCTCCACTTCCAGCAGATGCTGACCAACGGCGGCGAACTCTTTGGTCGTCGTCTGCTCAGCCCGCGTACGGTCACGATGATGACCAGCAATCACGTGGGCGGTCTACCCGTCTCCGGGAGGAAGGGTGGGCCAGGGAGGGGTGCCGGCTATGCGGTCGGGGTCATCCTCGACCCGGTTGCCGCGAACAGCCGGCGCAGTGCCGGGGCATTCGGGTCAGGCGGTGCGTTCGGCACCATATCCTGGTCCGACCCCGCAGAGGAAATCACGGTCGTCATTATGCTGCAGCAACCCTTTGGTGCAGCGATCTACGACTTCGAGAACGCAGTCCGGCAGGCGATCATCGATTGACGGAAACGGCGGGTCACGATGGCGTAGGGAACGGCCTTGTCCCGTCCAGGTCGAACCGGCGTCATGTGGCGGGCGCGGGCGACGACAAGCGTCGCCCCTACGGGCGCGTCCGAGCATGCCCGTGCCGGCTCTCACGGCGAATCGAGCGCGCCTGCCTGCCCCGTCAACCCGAGAACCAACTCGCCTGCAAGTAGACCATGGTGCCTTGCCAGGGTGTGACGGAGTCGCTGCGGTAGATGCGCCCGCAGCAGACCTCGAATTCTCCGCGGTCCGGGTAGTTGCCGAAGACGTTCTGCACGCCTGCTTTGAGCGAGAACTTCTCGCGCCAGGTCCGCGTCAGTTCGACATCCACCATGACCTCCCGACCGAACGTCTGGACGGTTTCGAGCGATGTGTTGAGGGCGTTCTTGTATTCGCCGTAGTAACGGGCCCGTAGCAGCAGGTCGAAACGACCAACTCCGTGGACCGCGGTGATCACGCCACGGGTTGCGGGAACGCCGTTCTCGACATCGTGTTCGGCCTCGGCGTCCACGAACCGACCGCGGTCGAGGATGCGCGTGCGATTGACGTTGAACGCGGCGTTCAGGGTCGTGCTGCCAAGGGACGAATCGAACGCCCAACTTGCGACGAGGTCGACACCGCTGGTCTCGGTCTGCACGTCGTTGGTGAAGAAGCGGACCTGGGCGATGTCGTTGGCGCCCGGTACGCCGAGGCGCATGAGGTCCGCAGCTTCTTCGGGCCCGACGGCGAACTGCGACGACAGCACGATTCGGTCGTCGAGCCGGATGCGGTACAGGTCGGCGGTCACGGTGAACCGTTCAAACGGTGTGGCGGCGAGTCCCAGGGTCCAGGACCGCGACCGTTCGGGGTCCAGCGGCTGCCCGCCGAAGAGGGCCGCGGCCGGGTGCGTTGACGGAAACACGCCCTCGGCCCTGGGGAAGCCGTTGGGGTCGATGCGGGTGGAGACGTTCGTGGTGGCGAGTTGGCCCGGCGTCGGCGCACGGAAACCGGTGCCTAGGGAGGCGCGCAAGTTGACGTTGTCGGTCGCCTTGTAGCGGCTCGCCAGCTTCCAGATGCCGACATCGCCGAAATCGGAGAATTTCTCGTAGCGGACGGCGAGGTTGGCGAGCCAGCGCAGCGTCAGATCGCCTTCCAGGTCGACGTAGACCGCCTTGCTGTGCCGGTGGAGTTCGGAACTGAAGGCGGGCGGATAGCCTGGAAAGCCGTTCGAGCCGATGGGTAGCGTGTTGTTGATCGGGTCGCCCGTCGGGCAGAGCGAACCCACGGACTCGAAAGCGGGAATCCGGCACTCGATAACCGTGAGGTCATCATCGGGGTCGGTATCGACCTCCGCCTGGGTGATCTCGAAGTTGAACGGGTCCGGTCGCCCGAACGGGCCGACTTCGTAGGAGGGCGGATCGCCCGCTTCTATGCGGTAGATTTCGTCGCGGTACTCCATTCCGAGAGCGATGTTGACCGGGCTCGGAAGTCCGATCTCCCATGGCCACGCGAAGTCGGCGTTTGCCGCCATTTCGCTGTTAACCAGGTTGCCGGGGCGGAATCGCGTCGGCGTCTGCGGCCCCATCGACGGATTCATCGTGTTCGCGATGCTGTAGCGGATCTCGTCGGCACCTCGGCTTGCGGAGAAGTCGAACATGAAGCCGTTCGCGCGTTCCCCCCGGACGCCGCCGAGGATCGACTGGTCGACGACATCCCCCGAGAACTGCGGCGTGAAACCCGACGGGTAGAGGCTCGCCCGAGGGTCGTAGATGGAACCGTCGGCAAGCCTCACCGGCAGCAGTTGGCTGACACCCGGGCGCCGGTAGAAGAACCCGCCGGTCTGGTCCTTGGTCGCGTAGGTCGCGAAACCGTAAAGCTCGACGGCCGCTAGCGGCAACGCGGCATTGACGACCAAGTTGGCCTGGCGCCGGTCCGGCTGTCCCCAGATCTGCGCGGGGCTCGCGAAATCCCGGTCGCCGCCGATGCGGCTGAAGTTGTCGGCGAAACGCGTGTCGAGATCGTCCGGGACGCCGTCGCTGCCCGGCAGCACTTGGACGATGTCGCCGTCTGGCGAGTAGCTGAATGTGAACGCGTCGGGACCGTAGTACGTGACACCGTTCACCGTCGCCTGGCTAGCGGTTGCTTCCAGGGGCGTGACGTCGGAACTGCCGATGGCGATATCGTAGGGTTCGGAGCGGCTCGTCGGGGCGGAATCTGAGGCTTGGACACCGATGTTCACGAAACCGGCGTCTCCCAACGGCAGACCGACTCCTGCTTCGACCGTGGCCTCTTCACCGTCGCCCTCGGCGTAGCCGCCGAGGCGGGTACGGAGGCGCAAGCCCGAGGCATCGGTTTTGAGCTTGAAGTTGATCACGCCCGCGATGGCGTCGGAACCGTATTGCGCGGCGGCACCGTCGCGGAGGACCTCCACGCTGTCGATGGCGATCGCTGGAATGCTGCCCACGTCCGGGCCGTGGGCACCGAATCCCCCAAGTCTCATCAGGGCCGCCCGGTGCCAGCGCTTGCCGTCGACGAGCACCAAGGTGTGGTGGGTGTCCAGTCCGCGCAGATGGGTAGGCCGGATGAACGACGCCCCGTCCGATATCGGCTCCCGGCGGACGCTGAACGACGGCACGATGGCGTTCAGCACGTCGACCAGATCGGAGGAATTGATGCTCTCCACCTGCTCGCGGTTGAACACGTCCACGGGTACGGCCGTGTCGGCAGCAGTACGTGTGCGGACCCGGGTGCCGACACTGACGACCACTTCCACCAGTTGGTCGGCGTTTTCTGCGTTGTCCGCGGGCGCGCCATTGACGGCGGCGGCACTCGCGACCGATGTGGCTACCAGCAATACGTGAAGATGACGGCGGTTCGAGCAGCGTGTCCTAGGGCGGTCACCCATAGCTCACGCTCATCCCGGCCCGCACATCGTTGTTGATCCCGTACTGAGGGATCGGATAACGCAAGCCGTTGCGCGACAGGCGATCAAGACCTTCGATGACCTTGGGCAGAAAGGCGGGCGGAATCGCCATCAGGAGTTCGTCCTCCATCACGCCACCGTAGCGGCGTTCGGCGAAGCAGGGGATCGACAGGCTCGGCTCGCCGGTTGCCAACGCCCGGCCCCAGGAGTCGGCACACGCGGACTCTCCCACGCAGCCCCATTCGAGTTTCTTGTAGCCCGTCCACTGCAGGCCGTTGATGAACAGGATCATCTGCGCGGGCGTGGCGTAGATGAGCGCGATATCGGGCGGATTGAGCCGGCCGCTCGCCAGCGGACTCACGGCTAGGGCGACATGTGTGCCAAAGGGTGCGAGATCCATCGCCTGCTGGTGCTTGGTGGCTTCGACGTCGTTCTCGTACCAAACGCCTGCCATGTTCTTGCCCGCGAGCCAATCCTCGCTTCGGGGTGCGAGCCCAACCACGGTACGGCATTGATCACCCACGAGGTCTTCCGCCGTGATGCCCACGGTCCATCCGTTGCGGCTCGCCTGGCCGACGATTTGATCCGTGGTGTGGATGTTCTTGGGTCGCCGGATGCGTGGCACCGCTTCCATTTCCTCGACGGTCTTGAAGAGCTTCATGCCGATGGCCGTAGTGCGCAGGCGCAGATAACGGTTGAGTTGATTGACTAGGTCCTGCCAGTCGATGTTCGTAAGATCGGTGGCGATAACGTCGCTCATTGGTTTTGCTCCGCTCTTGGGCGGCCCCAATCTACTTGATTGGAGACGGCTAAGGGAGCTTGTGCGGCGATTTCGCGATTGCTATTTTGTTAGCAGGGCGGTTGGCCTTGGGAAAACCCGATGCGGCGAGCTGATTGGCGCGTTTCGAGTTGGGTATGTCTGCTGTTACTGGTTTGCACGGAAATCGCCCGTGCGGCCGGCAACGTCCCGGCGGTCGCTATCAGCGGCGAGGTTGTTGACGCGAACGGCTCGCCCCTCGAGGCCTTTACGCTGACCGTCTATGGCCGGGGCCGAAAGCCGGAAGTTCATGCGTTCGATGGCACCTCCGGCCGTCTCGAGGTCAACCTGGGAACCGGAGGTATGGGGATCGCGCTCGATGCCCCCGGCCATGCAACTTGGTTCGACGTCGTGGCGTTCAACTCGTCGGGCAACCACGACATCGGGACGGTCCGCCTCGGCCGCGAACGCGTCGTCGGCGGACGGGTCAAGGATGCCCGAACCGGATTGCCGGTTCCGGGTGTAGGCATCAGGTACGCTGCCAGTCTCGCGCAAACGCTGAACATGCCCGCAGGAGACGACTACCCGGTCGGCTGGTGGGTCACAACGGACGCGAACGGCGAATTCGCGTTGCGTCGCCTTCCCCGGGGGCGTGTCCATCTCGAGGTATCTGCGGCTGGACACATGACCCACCTAGTCGAACTGCCGGCCGACCGGAACCAACTCGACATCGCCCTTGGCGGAGGTGCAACGCTCAAGGGGTCGCTGTTGTTCGGCGATGGCACGCCCGCCGACGGTACGGTGATGCTCCGACCTCAATCCGACAACCACTGGGTGGATAGAAACGGCTGGCGCGCGTTGGAGCGGCACGTCGACGCGGAGGGTCGGTTCCAGTTCGAAGGTCTGGCGGCCGGTTCGTACTATCTGTCCGCACGATCTGCCGCCGGAATCGTTGCAAGTCGCGACCTTGCCCTCGCGAAAGACGAGGTCGCGTCGGTCGAGCTCTTGGCCGAACCACTCGGTCGCTTGTCCGGGTGGATTTCCGGCTTGGCCGAGTCCGAGTGGGCGTCGTTGTTCATTCGCGACGAATGGGACAGTCGCCTTGGTCCGAACCCGGCGAGGTTCGGCAACGGCCGCTTCGTCGTGAATGGCATTCCTGACGGTGAACTCGTTGTGCAAGCCACCGCAAACGTGCAGCGGCATTCCCGCTCGATCACGAGGAAAGTCATGATGGTGGGGCGCGAAGCGACCATCGACTTCGACTTCTCGGGTCGGTCTCGAATCGCCGGGAGGGTTCTTGCAGGCACCCGCCCTGTGCACGCGATCATGGTGCGCGCCGTTCCCAAAGACCCCCGCATGCTGTCCGCAGTCGACATGTCGGACATTGACGGCCGATACGAGATCCCGGGTCTCGACATCGGCGAGTACGAGTTTCGCGTCCAGCTTGGCCTGCGCGGAACCCATCGGTCCTTTGACGTCGACGTCGTATCCGATGCCATTGTCGACATCCATCTCGGTCCGTTCGCGCTATCGGGCGCGGTCACTTTGGGAGCTGACCAGTCGTTCCGCCTGGGCAACTGGGTAGTTCAAGCCAGGTTGGTTTCTGCAAGCGGCGAACCGGTTATCTTCCGCGGCTTCACCGACAGCCGCGGCGTGTATCGTTTCGACGGCTTGGAGAAGGGCACGTACCGCGTGTCTTTCGCCTCCCCCTATATCGGCGGCGTCCGCAACGTGGTTGTCGATGCGTCATCGGTTCAGAACGTCGACATCCAGCCCACGATCAGCGAGGTACGCGAGGTTCGAGTGGTCGATGCCAATTCGAAGGAAGCTCTCAATGACGTGTCGTGCGTGGTTCAAGACGGCGTGTGGGCGGACAGTCCCGTGTACGATTTGGGAGACGGACTCCCGACCACGTTGATCTATGCCGGCCTGACGTGTTCGCGCCGGGGCTACGAAACCGTCCAAATCCGATGGGACGGCGAACCGCTCGAGATCGACCTAGCACCGCGCCCTCCCTGACGAATTTTGGGCGCTGTCGCGCACTTGGCCGCGCGGCGGGCTTACCGCTGAGTCGGTCCCTGTTGGTCAGGTTCGTCGGCGGCCGACCTCCTCTTCCACGTCCCGCAGCTTGTCCTTGCCGAATTAGAGCTCCTCGCCGACGAAGAAGCTCGGCGAACCGAACACGCCGCGTTCGACGGCGGACTCCGTGTTGGCAATGAGCTGCTGCTTGACGGCGGGATCCTGGACGCCGTCGAGAATCCAATCGCCGGGTAGTCCGGACTCGTTTAGTGCCTGCGCGATCACGGCCGGATCATCCCTCTTTCTGCTTCGCCCACATGTGCTGATTTAGCGAAGCAGGTAGTTAGCGCCCTAGCCACTGTCGCCACACCACTATTGAATGCCTAAACTGACGATGGACGTGGAGTGTTCCGATTCAAGGAAGACATTGAAGCTCGAAGACTTACAGCCCGGTACAACGGTCCGCGGCATTCATCCCGCGGCAACCGTAACAGTCGTCAACCTCCAATGGCACGGAGCAGACGCCCTTACGCTGATCTACCGCCCGCCATCGGGGCAAGTTGCGGAGCAGGTGCTTTATCGCGACGATGAATCGCGTCTCGAGGTCGTGGAGCAAGGTCGACCTTGGAGTTTCGACGGAGACGGTGCGCTGTTCCGGCTCGTCTCGGAGGCCAACCGCATCCGCCTCGCCCACTTGTTCGATCCGGTCCTTGCCGTCCATACCTCGCTGGTAGAGCCGCTGCCGCACCAGATCACCGCCGTCTACGAGGCCATGCTGCCGCGGCAGCCCTTGCGCTTCCTGCTCGCAGACGACCCGGGTGCGGGCAAGACCATCATGGCCGGGTTGCTCATCAAGGAGTTGATTGCCCGCGGCGACGTCAAACGGTGTCTGGTGGTCTGCCCCGGCAGTCTTGTCGAACAGTGGCAGGACGAGCTCCACCGCCGCTTCCACCTCCCCTTCGAGATCATGACCAACGACAAGCTCGAAGCGGCACGCACGGGCAACTGGTTCCTCGAAAACGACCTTGCCATCGCCCGGCTGGACAAGCTCGCGCGCGACGATGACGCCCAGGTCAAACTCGGGGCGGCTGACTGTGGCTATGACCTCATGGTCTGCGACGAGGCGCACAAGATGTCGGCGACGTTTTTTGGCGGCGAGGTGAAGTACACCAAGCGCTACCGGCTTGGCCAACTCCTCTCGGGGATCACCCGCCACTTCCTGCTGATGACCGCGACGCCGCACAACGGCAAGGAGGAGGACTTCCAGCTGTTTCTCGCGTTACTCGACGCAGACCGATTCGAGGGCCGCTTCCGCGACGGCGTCCACGAGGTCGAGGTCTCCGACCTGATGCGTCGAATGGTCAAGGAGAACCTGCTCAAGTTCGACGGTCGACCGCTGTTTCCGGAGCGTATCGCCCACTCGGTGCCGTACCGGCTGTCGGAAGCGGAAGCGCGTCTCTACGAGGAAGTGACCGACTACGTTCGCGAGGAGTTCAATCGTGCCGAGGCGCTCGACAACGACAAACGCGCCGGAACCGTCGGGTTCGCGTTGACCATCCTGCAACGCCGCCTCGCTTCGTCTCCGGATGCCATCTTCCATTCACTGCGGCGGCGCCGGGAACGCCTTGAGGCGCGGCTTCAAGAGATCGCCGAACAGCGTGGCACGCGGAGCCCGGTGGCACTTGCCCACACCGGCCCGGCCTTCGACGCGGAGGACGCGGAGGATGTCGAAGATCTCGACGAGGCACCAGAAGATGAGGTCGAAGCCGCGGAGGCTGCCGTGCTCGACCAGGCTACAGCCGCGCGCACGAGCGCCGAGTTGCGAACCGAGATCGACTCGCTGAAACGCCTACAAACCCTTGCCGGACAGATCCGGCGCAGCGGCGACGATACCAAGTGGCGCGAACTCTCGAACTTGCTGGCCGAGGTGTTTACTCCTGCGGGATTGGGCCCAAACGCGGCGGATGGTCCCGCTCCTCCTTACGGTAGCGGCCCGATTCCACGCCACGTCCCGTCGCCGCGCCAGAAACTCGTCCTCTTCACCGAGCACCGGGACACGCTCAGCTACCTTGAGCGACGCATAGGCACATTGCTCGGCCGTCCCGACGCCCTGGTCGTCATTCATGGCGGCATGGGCCGCGACGACCGTCGCGAGGCCCAGGAAGCGTTTCTGCACGATCCCAACGTGCAAGTGCTGCTTGCCACCGACGCGGCGGGCGAAGGCATCAACCTGCAACGCGCCCACCTGATGGTGAACTACGATCTGCCGTGGAACCCCAACCGCTTGGAACAGCGCTTCGGTCGCATCCATCGCATCGGTCAGACGGAGGTCTGCCACCTGTGGAACCTGTTGGCCGAAGAGACGCGCGAAGGTGATGTGTACCGCACGCTGCTCGAGAAGCTGGAACGCGCACGTCACGCCTTGGGTGGCCAAGTCTTCGACGTGCTCGGCAAGCTGCAGTTCGAAGGCCGCTCGTTGCGCGAACTATTGATTGAGGCGGTCCGCTACGGCGACCGGCCCGAGGTGCGCGCGCGCCTGGAGCAAGCAGTAAGCGAAGCGGTGGACCGTCCGCACCTGCAAACGCTGATCGAGGAACGCGCGCTGGCCCACGACGCCATGGACTCGACTCGCGTCGCCAGAGTACGCGAAGAGATGGAACGCGCCGAAGCACGTCGCCTGCAGCCCCACTACATCGAGTCGTTCTTTGTAGAAGCATTCAAACGCTTGGGCGGCTCGGTCCGCCAGCGCGAGCCGCACCGCTACGAAATAACAAACGTCCCCTCACCGGTACGCAACCGCGACCGCCAGATCGGCACAGGCGAACCCGTTCTCAGGCGCTATGAACGCATCGCCTTCGACAAGAACCTGCTCACGCCCCAAGGTCAGTTGCCCGCCGCCTTCGTCTGCCCGGGACACGCACTGCTTGATGCAGTGCTCGACCTTACGCTCGAACGCCAACGCGTCCTCATGCAGCGCGGCGCGATACTCGTGGACGAAGGCGACGCGGGAACCGGGGTGCGTGTGCTCTTCACTATGGAACACGCCATCCGCGACGCAAGCCAACTACCCAACGGCGACGGCGGCGTCATTTCCCGTCGCATGGTGTATGCCGAGATCGATGCGGAAGGCAACTCGCGTCACCTTCACCACGCACCGTATCTCGACTATCGCCCCCTTGCCGAGGACGAGCCGACAGCGAGTGAGATTCTCGATCGTCCTGAGTGTGCATGGATCACCAAGGAGCTCGAGCAGCAGGCCCTGGGAGAGGCTATTGCACACATCGTTCCAGATCACATTGCCGAGGTTCGCGACCGCCGCCTGGCTTGGATCGAGAAGACCCGCGCCGCGGTCCAGGAACGCTTGACCAAGGAGATCACCTACTGGGATCACCGCGCCGAGGAACTGAAGCTTCAGGAACAGGCGGGACGGTCCGGGGCGCGGCTCAACTCCGGCGAAGCGCGCCGCCGTGCCGACGATTTGCAGGAGCGTCGAGAGCAGCGGCTCGCCCAACTCGACCGTCAGGCGCAGGTCTCAGCGCTTTCGCCTACGGTCGTCGGAGGTCTTGCCGTCGTCCCAATGGGACTGATCGCCGCCATGACAGGACGCTCAGCGCCGCAGCGTGTTGCCGACACACAGGCATCGGCGGCGAGAGCCCGGGCCATCGTAATGGAGGTGGAACGACGTCTTGGCTTCGAGCCCGTGGACCGGGAGTTCGAGAAGCTTGGCTACGACATCGAGAGCCGGGTGCCGGGCACCGGAAAACTGCGGTTCATCGAGGTGAAGGGACGCGTATCCGGCGCGGACACCGTGATCGTCACAAAAAACGAGGTGCTCACGGCGTTGAACAAGCCCGAGGACTTCATCTTGGCCTTGGTGGAGTTCCTGGACGGTGGCGACCATCAGGTACACTACCTCCGTCGGCCATTCCGGCGCGAGCCGGACTTCGGGGTGACTAGCTCTAACTACGCGATGGCGGAACTGGTGGCCCGCGCTGAGGTGCCGGCGTGAAGAAGGGTCTACTCGGGGCCTATCTGTCCGCCCAACCACCAGTCACCCGAACTCGGACCCATTCCATGGCGCGTTGACACTCACCGACCAAAACGTTACTCTTTTGGTAACGTCTACGGCCCGCCCAGTTGGAAATAGCCTTCAGGACTAGAAAGCTCGGAAAGACATTCAATCTGGAAAGCGCGCTCAGGAAGTCCTACGGCGACAAGATGGCTCGAACCATCATGATTCGCCTGGCCGTGTTGAGGAACGCACCGACGCTGGCCGACGTACCGATCAGCCGACCCGAACGCCGCCACTTGCTGAAAGGCCAGCGGAAAGGGCAGTTCGCCGTGGATCTCGATCATCCTTTCAGACTCGTCTTCGGGCCAAGTCACGACCCTGTTCCTCGGTCTGGGGATGGGGGCATCGATATTGACCGCGTGACGGCGATCACAATCTTGGATGTAACCGACTATCACTGAGGGACAACCGATGACGGCGTCCACCAACGAATACCTGCCCGACTACGCAGTGCCGCCCGGGTGGGTGATCGAGGAGCGTTTGGCGGCACAGGACATCTCTCAAGCCGAGTTCGCGCGCCGGTGCGGGCGCTCGGCAAAGCTCATCAGCGAGATCGTCGCTGGCAAGGCACCCATCGAGCCGAAGACTGCCATTCAGTTCGAGAAGGTCTTGGGCGTTGATGCGAGTATCTGGCTCGGCATTGAAGCGGACTACCGCCTTCGCCAGACGCGCGAGAACGAGGTGCGCGAAGCAGATTGTGCTGGTGTGTGGTCGAAGACGTTCCCCGTCGCCGAACTCGTCAATAGAGGCGCAATACGTAGACCTTCGTCCAACGGTGAAGCAGTTTCTGCACTATTGGCATTCTTCGGCGTGGCGTCGGTTGAGGCGTGGCAGACCAAGTACGGATCGGCCAACGTTGCCTATCGGCACTCTCCGAGCTTTGATAGCGACAAGTCGGCGTTGGCGTCGTGGCTCCGACTCGCCGAGATCGCTGCCAGTCAGCAAGACTGTGCCGACTACGATGCTGCCGCATTCAAGTCGGCTTTGGGACGTGTGCGGGGACTAACGCGTGTTGATGTGCGCAGCGCACTCGACACCGCGCGAGGACTCTGCAACGAGGCGGGTGTCGCGCTTTCGTTGGTCAAGCCATTGCCGAAAGCTCGCTTGAGCGGTGCAGCTTGGTGGATGTCGCCTCGCAAGCCGGTCATCGCCGTGAGTGCTCGGCACAAGACCGACGACCATCTCTGGTTCAGCCTTTTCCACGAGGCTGCCCATCTACTGCTCCACAGCAAGAGGAGCGTGTTCGTCGACGGGGGCCATCGTGACGACGGCGACGTCGAGGCAGAGGCGAACGAATGGACTGCGCGTTTTCTGATACCGCAGCAGGACTGGCGCCGACTTGTCGCGACTGGAACACCCGGTCGTGCCGACATTGTTCGTTTCGCTGAAGAGCTGGGCGTGGCTCCGGGGATCGTGGTCGGCAGTCTCCAGCACGCTCAGGTACTGCCATGGAATCGTTGCAACGACCTCAAGGTACGGCTGCGGTGGACGAACGAGTGACCGAGCCCGCTCCCGACCGTACCCTTGATCGCCAGAAAAAGAAGGGATTTGCCTGCACGGGAAATCCTCTAAATTATCGTTATAAAACAAACTCTTGCGTGGTTGAGTCGTTGGGACGGGAACCAAGACGTGAATAATAGCGAAGAGCTAGGAAGGGCGGAATGGCCACTCGATTGCTATGCTGGCCCAGTCCCCGTTGCCGAACCCATTGACGAGCATTAGATCGTTCGGATCGATGAAATGCCGTAGGTGGTTGAGCAACTGCATCGCTGTCATGTTCTGCCGGACGATCCATTGGGATTGAAGGACGCGCTTAGCTCCAAGACGATTCAACTCTGCCCATAGGCCCACATAGTACTGGCCAGGTTGGCGCAGGTCGTAGCTAACAATGTAATCCACGAGCGTGTCTACGAGCCTTGAAGGGGCATGGATGTCGGCGGCGATAGCACCGCGCATGATGGTCAACGTGTTGACGGGAAAGTGGGGATTCGGAACGTAGGCCGGTACGCCGTATTGCCTGAGAAACCGTTCGGTCTCGAGGCGTTGATACTCCGGCTTGTTGCGGATGCCCTTGAGCGAGACCGCCGGTGAGACGTTGTTGGTGGCCTTGAACACACCGCCAAGCAGGACGGGCACGTACTTGAACCTGACGCCCGTGCGTGCTTCGACGCCGGGGATGGCTAGGTGTGCCAGGTAGGCGTTTGGACTTCCGAAGTCGAAGTGGAACTCGACACTCACGGTCATTTGTCGTCTCCTTGGCGTTCGCTTTGGTTGGCGGCGGGAGACCACCATGCAACAGCGCCGAGACCGCGTGCAATGGGTGTACGCCGCGAAGAACAACCGCGAACTCGAGGAACGCTACGACGAGTGGGCGGACGAGTACGATCGGGACCTGCGCGAGGAATTCGATTGGATCGCACCACGGGCAACCGTCGGACTGTTCGGCAAGTACGTCGCGCAAGACGCCAAAATACTTGATGCGGGCGTTGGGACGGGCCTAGTGGGCGAGTGTCTGATCGGCGCCGGCTACCACGACCTCCACGGGATCGATCTGTCGATGAGGATGCTCGACATGGCCCGGCGTAAGGCCATGTATCGCGAGTTGCGGCAGATGACCCTCGGCGAGGCCCTGGACTTTGCCGACGACACCTTCGATGCGGTGGTCAGCGTGGGCGTGTTCACCACCGGCCACGCCCCGGCGCACGCTTTCCACGAGCTAATCCGCATCACCAGGAACGGCGGCCACATTTTGTTTTCGCTGAAGACGGAACTGCATGAGGAGGGGTTCGGCCAGTACCTCGATGACCTGGAAACCGCCGGCGAGTGGAGCTTGGTGGGGCGTTCCGAACGTTACCGCCCGATGCCCAAGGGCGAGCCGGAGGTCGAGCACCAGGTTTGGGTCTATCGGGTTGGCGAATACCAAATGGGCGACGTATAGGCTCGCTCTTGCGTGACCATCGGGATGTCATCTGGGAGATCTTTCAATCCAAAGAACCTCGCGTCGTAGGCGGTCCAGCGAGGGGTTGGGATTTCCAATACGCGTAGGTAGTAGAAGGCGAGTTCGGCGGGGTCGAAATCGGGGTCGGTCCACACCACGGCAAGCTCTGGATCGCCAATGCTGTTGGTGTAGGTAGCATTGCGAACGTCGACGGTACTGCCCACCGCGGGAGCCTGGCCCTCGGGGTTCTCGGTACGACCATCGGACAAGGCGACGTTGTAGATCTTCTCATGCAACTCGCCGTCTTCGTCGCGCCAGCCCTTTATCATCTGCACACGGTCCAGATTCGCGCCATCGGGGTCCTTTACGGCCCGGATGAGAAAACTCGGTGCCTTTCCCGTTGGCGCCTCCGTGAGATCGCCACCCATGGGCACGCCCTGGGCGTAGCCCGCGCGGGCTAGGTCTGGCCGTGCGGCGTCGTCGGCGGAGTAGTCCCATCCGCCGAAGAATCGGACGGTCATGCGCGGGCCCGTGGAAGCGTAGACCTCCTTGCGCCGCATGGCTGCGAAAATCGATTCCCGCGTGTTCTCTACGGCCCACGCGGCCGCATAGCCCGAAGCGTTGTAGTTCCATCCGGTTGCCACGCGATTCCGGCCCGGTTCATTGCCCGGCATCTTGCCCCAGAAGTTGCTCTGATCGGCGGTCGCGAGGGCGGTGTGGGAGTCGGTGCTCCCGATCATGCCGAATTTGAACGGATTGACGCCCAGTTCCGCTCTCTGGCCTAGGCCCAGCATCAGGGCGGAACGGGCATAGGAATTGACGGGGCGCGGCCGCGGTCCGACTAAATTCTCGGTCTGTTCTTTCCCATCCGCCGGACCTTTGCCTTGTTTCTTCGAGTCCGGTTGGCTTTTCGTGATACCCCACCGAAATATCTCGTCACCGGCGAACTCGTCGTTCGGCGAAATCAACGGATGGGTCTCGCCGTGTCCCTTGATCTGCGTCACCTCGTAGAGCGGCTCCCAGCGGGAACGCCTTCTCGCGTACGTCTCCGTGAGCGGCTCTCCCCGGCGGGTAGTGAGCGCGAACATCCTGTTGCCGCTGAGATTGCCGTTGTGGGGGATTGCTAACACTTGCCCTCCCGAGCGTTCCTCGTAGTCGTTGAGGTATGCCCACAGGTCCTCGGGATCGCTGCTGTCGAAGGCGGAGAATGGCACCACCTGGCTGGTCAGTTCGGGCCCGTCGGCAAAGATGACGTTCCGGTGGCCGCCGGCAGCCACGGTCCACTCGTAGCCGGAGAAGGTAGTGAATCTACCTGGGTCGTTGTGCCTTTCCGCGCTCTCGATGACCTCCTTCCAGACCGAGCGGCTGAATCGCTCATCGGTCCCGTAGCCGGCATGGCCTAGACCTTTGCCGGGACCTTGGTCCGCCTTGATGGCCATCAACGTAGCCGCGTTGAAGGCGTTCAACAGGTCGTCGGTGTCTGCATTGAGCGCTTCCACCAAGGAAACGGGGTAGTTGAGCGCTTCGGCCGTCCGTTTGCCGGCCTCCGTCGCCAACAGAGCCTCGTCACCGGCGGCGATCCGCGCGACAACGCCCATGTTCTCGGCATGATCTGACACCATGAGGAAGTCCAATGGCCGGCGCAGACGAACGTCCTTGCCGCTTGCCGCGCGGATTTTCTCGCCCTTGGCGAAGCGATAGGCGGCATCCGGCGTGAGCCGGGTGCCGAAGACAAAGGCGTCCGACGACAGGGCGCTGTGCACGTGCGTATCACCCCAATAGACGTTGGTCGCATCGGACCGGCCGACGTGAGGGGAATACGACTCCTCAGCGAACGCAACGAGCGCCATGGCAGACAGCCCGAGAACGAGTGTTGGCGCGTTCCAAGTTTTGTTCACCTGTGTCTCCCGCACGCCTTCCAGCACAATTGTATTCTTACGGCTGGAAGTTGAGCCAATGAGGATTCGATGCGGTATCGGCCTCTAGGGACATCGGGAATCGACGCGTCCATCGTCGGACTCGGTACGGCGGCAATCAGGCCGGGCGACACAGACGACAATGGGTTCGTCAACGCCATACGCGCAGCCATCGACGAAGGCGTCACCCTCATCGACACGGCGCCTTCCTACGGGTGGGGCCACAGCGAGGAGGTTGTCGGCAAGGCCATCGAAGGCCGACTCGATCAGGTCGTCATTGCCACCAAGTGCGGCGTGTGGTGGGAGGACGAGCGGGGCTCGTATAACGGTGTCAAGGACGGCAAAGCAAACCGCGTCAGCCTGCGCCCCGACACCATCACCATCGAAGTCGAAAACAGTCTCAGGCGGCTCGGCGTGGACACCATCGATCTTCTGCAATGCCACAAGCCGGCCATCCCACCCGAGGAAACGCCCATTCCCGAGACCATGGGCTGTCTCATGGAACTGAAGGATCAAGGGAAGATCCGCGCCATCGGCGTGTCGAACGTGTCGCTCGAGCAACTCGACGCGTACCGCGAGGCCGGCGATCTCGCCACCGATCAGTTTCGATACAGCATGATCCTGCGTGACCGCGAAGCCGACATCCTGCCCTACTGCTCGGAGCACAACATCGCGACCTTGACCTATTGGTCACTCGAGCAGGGTCTGCTCACCGGCAAGGTGGGCTTGGATCGAGTGTTCAGCGAGAACGACTTCCGCAATACCGCCGGCGAGTGGCTGCCCTGGTTCAAACTCGAAAACCGGCAACGCCTGCTCGACATGTTTGCCGGCTGGGCCGACCTGACCGAGAAGTACGACTGTACGATCGCGCAACTAGCAATCGCGTGGACCGCGGCTCAACGCGGCGCAACCCACGTGCTCTGCGGTATTCGAACTGTTGAGCAGGGCATCCAGAATGCGGGCGCCGGTGCCCTCGAACTGGAAGCAAACGAAATCCAGCGCCTTCGGGACGACCTAATCGCCTTGGGAGATCCAGTATGAGCCGGCGGACCGGTTGCTCCCATGACGGAATCGTAGGGCGACCCTTGTGGTCGCCCGTGCCGGATGCGCCTGCTTCCTGGGAATCGGGACGGGACAAGCCCGTCCCCTACGATCTGTGCCCTGCACGTCCCGGCTCCCGGGGATGATGGCGAGGACGAGAATGTTCGGCGTGGGCATGGCCTTGTCCCTGGCAGTATTGGTTTGCAGCTCCCAGCACGCTGTCGGAGCAGAAGAAATTCCTCGCGCAGATGCAGAAGTAACCAAGGCGCTACCTAAGGAGGAAAAGGAAATGGCCAAGACAGAATTCGAAAAGGTGGTCGCAAGGAGAGCCGACCGATCACCAATCGAAGGCACTATCGTCCACTATGAGGCGTTTCCAACCGAACTCATACGAGTTCGCCCGGTGAACGTCTGGTTGCCCGAAGGCTATGACCCGGCATCGAGCGATCGATATCCGGTGATCTACATGCACGATGGCCAGATGATGTTTGACCATGACACTTCGCCATATGCCGGAATGGACGTGTTCTGGGATGTGGACAAGGCGATCACGAACCTGGTCCGCAATGGCGAGATCCGCCCCGCCATTGTTGTTGCGGTCTGGATGGCAAGCTGGGCAAAAGGCGCGCGAGGCGCCGAATACATGCCCCAGAAGGTCGTGACCGACGAGGTCTGGCAGTTGCTGAGGGAGCAGGAATTGGGATTTGCCGTAGAGCAAGGAGGGCAGAAGTTGTCTGCGGACAACTATCTGAAATTCATCGTCCATGAACTCAAACCATTCATCGACGAGACCTACCGCACGGAATCGGACCGCGGCAACACCCTTGTGATGGGATCCAGCATGGGTGGACTGATCTCCGCCTACGCGGTCGCAGAATACCCCGGTGTCTTCGGCGGCGCGGCCTGCCTGTCGACCGACTGGAGGCACGGAGATGGTGCCGTTGTTCGATGGCTTGGGCGCAACTTGCCCTCGGCCGGAACACACAGGATCTATTTCGATCACGGCACCGAGACTTACGATGCCCACTATGGGCCGTTTCAACAGCAAATGGACGACGTGATGCGTCGCCGCGGCTACACATCCGGTGAAGACTGGATCACGCTTCGTTTCGAGGGTGCCGACCACTCGCCGAGAGCCTGGCGCGAGCGCCTGCACATCCCCCTGAAGTTCCTCTTGGGACACCCGTAGGGACGACCCCACGCGCCCGTCAGGGCGCGCGGTCGCCCGCGCCGGATAGGCCGCATAGGTTTGCGGGACGGGACAAGCCCGTCCCCCACGGGCCGTATGCCCGCGGTTCCAAGGGCTTTCTACGAGCCGCGCGGCTGGCATATCATCGCCGGTTCGTCTTGAGGGG
>JAPPND010000132.1 GCA_028818795.1 Gammaproteobacteria bacterium | reverse complement strand
TGACGGCCTCTCCGAGCGCCGCAGCGACGCCAGCATGGGACTTCGCCCCGCGCCGTGGAACGGAAATTCGCCCATTCGCTCAAGTTCGTCTTGCCCAGTACGACCGCGCCGGCCTCGCGCAACCGGGCGACCAACGGTGCGTCGCGTTCGGCCCGGTGCTTTGCCAACGCCAAGGATCCGGCGCTCGTCGCCATGTCGTCGCCGGTATCGATGTTGGCCTTCAACACGACCGGAACGCCGTCCAGTGGACCGCGTTCATCCCCTCGTGCCCTCGATTCGTCCCGCTCGCTGGCGATCTCCATAGCCGCCGGATTGACCTCCAGGATGGCGTTGAGCGCGGGATCGACGGCGTCGATGCGATCCAGGAACGACTGTGCGGCCTCTTGCGCCGAACACGCTCCTGTGGCGATGGCTGCCGCTAGTTGGCTGGCCGTCAGCTCCGTCAGATCGGATTCCATTCTGCAGGACCTTATACTTCGCCGGCCATTAAGCACAGCAGGCGGGGACGATGAAGGATTTCGGCGGCAAACTCGCGGTAATCACCGGCGGCGGGACCGGCATGGGGCGGGCCTTGGCTAGGCAGTTGATCGCAGAAGGGTGCGACGTCGCCACCTGCGACATCCTCGACGACAACCTGGCCGAGACCAAGCGCCTCTGCGAACGGGAGGCGTCGCAGGGTCGCGTAATCAGCACCCACCATTGCGACGTCGCCGACGAAAACGCCGTCAACGCCTTTCGCGATGCCGTCAGGTCCGCCCACGACACCGACCACATCGATCTCTTGTTCAACAACGCCGGCATCGGCGGCGGCGGCAGCTTCGTGAACGAGGAATCACGCCAGGAGTGGGAGCGCACCTTCGACATCTGCTGGTTCGGCGTCTACAACTGCGCGCGTGCCTTCATGCCCATGCTCGTCGCAAGCCAAGACGCGCACATGATCAATACCAGCAGCGTCAACGGCTTCTGGGCGACGCTGGGGCCCCAGAGCGCCCACTCGGCCTACAGCGCCGCGAAGTTCGCCGTCAAGGGGTTCTCCGAAGCGTTGGTCACCGATTTCGCCAACAACGCGCCCCACGTCAAGGTGTCCGTGGTCATGCCCGGCCACATCGGCACCTCCATCGCCATCAACTCCGGGCGGATCATGCGCGGCGGCGACTACACCCCCGAGGACATCGAGGCGATGCGCAAACGCTACACGGCGCTGGGCATGGTCGACGAAACCGCCACCGACGAGGCGTTGCGCGGGATGATTGCCGAGATCGGCCGGGGCTTCCGCGACAACGCGCGCACGACCGCCGAGCAGGCGGCATCGATCATCCTCGACGGCGTCCGGAAAGAGCGCTGGCGCATCTTGGTCGGCGACGACGCCCACCGGCTGGACGAAATGGTCCGGGAAGCGCCGGAGGAGGCCTACTCGGAGGCGTTCATGGTGAGGCTGCGGGAACAGCAGGAGTGGAATCTGGGCTGAGATGGCCTCTCGTTCCCCCGGCACGAAGGAAGAGTCGTGACTGAAATCACGTGTTCTCGGTCTCGCGCGAGTCCGAGTGCTCGGAGTGCGGTACCGAGATCTTGCGGAGCGGAGTTTGGTCTGCCTGTCTCCGAGTAGATCCAGCGATTCCTGCACGACCTGGCCGATCAGGGTTTCGGTTAAGGGTGGTCCGACGATGCAATCCGTGCTCATGAACCGGTCGCCGATCCGAATCGTCACCGGCCCGGCCACGGGCCTCTCCTCCTTGCGCTCGTCCGCATACGTGACCACGACGGTTCGCCGCGTGCGTAGACCCAGACGTTCGGCGATGTTCTGCGGCGGCAACAACGTCAACGCGCCGGTGTCGGCGATGCCATCTGTGGAGGTGCGCCGGATATCGGGCTCGGCCCGAAAACCGTCCTCGAACGCCGTGCGGTCGCCCGTGTTCTCCGGATCGATGTCTACGACGATCCGCCCCATGCCTGCCGCACCGTTTTTTGCAGTCACCCTAGCAGTTGCCAGCCGGCGAGCTGGCGACGCGCCGAGCCGGTGATTGCGAGCGTTCCGGCTTGTGGGATAGGCTGGACGCCCATGCAGGTGCTTTTCTACGACGGGCTCGACCCTGATCGGATTCCGGGCTTCGCGAAGATGGCGTCGCACCTTGAGGCCGAGAACTTCGCCGCTGCCGAGTCGAAGAAGGTCGGCGACAACCTGTTTCGCGCGAAACTCGACCGCTCCGACCGCATCCTGTTTTCGTTCGCCCGGCACCGGGACCGCACGGTCATCCTCGTGCTCGAGCACATCCGCCGCCACGCCTACGGCAAGTCGCGGTTCCTGGTGCGCGGCGCGACGGTCGACGAAGCCAAGCTGCCCGACCTCGAGGGGTTGCCGACGGACGCCCTCTCCCAGGCAGAGCCGATCCCGTACGTCAATCCCCGGCGTCCGCGCTTCCACCTGCTCGACAAGGCGATCTCGTTCGACGACGACCAGATCGAGGTATTTTCGCTGCCTGCGCCGCTGGTCGTCGTCGGTTCCGCCGGAAGCGGCAAGACCGTACTCACCCTGGAGAAGATGAAGCAGGCGCCCGGCAACGTGCTCTATGTGACGCATTCGCCGTTTCTGGTCGACCGGTCGAGGGAGACCTACTACGGACTGAACTACGAGAACGACGACCAGGAGGTGAGCTTCCTGTCCTTCGACGAGTTCGTCGAGAGCATCCGCGTGCCGTCCACCCGGGCGATCGACTTCGCGGGCTTCGCGCGCTGGTTCGCCCGGCACCGTGTCGCCTCGCGGCTCAAGGATCCGCACCGGCTGTTCGAGGAGATCGCCGGTGTGATCGCCGGATCCACCGCCGACAGCGCCTGGCTCTCGGCGGAGGCATACGCGCGACTCGGCGTCCGGCAGTCCATCTATCCCGCCGAGGAGAGGGGCCGCGTCCACGACCTCTTCCTTAAGTACGTCGACCATCTCAAGGAGTCCGGGCAGCACGACATCAACATCCTGAGCTTCGAATACCGGGCGCTCGCGCAACCGGTGTGGGATTTCGTGGTGGTCGACGAGGTGCAGGACTTCACCAACGTGCAGATGGATCTGGTGCTGCGCACGCTCAAGGATGCCGGCAACTTCATCCTCTGCGGCGACGCCAACCAGATCGTGCACCCGAGCTACTTTTCCTGGACCGGCGTGCGGCGCTACTTCCACGGTCGCCTTACCGGCGACGAACCCGTCGTCCCTCGACACGTGCTCGGCACGAACTACCGCAACGCCGCCCACGTTACCGAACTCGCGAACCGGATCCTGCGCCTGAAGCATGCCCGGTTCGGATCCATCGACCGGGAGAGCAACCATCTGGTGAAGAGCGTCTCCGAACGGGACGGTTCGATCCTGCTGCTCGCCGAGGAACCCGGGTCGGTTCGCGAACTCGACGAGAAGACCCACGATTCGACACGATTCGCCGTGATCGTAATGCACCCCGAGCAGAAGGCAGCGGCACGCCGTTGTTTCCGGACACCGCTGGTGTTCTCCATCCAGGAAGCCAAGGGCCTCGAATACGAGAACGTCATTCTCTTCGGCTTCGTATCCGGCGACGAGGAACGGTTCCGGGAGATCGCGTCGGACGTCGACATCGAAAATGTTCGCAGCGGCGAACTGCGCTATGCCCGCGCCCGCGACAAGAGCGACAAGTCGCTGGAGATCTTCAAGTTCCACATCAACGCGCTGTACGTCGCGGTCACGCGTGCCATCGCCAACGTCTACCTCGTCGAGTCGACGCCGCGGCAACGGCTCTTCGACCTGCTCGGCATCGAACTCTCCGAGGGTCCGCTGGACCTCGAACGGCAGGCATCGAGCCTGGCCGACTGGCAACGCGAGGCGCAGAAGCTCGAACGGCAGGGACGGGACGAGCAGGCCACCGAGATCCGCAACCGGATCCTCGACATCCAGGAGACGCCCTGGGAGCCGCTCACCCGCGACGCCCTCTACGAACTCGCCGACCGGGCGCTCGGCGGCGGCGGCAGGAAGACGATGCTCGAGCTGTTCGACTACGCGCTGCTCGGTCGCGACCGGTCGCGGCTCGCGAAGCTGCGCAAGGCGGGTTTCCGCGGCGCCCGCCAGCCGGAGGAGGCGGCGACCAAGGCGCTCATCCAGCGGCGTTTCGTGGCGTACACGCTCAAGCGCCCAGATGCCGTGCGCAACCTCGTCGAGAAGTACGGCGTCGACCATCGCGACCGCTTCAATTTCACGCCGGCCATGCTGGCGGCGCGGTTCGGCAACGACGTGGTCGCCGCCATGCTGGCCGACATGGGCGCAAAGCTCGAACCGGTCAACAGCGCGGGCTCAACGGCGTTCCAGATCATGCTGGCGGAGGCCTTCGTCTCGGCGCGCTATGCCGAACGCAGCACCCCGGCCCTGTTCCGCCGCCTGACACCGGGCAGCGTTTCCGTGACGGTCGACGAACGGCTCGTCAAGCTGCACGACCATCAGGCCGAGTTCCTCTTCTACAACCTGTTCGTCGCGCTATTCCAGACCCGGACGGCCGACAGCGTGTCCGGCTTCAAGCTCGGACTGCGGGCCGCCGACCTCGAAGAGGCGCTCGGTCGGCTGTCCCCGGCGATCGTTCCACCTTACCGAACGCGACGCGCGTACATTTCGGGGGTGCTCGCCAAGAACGAGAAGGACCGCGATCAGCCGTACAACCGCCGCCTGTTCAAGCGCACGCAGCGCGGCTTCTACATCCTGAATCCGGCGCTCAGGGTGCGTGTCGGCAAGGAGTGGGTGCCGATCTACGAACTGCTGGATCCGGAAACGCTGTTTTGCGAGGCCGTCGTCCCGCGCCAGCTGGAGGCGATGGTGCAGCGGACCAGGCAGACGCACCGACAGTGGTGCATGGCCGCCATCGCCGGCGACGACCCCGGCCCGCCGCCGTTCTGAGCCGCTAAGGCGTCGCGCGAGGCCGCGCCTCAGGGCCAGCAGCTACGGCAGATCGTTGTCGTCGCCGCGATAATCCAAAAGATCCGCTGGCTGGCAGGCAAGTTCCCGGCAAATGGCGTCAAGCGTCGAGAATCGGAGCGCTCGGGCTTTGCCGGTCTTCCAGGATGGACAGGCTCTGCGCCGCGATGCCGATCGCCGCCGCCAAATCCTTGGCGCGCATCTTGCGACGCGCCAGCATGACATCGAGGTTGACAACGATAGCCATCGTCAGACCGTGAATTCGGCATTTTTGGCGATCGCTCCACTCGCCTCTTCTTCGATACCGGAACAAGATGGCGAACAGACCCGCCGCCGCCAACGCGGCCAGCACCAACGACCAAGTCTGGCCAAGCAGCGGCACGACCACCACGCCAAACGTGAAACCGGTCGCCATGAAGGCCACCATCGCAAGAGGAAGATCGCGCCTCATCAACTTGCCCAAGAAGTACTCGCCGGGGCGGCGTCGGGCGTCATCCATGGCCAACGCCTACCCTCCCTCCGAGCCGCAATCCCGGAACGTCGTCCCCAGCACCTGCCCGCGACCGGGCACGAACGGATTGACCGCAGGCCAAGCATCCATGGATTGAGACTAGCACGCACCAATGTCAGGGCGAGGGCGTCCCGGCGACTCGGGACCAATAAGCCTTTCCCGGACGCTGCGGGTGGGGACAAGCCCTGCCCCATGCGGCAAACGGCGTCGGAAAAGAGGCGTAGGGGACAGGCCTCAACGGGTGCCGAGCCCCTCCTTGATGGTGGCAAGCGTCTGGTTCACCGCCGCCCTGACTCCATCGGGAGCATCTTCCAACAGCACCCGCAGCTCGAACGTCAGGCGGTGGCCAGCACTGGCCTCGAGCAACCCCGGCAGGACTTCGGCCAGCTCCTGGATGTCGTGTGCCTCCAAAACTGTCAGCGGCGATGTCGATGGCTTCGGGGGCTCAACCTGCGAGGGCCGCTCCAGGCGCACGTTTCCCGCATCGCGCCAGGCGGCGTCCAGCGAATGGCTACCGTCGGCGAGTTGCAGCCACCGACTATCGACGCTGTCCCGAATGGCCTCCCGGATCAAGCCCCATGGCATCACTTCGCCGCGTGCCTGCGAAATCGCCCGCGCCAGCTCGGCACCGTCGCTCTTGCTGTCCCGCCAAGCGCCCGGCAATAGGTCCTCCGTCAGATCTTGGACCGAAATCCGCTCCGGTCTCGGTCGGAGCACTGCGGCATCCGTGAGCGCGTCTTCGGGCACCGGCTCGTTCCAGATCGATGTCGGACCGTTCGTAAGCCAGATCGCACCGATTGCCACCGCCTCGCCGACTGCTTCGCGCACGATGTCCGGATTGCATCTGGGGATGGCTTCTATTTCGTCGTAGCCCTCCCGCTGAACCGTCACCGTTCGGTCGCCAGCGAAGTAGGCAACCATGTCCGCCAACGTCAAAGATCCGCCATCCCAAAGACCCGGAAGGAGATCAGGAGTAAGCAAACCGTAGTCCAGATTCGCCAGTTCCGCCTGTTCCGGCAGGACAACCTGCATCTGGCCGTCCTCGATCTCGGCTTCCATCGGCCTTTCCCGCCACCAGGTGCGGACGCTGCCGTCCGGCCGCTCAAGGCGACCGACCAACAGTCCGCGCTCGATGCCCTGGACTATCGTGTCGCGAACGACCCGAGGCTTGAGCATCTTCGGCAGGCGCGGATTGCGGGCGAACGCGTTCGCCAACTCGCTGACGTAGCGGGCGTCGTCATCTTCCCGCCACAGGTCGTAGGGTCCATCCGGCAGCAACGCCTCGGCATCGACCGCCGTTTCCTTGATGCGGGCCCTGTCGTCGGCCTTGATCTGCACGAATAGCGGCTCGGCACTCGCCGGGAGTTTGAAGGCGTGGGTGTCACCCTGTTCGTTCACGGTTACCACGACGCTCCAAGCAGCACGAACCGTCTCCGGCACGTGTCGAACCGCATCCCGAATGCGAAGACGCAGCCGCTCGGCCTGCATCGCATCAACCGTGTGTTCGGTAAGTTGGTCGCGGACGTCCTCCCACCCCAACAAAGCCCGAACGGCATCGCGAGCTGCAGCAACGCCATCCTTGGATGGCACCACGAGAACCACCATGTTGCGGTTCACCCGCGGTTTCTCCGGTCCCGTCGTCTCCTCGATGAAGCGTCTGGCCAAAGCGCTTGGCTTTCCCGAGTCGGAGGCCGCATCCGCACCCAATACGGCGTAGCAGAACTCCACGTCGTCGCGCAGGTCGCGGGGAGAGACCGGTTGCATGTACGGCTGCGCTCCCGCCGCACGCGCACCCTCCGTCAATGTGCGGGTCTTGCTGATCTCGTCCCTCAATCGCTCCTCGACCATCTGATCGGTGACCCGTTGGGCACATGACTCGTCGTGCATCTGTTTTAGGTTCGGGCGATTGCCGAGTCGCCACGACCTCGGCAATGCACCCGAAGCAAGGTCGTCGTGCTCGGCATCGGCGTCGTCCAGAAACCAGGAGATATCCCGCCAGCGTGCCAACCCCTTCTCCAACTCGATGGCGTCCGGGCCTGTAGTTCCGACCATTCGAACGAGCTCCGGCGTGTTGGCCTTGCCGCCGATCGGCTGCGAGTGGAGGAATACCGCTACAACGGCTTGCTCAGACTCTCGCGCCCCCAACGCGGGTATCTCGCTCTGGATCTGGCGTGCCTTGTCGAGTTCGGCTTCCAACAGCGTCCGCCACTCCTGACGTCTGCCTTCGGTCTTCTCCCACGAGGCAATTCCCGCGAGATCGGCTACTGCATCGGACACGTCTGGTTCGGCGGGCGCTGCCAAGAGCGCTGCTGGACCGACGACTGGGCAGGAATCCCACTTCTCCGCCTCGCGCAATGCGGTCGCCAAGGTTCGCAGAATGCCTCGCGTGCGCTGGAAGCCCTCGAGTTGAGTCCAACGGCTATAGAAAACGTCGGTCAGATCGGGGTGGAAGGGGAAACTGCGCATGAACTCCGCCTCTTCCTGCTGGCGGTTCTTGCGCGTGGACTCATCGAGACTCGCCAAGGCCCGAACGACACCAATCACATGGGCTTGGTAGCTCGCCGGGTCGCTAATCGAATCCAGCTCGAAGAAGCGTCGCCGAAGCACTTCCGCGACGTCTTCGCGACCTACGGGCTGTACACCTTCCTCGCGCTGGCGCCGGAAGATGTCGAAGAGGTCGGATTGCAGTGCCCGCCCGAGTTCGTCCGCCTTTTTCGGATCGGTCGCAAGGAGCGATGCGACCATCGCCGCCCGATCAACCTTGGTGACCGCCTGAACGAGGTATTGAAAGAAATCGATGACCCGTGTCCGCCACGAGGGATCGACGCCGACTTTCTGCCGGGCGTACATCAATACCTCGTCGACGAGGATCACAGTGGCCATGTCCTGCCGCTGCGGAATCTCCAGCAGCTTAACGAGCAAGGGTTCTGCCGGAGGCGTGTCGCGTTCCGCATCTTCCCCTTCGCCATGAATCGAGCGCAGTCCGTCGGCCCCCGCCAACTGAAAGGCCAAGACGCTCCAAGGGTGCTTTAAGTTGCGGGTCTCGCCATCGGGGGAGCGGACGCCATCGATGCCCCGTTCCGCGTCGATCTTGTCGAACGACAGGCACACGGGAAACGCCTTGGGCAACGGCCCACCCACATGCTGGCGAAAGTCCTGAACGGCCGGCAAGTCTTCCACTGTCGCCGGATCCTGGAACAAGTGATAGAGGGTGATCAGGGTGTGCGTCTTGCCGCCGCCGTAGGTCAGGTCCAACTGCCGAACGGCTTTGGCGCTGTCGCCGGTCAAGCGCAACGCCACATCCTTGACGAGTTCGCGCAGCGCATGCGTCGGATAGGTGAGCGCAAAGAACTTCGTCGGGTCTTCGTACACCGGTCGCTTGCCTAGACCCAAAGCGACTTCATGCAGGTCGGCCGCGAACTCCGCCAGCGTCAGTTCCCCCGTGCGCAGTTCGTCCTTCAGGCGAACGACTTCGTGCCAGGGTTTCAACGTGTTTTTGGGCATTCCTCGGGTTCCTATTGCAGCGGACTCACGCGACGGCCTCAATTCACGGTGCTGCCGTACGGGAGTTGCGGTTGCTTGTCGACCACGGGGCCGGCGCTCCGAAGATGGTTCTGAATGGACTCCAAGATAGTTCGCTCTTCGGATCCGGCTTCGGCGAGCTCGATCACCGCCTGCACGACATGCGCGAAGAGTTCCCGGTGCCAGAAGCCATGGTGTTCCAGATAGCGATTGACTGCACCTTGGTCCCCCCCTTTCCACAAACGCATCAATCGGTGCAGGCAGTCGATCAACGTCGGCGGTGCGCCGTCGGGACCCGGGTCTCCGAGATCTCGGCCACGTCGTTGATCCCAGCGTTTGAGGCGCACTTCGCTGCCCGTCTTCGATTCGGATTGTTCGGAACCATCCGCGTCGTCTTGCTTGGTTGGTCTACGCCCCCGCGCAATGAGGTCGATGCGACCCGCAAGAGCAGCGTCCGACAAGTTGCAGGACAGCGCGTACAGGATGCATGCGCCCGACGGGGCGGCGCCTAGGCCAAAGTCATTGCGATGAAGTAGGTAGTAGGTAGTTGCGTCGTCGAGTTCTTCGTAGGCACCGCCTTCAGAGTCCACCAAGCGACCGACGACGAAAGCAACGACCATTCGCCGAACCCGTCGCAGGAACGCAGCAACCGACATCCTCTCGCCGGGCGCGTCCGTGATCCTGACAAACGGATACTTGCTGAACGACTCCAATGCGGGGCCGGTGGCGGCCCAGACGAAGTCCGGCCCCCTGATCCCGGCGTCCCAGAAGTCGCGCAGACGTTCAGTGATATTGGCGCGCATTTGCGCAAGTACGCGCGAATCCCAGCCAGGCCGGATTCCTTCCTTGCGTTTTTTGCAGACAAGCCAGATCGAGGATGACAAGGCCGCCGAGGACAGTGAACGCTGCCGATTCTGCATCTCGGTCTGGATGGGCCAGGAGCCGACGACAACGAAACCCGCACGGATCACGGCCGAGACCAGAGTCTCCCACGCATCCGGCTGCTTGTTGGCAAACACGATGATGAATCGACCATCATGATGGAGCACACTATTGAGGTTGATGAACGCACGCGCCATGCCGTCTTCGTAGTTCTTCTTGGAAGCCTCCTTGTCGCCGCCGAATCGGCTCGCGTCGTCGATCAGCTCGCCATCATTGGCAACGGCATCCCACTTGGGAGCCAACGTATTCGTGAACGCCGCGTCAATGCCTTCCGTATGTCCATAGAGCACCCGTCTTAGCCAAACGTAAAAGAAGTCCATGAGGTCCGAGTATGGAATGGCGTCGTAGTACGGTGGGTCCGTACAAATGATGTCGTACGCACCAGTCGACCCCGAGGTTGCCGATCGACACAACACGTCGCTTGGCGGTGATTGGCGGGTGGCGTCTCTAGTATGTTCGAGAACTCGAGCGACCCACTCGACGGCTTGATCGTAACCGCCGGTCGCATCCGACAAGGGGACCGACTCGGCGAAGTCCCACACCATCGGCAAAGCAAATCGAGCGAACGTGTGGCCTATAGTCTCCCGGCTTGGTACCCAGCTCGTAAACGCACTGCATCGATCCGCCAACCGGCTGACAGAAGGAGCCAATAGGGAAACAATTGCCTCACACCAAATAGGCGGATAACCCGTCATTCCGTTTGGCACACGCCTGATTTTGCGCACGAAACAGCTCAATGCCAGCAATTGTCGATTGCTAAACAGCTTTCGCCAGTTGTCAAACCCATAGCGGGGTGATCGCATTCCCAAGGCTTCTTCGGAGGGCATTGGCTCGTTCACGAGCCCCAACGGGACTTCACCGAACCCCTCCCGGAGCAAATCAGCGCTTACGCTAGCTGCCTCGACCTCCTCCGGCATGGGAGCGCGGTACTCTTTTCCGGCTTGGCCTTCGACCACCACTACGGTTAGCGTTGCCCCTAGTCGACCGCTTCGACCTTGAACTCGTAGATCTTCCATGGTCGCGATAGCATCGCAACAGGGGCATTCCACCCCGCTATCGTTCATGGTTCCTGCACCCAGCACCGACTCGTCACCGGCAGGGATGTCCTTGCAGACATCGAACTCCACGCCTGTTCTGTCCTCCTTTGGCGACATCTCCAGCAGCACACGCTTCGAATCCCGCCGACACAGCCAACGGGTCTTCAACAGTGGAATCGCGGCCCGGCAGTTGCCGCACTCAGCCGTTCGAGCCCACAGATAAGCGACGGTTGGCTTGGCAATCCAACGGGGCCGGCGCTCGTCCTCGAGGTATTCGGGGTCGAACTCGGCGTTCAGCGATGCTGCCGATACGCGTCCATCCGCATCAGAAAGCAACAGCTTTGATGGGCGAGGCTTGAACCGCACGGGCGGCAAGGTCGGAATGCTTGCCTTACCCCGGCGTTTGACGGGCTCGAAGTCGGCGTAGGTCGGATACCGTTCGGCCAATTCCCGTCTTGCGCCGTCCAAGACGCGCCGTCCCCAGGCTCGAAGATGCCAAGCGAAGTCGGCTTTCGTCTCAGGGGTATCGAGCGCGATCAGCGATTCGTCAACGCCTTCGCCGTCGCCGTGTCCCAGACGGGCCAACTGCTGGCGAAGGTCGCGTCGTTTCGTGATTCCCTGGGCCTTCAGAAAACTCTCCATGAACTCCCGGTCGCGTAATGCGAAGTCCGGCAGCGGCCACTGCTGTCCCGCCATCAACTGCGGATAGTGCAAGGTGCAGCGCAGGATGAACCACGCCACGGGATTCAGATCAGAGGCGGTGACTTCGCAACCCAACCGCATCGCCTCCAACGGGATTGCCCCGCCGCCGGCAAAGGGATCGAGCACCTTGGGAGCACGACCGTTGAACGCCTTGCGAACAGCGTCCCTCAGCTTGGCGAGCTCGTCGCTCGACTCCCGTCCCCAATGCAGTACACCGCCGACGGTCTCTTCCTTGTCGCCGCGCTCGGTCTGCTTCGTGACGACATCGCCGCCAATGCGACGAATCAGTTCCTTGCGCCGGCGCTGATCGCCCGGATCGTCCAGCAATGCCGCCAGCAGGACAGCTCGACTCGCCGCAAGCGGTCGCCGAGCCGGCCAGATGTGGAGCGTCGAGATATGCCCGTGCCGAACGTTCTTCTCGTGGACGGAATCGAGGGACGCCTGCTTGAGGGGAAACGCGGTCTCAATCAGACGGGTACTCACGGCGACCTCAGTCCGTCCATCCTCTGGAACACGGCCCGGAGCGGTTGTGGCCGAACTGGGAACGACCATTGTCAGGGTTCGGCGTCTTCAGCCGCCGCTCAAACGCGATGTGGATCCAGCGGCGAATCGAATCCGTGTTCCGGTGGCCTGGCCAGTCGTAAATGCTGGCGAAAGGCGTCACCCCGTCACAGTTGTCAGCCAGGCGGGGTGGCACCAAATGCGGGTTGTAGTTGGTGGCCCCGAAGTTTGGGTGATTCGGGAGCAGAATGCCCAGCAACCCACACCTCGAATTCCTCTGGGTGTCACGCAGGCTCGATCCAATCTCCCAGTCGACGTGCTTGCGCTGCCATGTGCATGACCCTACCAGCACGACCGTCACCGAAGCGTCGGCGATGAAGTCGTCCCGGATCTTCTGGCGGATAGTATCGGTCTGGATGTACGGGTTGATGTCGCCATCCTCGACGGACTTGTCGACGATATCCGTGCCCATGTAGCTACAGAACATGCTCTTGTAGTACTCGTCCTCGTGATGGAAGCTGACGAACACCTTGTGCCTCGGGATGTTGGCCACGTCGAATCACCTCCTCTTGAAGCGTCCTTGCAGGCTTGGATTGACATCTCGCCGACAGGCTCGCACGAATCTCGACGACCCATAGCCTAGCCCTACTAGCCAAATGCGGTCAACACCACAGTCACGAGACGGTACGCAGAGTTATCAAATGTAGTCTCCGTCGCGACATAGCTGCCGAAAGGCTTGGCGCTACGCCTAAGATGCCGTAGAGTGAGCCAAGTGGACATTCCAGTTCGGATCATGCTCGTTCGCGACCGGCCCCACACCGATCAGAGTGGCTGGAAGAATCCGTCGCCGCCGCCTCGGGCAGCGTACCCAGCCCTGCTGGCTCTCCGCTCGACCACTCTCCGCTCGTCCGTTTCTATCACCGTTCCCTCGACCGTAGGCCAGGTCCGAGCCGTCACGCGTCCATGCCCATCCTCACCACACAGAACGACACGGTTCGAGTCGTTGTCGTCCACCACCCCAGTTCGACCGACGCACCCGGCATTGCAGAAGCCGTCGTTCGCCACTTCGAGGGGACGAGTGCCACTCCCCCCGCTCACCCTATCTCGACACGGGTTCTCGGCCAACCCGATCACTTCGCAGGTGCCACGCGGCAACACCGACTCCTCGACTCCGGCGCTGCCGCGTTCACCGTGGCGATCCTGCTCGCGGATCGCCGACTATCCGACGCTCTCGCCGCACCGGGATCCGAAATCCGGGAGGCCATCGTGGACGCGATCCCCTCACCATCGGCCCCTGCTCCCCAAGGATCTGCCTTGCCCTCGTGGTCGCCATGGAACGCAATGGGCTCGATCCGTTGGGGACCGAACAAGCCTTCCCGGAGGAAGGTTCGATCCAAGCCGAACGCGCCTACGAGTGGCCGAGCGGTGTCAACACGGAGCACGGCATCCTGCGAGTGCTTCTGCATGCCTCCCGATTGATCCTCGACGGTCTGGAGCAGATCCAAGGGCCCGTTGAACCACCTCCGCCCCGGCGATCCGCGTTTCTCAGCCATGCCAAGGCAGACCTGCCCCCACGACGGAGCGACTCCTTAGTACACGAACTTGCCACCCGCATGGCCAGCACGAACTACGGCCTCAAGGGATATCTCGACGAGATAGACACTTTGTCGGGATGGCCATGGAGGCGACAGTTCGAGGCCGCGATCGAACGCAACGCCCTCATTGCATTCGACGGCGATGCCTATCCTTCGCGTCCAGAGTGCCAACGGGAACTTCTCCACGCCAAGCGAGCCCGGCGTCCGATTCTCGCGATCAACGCCGTTCGCGACCGCCAATCCATGAGCTTCGCCTATGGTGGTAATCTTCCTGTGGTTCGAGAACCGCCCGTCAGCGAGTTTGCCATGGATCAGTTGATGCTCGATCTGTTTGCCGAGACGCTCCGCACGGAACTCTGGCTCCACGATGCCCGGACAGTTGCCGAGCGAGCCGGCCTTCAAAATCCGATACTGCTTCCCCGCCCTGTCGAACTCGCCGACCTTGCCTTCCATGTCCTCGACAGTCGCCACCAGGCCGGTGCAGCAACCTTGGTGTACCCCGATCCGCCCCTCGCGCCGCATCTCAGGGAACTGATCGACGCCCTGCGGCCATCCACGCTTTCCGTCCAGGCTCTCTCTGAAGTGGGCTGAAAGTGGCAGCGAATCCGGAGTCGTCAGAAGACCGCCGCCCACTGAGCGGGCAGCTCATCGGCATCTCGATTTCCGAGAGCGACGACCTAGCCCGCCTCGGCTTGATACCTGCTCACCTAGAACGCGCACTCGCCGAGGTGGCGACCATGTTGGCCTCCGCAGGCGCCCGCATCGGCTATGGTGGCCACCTGGAGCCCAATGGCTTCACGCACCAGCTCTTCCAATCCGTCGCGAGACTGTACGGTAGCCAGCGAGTCGCCTCCGATGCGCCGCCCTGCATTCACTACATCGCTTTCGACATCTGGCGCCAACTTGATGCCGAGCGTCTCTTCGAACACGTCTGCGCCCTCGACGGTACCACCGAAGTGGTCCTGGTCGCGGCAGGGGGTCTCGCTTTCGGCCTGCGCGTTGAAGAGGACGAGGGTCGACCGGATCGCGCCTCCATGCGACTCGCGAAGCGCTTCCCCCACGATGCGAAACCCGGCCCATCGACCCTGATGCCATTGAATGGGAGCCGTCAGCTCTACGACACCGTCTATACGTGGCTCTCGGAGCACGCCGACGCAGCAATCCCCTCCTTTCCTTTGGCCCGATCGGATGGCGAGGCGTCCCACGTTATCAGTTCAGCTTCCGACCTCGGCGATTTCCTGCGCCACTACGGGGGCCCCATCGCCCGGTTCGGCATCTCGGATGCCCAATCGTATTCCGAAATGCGCCTCTTCATGGCCGCCGACGAGGAGGCCCGTGTCGTCCTTGGCGGCAGAACGCACGGATACGCCGGCCACTTCCCCGGCATTGCGGAAGAGTCCCTCTATTCCCTTCTCGCCGGTCGCCGCGTGGTTGCGTTGCGCGGCTTTGGTGGATGCGCCGAAGATGTCGCACACGCATTGGTCTCGGGCGAACTTTCGTCGAGGGCCGACGCTAGCGACTCCCCTGTGTTCGCCGCCCTGGCCGCTGGGAATGGCGCTTTTCTCGACACCCTTTCTCGTTCGGGACTCGAAGAAGCCTACCTAGAAACTACTACCCTCGACTCTCCTCGGCGCATTGCGACCGGCGTTCTGAAGTGCCTCAAGCAGCAACGTTGGCGGGAGGCCGTGACCGACGATGTCGAGTGTTTTCGTGATGTCGTGTTGGGACCACGTGGAGTGGATCGCATGGTTGACGAAGTGTCCCGTTTCCCCATTGATAGGACCGACAAGACTATTGCCGCGACATCTGCTCTGGTCAGTCTGGTACCTTGGCTCGGCGGTGCCGCAAGCAACGTCGTCAGCGGTTACGGCCAAACAAGGAAGTTCAATCGGGTTAAGGAATTGTTGGACGGCCTAGCCAGTCGATTGAGCGACTTTGAGTCCGACGTGGCCAAAGAATACGTCCGGACGGAGGACTTCGAGGATCTCCTACAACAGACATTGAGAAGAGTGGCTGACGAACGTAACGCCGAGGTTCGAAATCTATACGTTCGGTTCATTCACCGCGCTATCGTCGAGCCGGGTGACGAATACGACAGTCAAATGGATGTGTTGCGCGCGATTGGGCGATTGCGAGGCGTTCACCTGACCGTGATGCGCGCACTCCGCCAGGATCCGAGGCCCGATGCGGACAGGAAGTTCGCGGGTAGCCCGTCGCAGACCCTGCGAGAAAGGACGGGTTTGAGTTCAGAACAGATCAAGGGCGCAGTCGAGACGCTCAACGACCTGCGACTCATCAATCTCGATGGCCTGCATGTGATGATGACAGGCCGTGGTTCGGAGTCGCTACAACACACCGTGACCACATTGGGGATCCAGGTACTCGACTACATCGCTGCTCCTTAGCCCGTTAGTCGGGTCCAGGTGACTGCCCAAGCGGTGCTCACGGACGAACTAAGGTGGAAACCAAGCCCGCAGAGTCTCGCGCAGGTCGTTGAAGGCTGGGCAACGACAACGATGGAGAGGAACGTTCGCCGCCAGTTCGCCGAAAAGTGCAGCGGACGGTCGCTTTCCCCGCTCCCGCAACGCAGCCCGATAGGCCACCTTTGGATGCCGCGGTTTTGCTGTGCCGGCCACCCAGAGATCCTTGTCGCAAAGCCATGCCCGGAGTTCGTCGTAGCGGTCACGCCAACCAAGCGCATTGGCAACCTTTGCGGATCGCACCCAAACCCATGATTCCAGCTCGGGATCGATCACGATCACCTTCGACCTATGTTGCCACCCGTTGCGCGCAAGGTTCTGTTCGACGTGCGCTTGAATATGCTCCCTTGAGGCCTCCGAACCGCAGCCTTTCCTATCGAAGATGACGAGTGCGCGCGCGAACTGCCCGATCTGCGGGCGCAAGAGAGTGACGGGATCCTTGAAACACCCGGGATCGTGCTCGCGATGCCTGTCGATGCTGCTTTCGATCTTGCGAATCCCGATGTGGTCGTGGCGCTGGAGCAGTGCCTTCATCGCTGCCTCCATATCCAAATCCGCAGCAAGGACGAACAGATCCCTCATTCGAGGATGTCCGGCGCGAAGAACAGGTCCACGTCGGCCGCATTCCGCCAGTGCCCGAGGCGCGGGTGCCGGTCGCCGGGCGTCACACGGGCGGCCCCGTCGTCGTCCTTGCCGAAGCACAATACGTCCTTCGGCTCAGCGCAGATCAACACTTCCGTTGAGTGCGACGCGATCAGTACCTGCGACTCGTAGACGCTGGAGAGGGACTGGTAGACCGCTTCCACGGCCCTTGGATGGATGCCGTTCTCGGGCTCCTCCACCAAGTACAGACAGTCAGTGTCCGGGAGATAGGCAATCAACGTCAACGCCAGCAGGCGCAACGTTCCCTCGGACAGCGACCAGGAAGGCACTTCGACGCCGTTTGGCTGACGGACCATGAGATAGGCGTGCCTGTCGTCTTCGCGCTCGACCACCCGGATGCCTTCAAGTTCCCCCAGTACGGTGCGTAGATGCCCTAGCCAAGCGTGGAACCGCTCACTGTCAGCATCAATGAGCCTCTTCACGGCCCAAGGCAGGTTGGATCCATCCGGTTCGAGAGGACCGTTGCGAGCAACGGGGGCGCTCGCTTGACGCAGACATCCAGAGTCGAGGGAGAGCCTGCGACATCCGGCCTCAAAAGTCTCGGCGAACGGGAGATTGAGCCAAGTGTGGATGTTCTCGAGCATCCCTGCGCCCCTGGATATCCGCGCAGTCACCGAACGCCGCAACTTCTCTTCCGGCACCATCTTTGCAACCCTCTCATCGATCCAGCGCTGCAGCGCTTGGTGCGTGCCAGCGAAAGCGTCGCCGCCCTGCATCAGCGATGTTGGTGGTGTCGTCGCTAGACCGTCGTTCTCCACCCCGGTTTCGGTTACGACACGGAGGTTCTCGGCAGGGGCGTGGGGTCCATACTCGGAGTCGGAAACGGCCAGTTCGTACCGTCCGCGACAGTTGCTGAGGCCCTCTCGCCGCAATTCCTCTTGCAGGGTCACGGGCAGGTCGAACTCCAACGCCAATTCGAAGTGCGCATCATGCTTCGGCCTTCCCCAAACCAGGTCCTGGAGGTTGTTGGTGCGCTTTTCGACCGCCCTTTGAACACCTTCGGTAACAGCATCGCGAGCGAACGCGATCAAGTCGAACAACGTGCTCTTTCCGCTGCCGTTGGGGCCTACCAGCACATGAAACGCATCGAGTGCGACATCCACATGGCGCAGGCAGCCGTAGTTCAGTGCCTGAATACGACGGAGCATTCTGAGATCCAAACGAGCGAATCGTGCTTACGCATCATACCGACCGGCATCGTTTTCCGGCGCATTTGCGCTCAGTTCGACTCGGCTGCAGCCATTATCGCGCCCGCCTTCAGAACGAACGTGGAAGCCGTCCTTTCGCTAGCCAACAGCTTCGCAAAGGGGTTGCGTACGCAATATAGGCGAGGCTCTGAAGTCGCGCAGTTGTACGCGACATACAGCCAATAGCGGTCGCCGAGGTTCATTGCCTGCTTCCACTCGTTGGCCTCCATGTGGACTGCGCTTCGATCGGCCCGTCCCTTCACCTCGATGCTGCGCACGTCGTCGTCAGTGCGCGAGAGCAAATCGAAGCCCGGCCAATCCGGCAAGCCCGCTTGGCGGGCCAGTGCCGGTGTGGATACGTCCTGAACTGTGGCACCCCGATCCATTTCCGCATTGCTAGCGATGCGAACGGCGACCTCCTCGACCCTCGTATCGTGACGTTCGACTTCGCTGTCGTCTCCGGGCGGAACCACAAGCGCATGCGCCAGGAACCGAATCGTCCCCGGCTCAACCCGGTCTGGTGTGCGTTCGAGTTCATCCAGCGCCGTTTGACGCCGAGCGGCCAAGGTCTGCTGTTCGCGCTTCAACGAAGCCAGTTCCTCCGCTCCAGCCGTTGCGTCCCCGCGCAACCCGGACCGACGTTTGGCCAGTTCAGCCGAGAGGAGGTCGTAGCTCACCATCAGCCTGCGACGCCGTTCCGGCAGTTCGGCACGGCTCGCATCGCGGTGTCGGTCGATCAGTCTCTGCACAACTTGACTACGGACATAGTCCGCAGCGTCCGTGCGCAATCCCCACGCACGGCTTGCGAAAGGGACCGCGCCCGGTGCTACGTGGCTCGCGCCGCGCAACAGGAGTAGTGCGTCCAATGGTTGCTCGGCCAACGTCCCGTGTTTATCCTGGCTCACCGTGGCCAACACCCCGTCCAAGGTCTCGCGCCGCCTCGCCGCCGTTGTCGTTCCGGCTATCGGTTGCGAATCGCCTCGAAGCACTTCCACGTGCGCCAAGTGGCAAAGATACGGCGAATCGGCTCGAGGATCGACGAAGACGGCACCACGTTCGGCATCCCGCGAGAACTTCCCGATGATCTGGGCCGCAAAGGCGTCGAACACCGGTTCCCCCGGGCGCAGCCAAATGCAGCCGTCCTCTTCCACTGGACGACGAATGCGAAACCGACCTCGCGAATCGGGCGGATACCCTTCCAACGACGGCAACAGCGGATCCAAACTACCCTGCGTCGACGGCACAAGTGAGAACACCTCGTCCAGGTCGCCGCGAATGGCGATGCCGAGTTTGCTAGCGGCAGTCTCAACGAAGCGGCGCACGTAGGCCGGAAGCAACTGCACGTAGCGCTCCCGCTCGAGATCTCGGCGCAAACCATCGAGGCGCGGTGCGACCTCGCCCGTGGAACCGTAAACCTCAATTTCCCGATTGATCACTTCGCTAGCACGGCTAGTCGTCACCTGTCGACCCAACCGATCACTCTCAGACTCCGGATCACCGGTAACAGTCTTGATGAGGTACTGCCGCAGCGATTCGTTGTTCAGCAACTTGCCGATCACGTCGAACACCTTGTCAGAACGAAGCTCCTCACGGATGGCCTCGAGCTTGTCGAGCAATACCGCAAGCACGTGGCCTTCGCGCGTACTGCCCGCGACCAGATTGACAATGCGCACGTCGTGTTTCTGACCGTAACGGTGGATCCTCCCCATCCGCTGCTCCAAGCGGGCCGGGTTCCATGGAATGTCGTAGTTCACCATCAAATAACAGAACTGAAGGTTGATTCCTTCGCCAGCAGCATCCGTGGCGATCAGGAAACGGGCACCGTCCGGTCGGCGGAAGTAGGCCACCTGCGCCTCCCGCTCCGTCCACGGCATGCCGCCGTGGACGACGGCGACTTGATCGACATAGCCAAGCCCTTCGATACGGCGGACAAGAAAGTCCACGGTGTCCCGGTGCTCGGAGAAGATCAGCCACTTGGGCCGGTTTGCCATGGAGGGATCGTCAACGAAACCGGGATCCTCCAGCACTTCACGGAGCTTGTCGAACTTCGACTCGTCCCCGATGTTGACGAGCCTACGCGCGCGGTTGCGAAGATCCTCCAACGATGCCACCTCAGCACCGAGTTCCTCGACCGTGAGGGCGGTGACCGCGCCGAGAACAGCGTGCTCGTAGTCCTCGTTTCGCTCGCCGGCTCCCTCGTCGTCAGCATCTTCGTCCGCGCCGTGTTGATCGAAGTAATCACCACGGTGGGCCCGATCAAGCTGCCGTTGCCGACGGCGTAGTTCCGCACCGCTTAGCCTGCCGGCCCGCAAGTCGTCTATCAGCGTTTCGAGCTTGTCGATACGCCTCTCCAATGACCGTAGCAGCGCCCATGTGGAACTGGCCAGACGACGCTGGAAAACGCTCATCGCGAGTTCCACCGCGGGTCGATTCGCCAAGGCTCTGTTGTAGTGCTGCCGCAGATAGTCCGTGGTGCGGTCGTACAAGGCCTGTTCACCGTCTTCGCCCGGTGTCAGGTCGTAGCTAAAGGTCGCGCACGTGCGCGGGCGGTAGAGAGGATTGCCGTCGAGATCGACCATCTCCTCTTTGGTGCGGCGGATGAAATGACGTTGGCGCGAGTCGGCCGGGAATCGACGCAGGGCTTCGACCGCAGCGAACACGTCCGGATCCAACAAGCGCCACAAATGGTGGTACGGCGACTCGCGACCCATGTGAGGCGTCGCAGTCAGCAATAGCAGGTGCCGAGCCGCCCAGATCAAACCTCGGAACGCCGGCTGTGGATCCGTTACGCCTGCAAGTGCTTCAGCCAACGCATAGCGACGAGTCTTGTCCACTCGCCGACCGATACGTGATGCGCTCAATTTGTGGGCCTCATCGAACACCACGAGGTCGTACGGTTCGACAGCGGGGTCACGAAGCGCACCAAACGCGCCGTCCGTCGCCAAGGTGTCCAAGGAAACGATCACGGCATCCCCGCCTCGGCCCACGAACGGATTGTCCCGGCGCACGTCAGACCCCGAGACGATGCGACACGACAGCCGAAACAGAGTACGCAACTCGCGCTCCCAGTTGCCCACCAGCCCCGCCGGAGGAACAATCAGGAAACGTTGGATTCGCCGCCGGGAGAGCATTTCTCGGACATAGAGGCCCGTCATGATCGTTTTGCCGGCACCAGCATCGTCCGCGAGCAGAAAGCGCAGCGGATCCTGCGGCAGCATGCGTTCATATACGGCGATGCGCTGATGCGGCAACGGGTCGATGCGCGCGGTCTCGCTGGCGAATGTGGGATTGAATTGGTGGCCGTGGGCTAGACGGTAGGCCTCGGCGACCAGCAGCAGGGAGGATGGGTCGCCGGCGAAGTCCAGATGCGGTGGAGTTGATGCCGGCTTCGAATTACCGAGCAAGCTGGATTCCTCGGTGCTCGCACCATGGGTATCCTGCAACGAGTCGAGACGTTCAAGTGCCAGTCGGCGAGGCTGGGACTGCCCCGACTCCCAACGATGTACGGTCAGCGGGGTCACGGACAGCTTCTCCGCGAACTCCGCTTGCGTCAGTCCCATTCGCGCCCGTGCCTCTCGCACCATCGCTGCCGGGTCAGTCACCGAGCTCTTACGTGTGGCCATCCCGTGACAATATGTGCGAGAACCCATCTTGTCAACATCGGTTTGTCTGTGTTGAAATGCGCTTATCAAATGTAACTTAAGTTGCGACACCAAGGCGTGCAGCGCGGGCAAATGAAAGGTGCCGAGTTCATACGACGCATACGAAGACTTGGTCGTCGCCGAGGCGTAGAGGTCCGCTTCGACTCGAGGCACGGCGAGGGCAGCCACGGTCGTCTCTACTACGGTGCGAGACTCACGACCGTGAAGGACCGCAAGAAGGAACTCAGCGAGGACCTGTGCGCGTCCATGCTGCGTCAGCTAGGATTGTCGTCACAAGACCTTTAGACTATGACCCGATGGGCAGCCAAACCACTGCTTCGGTGCGACTGGCATATCCAGTGGCGCTCCGTGAGCACCAAGATACCATCTTGGTGTCGTTTCCCGATGTCCCCGAGGCCCTAACGGAAGGCCAAACAACGAGCGAGGCGCTTGAAGAGGCGGGAGACTGCCTTGTGGCCGCGCTGGGTGGATATGTTCAGGGTGACCGGGGTGTACCGAAACCGTCACCGGCTCATGGTGCGCCGGTGGTCGAACTGTCGCCGATCGTCACTGCCAAGATCGCTCTATACCACGCAATGCGGGACCAACGCGTTGATCGAACCGCGTTGGCCGAACGGCTTCGGGTTGCGGAAAATATGATCAGTCGCCTTCTCGACCTAGACCATCGATCGCACATCGACCAGATTGCCGACGCGCTCGATGCACTCGGCAAACATCTGGTGGTCGGGGTCCACACAGCCGCATAGCCACATCGGTCCTCAACCCCGACCGATGTACGGCATCGACGACGCCATCACCGTGATGAACGGGACGTTGGCGTCGAGCGGCAGGCTGTCCATGTAGACCACCGCCTGGGCGACGTTCTCGACATCCATCGTCGGTTCCGACTTCACGGAACCGTCGGGCTGTTTCATGCCCTGCCCCATGCGGGACGTCATGTGCGTAAGCGCATTGCCGATGTCGATCTGGCCGCAGACGATGTTGTGGGCTCGACCGTCCAGAAACGTGGACCGGGTGAGTCCCGTGAGGGCGTGCTTCGTCGAGGTGTAGGGTGCCGAGTTGGGCCTTGGCACATGGGCGGAAATCGACCCGTTGTTGATGATGCGGCCGCCTTTCGGGTCCTGGTTCTTCATCAGCCGGATGGCGTGCTGGGTGCACAGGAACGAACCGGTCAGGTTGATGTCGACAACGCGCTGCCACTGTTCCAAGGCGAGGTCCTCCAGGGGCACGCCTGGCGCACCGGTGCCGGCGTTGTTGAACAGCAGGTCGAGGCGTCCGAAGGTCTCCTTGGTCTTAGCAAACAACGCCGCCACGGAATCGGGATCGCTGACGTCGGTCCGCACGGCCAAAGCCCGATCCCCGGTGCCGGACTCCTCGGCCACTTCCTCTAGTAGTTCCAGGCGACGACCCGCCAAGGCGACCGAATAGTCCTCCCGGAGTAGGGCGAGGGTCGTGTGCTTGCCGATGCCGGTCCCTGCGCCCGTGACAATCGCTACCTTTCCCACATCGACCTCCTAGACTGCCAACGCCGTTGAGAATCCGGGAACACCGGCCCAACGTCCCGTATTCGTTTCGTGCATCACTGCGATGGTCTTGATGACCTCCGGGTTGGCGAGCCCGTGGGGCTTCTCACCCGACAGCACCCGGATGATGTTCTCCGCCTGTCGGATCGGACACTCCTCGAGGAACACCGGCGAGAAGCCCGCGATGTGCGGCGTCACGATGCAATTCGGTAGCTTGAGCAGCGGGTCGTGGGACTCCACCGGTTCGACCTCGGTGACGTCCAGCGCCGCCGCTTCCAACTGTCCCGCCTCCAAGGCGTCGGCGAGCGCCTTGCCGTCGATGATCGGTCCGCGGGCCGTGTTCACCAGGATCGCCGTGGGTTTCAGCTTGCCCAGGGTGTTGGAGTTGAACAGGTGACGGGTCTCAGCGGTCGCCGAGCAGTGGATGGTGATGTAGTCGCAACGCTCGAGAATCTCGTCGAAGTCGACCATCCGAACCCCGTAGAGATCGCCCGCCGTCTGCTCCACGTAGGGGTCGTAGGCGATGATCTCCGCTGGCCCGAAACCGCGGATACGGGTCGCGAAGGCGCGACCGATGTTGCCGAAGCCGACAATGCCAACGACGTGGCCCGCGATACGCCGGACCGAGTTCACGTAGTTGCCCGTGGTACGCGGGTTCTCCCGCCATTGTCCTAGCCGCGTCGAGGCGATCGCGTCGTGCAGGCAGCGGGTGACCGACAGCAACATCGCGACGGCATGGTCGGCCACCTCGGTGGTGTTGACGCCCGGCACGTTGCAGGCGAGTACGCCAAGTTCCGTTGCCGCGTCGAGGTCGATGGAGTCCACCCCGACGCCGAGGCGGCTCACCACCTTGAGCTTCGGGCAGGCCTCCATCACTTCGCGGGTCGTCAGCGGCATGACGCCGACCTGGGCACCGTCGGCGTCCTTCATCAGCTCGATGAAGTCCTCAATGCTGCGGACCCGGCCCTCGACCACCTTGAAGCCAGCGGCTTCGAACAGGTCCGCGCGGTTGAACGGGCTGTGGGGTAGTGCGACCTTCATTCCTTCATCCTTGTGTCCCATTACAGAAGCTCGACCACCGGCATCGTGCGTCAGCGGCCGTGGTCCAGCCAAATCCTAGCTGCGGATAGCCGCCCGAACCGTCGGCATCGGAATGAACATCCGCGAGGGTCGCCTCGGGAAGGCAACAAATCCCAAGCGCTCGTAGAATCGCATGCGCCGACGAAATTCCTCCTCGCCGCCATCATCGATAACATCGAGGACAACTAGCTTGATTCCGATGGTGCGGGAAGCGGTTTCGATACGGCGCAAAGCGTCCACGACCAGCGCCCGACCCAAGCCCCGACCTTGGAAGGCCCGATCAACGCCGACCATGGACAGGTAGGCCCCCGGTACCGCACCATGACGAGGAGCACGCTTGGCAAGTTGATCCGGCAATTCGGCGGCTTCAATCGTGTGGGAGTTGATTGCATAGTAGCCGAGCACCTGCCGCCGGGGCGGGCAACAGGCAACCCAAACGCGCGTGAAGTCCCTGGCCTGATGTTTCCTGGCAGTCCGCTTGAGAAAGTTGTCGATCCGGGTTACGCCACTGTCAAACGTGGAACGATCATGGCCATTCGGATCGAGTGCTTCAATCGTGAAGTCCAATCCAACGTCGTCACCCGACATCGCGAATCAGTCGGCGGTGGATTGCCACCGCTTCGCGCAGCGCTGGGGTGGGCTCGGCGGGGTTCTCCATAGCCGCAAGGAACACGTCTCGATCTTCGCCGACCAGCACCGTTCGCTCGTGATCGTCGAGCGTCGAGCATGCACGCTCGTACGCGGAGCTCGTCACGAACGATGTTTCGTCAACGCCCAGAAGTGCTGCCGCACGCTGAATTGCGACCTTCACATGGGGTTTCGTGCGCTGTTCCATGCGCGCGGTACGAGGCTCGTCGATGTCCTTCGTTGCATCGTTGTAGGACAGCACCAATCCGCTCCGACATTCAATTGCGGGCACCATACGGCAATCTGCCGTACATCTCAATCGATTCACGTCGCTCTCGAAACCGCCCGAAGACCCGCCGCCACTAGTGCGGCCAAGACCGTCGACCAAGGCTGGCCAAGTCGCGGCACGATCACAACGCCGACCGCGAATCCACCCGTTACGAACATCGCCATCGCTAGCCAGACGTTGCGCGCCATCAGCTTGCGGAAGAGGAACGCGCCGGGGCGGCGTCGGGCGTCATGCATCGCCAGCCGCCTCCCCGTCCCCGCCGGTGTCGACAACCACCAAAGCCACTACCCGGCTAACCCCCTTGCGACCAACCCAAAGCAGCTTCGGCCATGAACCGAAGCGTTTCCAGATTCCGGTGCCGACGTTGATCATGGTCACCGGGCTTTCCTTCCCGGCCTCGAACAGGTCAGCACGATGGAAGGGGCTACTGGGAGTGCGGCCTTCATGGCCTTGCCCTCAACTCGTCGAGTACCAGCGCATGAATTCCTTCAATGCGTCGATGGTCGCGACCTTCAAGTACCACGCCTTCTTCCCGATCATGAGGTAGCCAAGGTGCCGACGGTGTACTCGTTGTTGTGGCGGAACAGCCCTTCCTTGGCTTCTTGGCGCGCCTTGTCCCGGGTTTCGGCGATGTGCCAACTCATCACCACTCGCCACATGCTTCGGTCCACCGTGCGGCCGTGTTTCCCGGCGGATTCCTCGGCGAAGCTCCATTGCAGGGGCAGTGCCTGCAGACCGGCCTTGGTCGTCGAACCGATGGACAGCACGCCCGCGCCGTGCTTACCCGCGAGCGTCATGCCGGACGGGCTCACCATGGAGGCGACCGCGAACTCCATGTCCCGTTGCAGCGGCAGGAGTTGGAGCTTGGCTTCGTTGAGCTTGAACCACTCGCATTCATAGCTGAACCGATCACCGCCCTCGAACAGCCGACGGATGATGCCCATGGCCTCGTCCTGGCGGTCCCGGAGCACCATCGGATCGACGCCGAGGGTGTGGGCGTCCGACGGCAAGGCGCCGGGTCCCGAACCGAAGATCAACCGACCCTGGCTCTGGTGGTCGAGTTGCACCAGGCGCTGCGCCACCATGAACGGATGGTGGTACGGCAGGGAAACCACCCCTGTACCGAGCCGAATGCGGTGGGTTCGCTCGGCTGCGGCCGCTAGGAAGAGTTCCGGGGAGGCGATCACTTCCCAACCCGTGGAATGATGTTCGCCGCACCAGAACTCGTCGAGACCTAAGCGGTCGAGATGCTCGACGAGGTCGAGGTCGCTACGCAGTTGCAGCGTCGGATGCTCGCCGATCGGATGGTGGGGCGCGAGGAAAGCCCCGAATTTCATGTCACGCATTGGAAGACCCTTCGTAGGGGCGACCCTTGTGGTCGCCCGTGCTAGAGCAGTTCTTCGGCCATGAACCGAAGTGTCTCCGGATTCCCGGTGCCGACGTTGATCATGGTCACCGGGCTTTCCTTCCAGGCTTGGAGCCGTTCGCGAATGCGCTCCTTGGGACCGACTAGCGAGATCTCGTCGCACAGTTCGGACGGCACCGCCGCCATGGCCTCGTCGCGTCGGCCCGCCATGAACAGTTCCTGCACGTGGTCGGCTTCCTCGCCAAAGCCCATGCGGGTGATGTGGTCCTTGTGCACGTTGAAGCTCTTCGCGCCCATTCCGCCGACGTAGAAGCCGACGTTCTGCTTGATCTGGCTGAGCGCGCGATCCAAATCGTCGTCGATGATCACCGGCACCGCCGCGGCGATCTCGAAGTCGCTGTTCTTGATCCGCATGGCGTCCTTGTACATGTCCATCATCCGGTACGGCGACAGGAACATCGGGATCCAGCCATCGCACAGTTCCGCACCCAAGGCGACGTTCTTCGGCCCTTCCGCGCCGAGATAGATGGGGATGCGCTCGCGAATCGGATGCAGGATCAGCTTCAGCGGCTTGCCGAGGCCCGTGCCGCCCGGCATGGGCAGCTTGTAGTGATTGCCGTCGAATGACACCGGCCCTTCGCGGGAGACGATCTGGCGAAAGATCGCGATCCACTCGCGCGTCCGCGCCAGGGGTTTCGGATAAGGCTGACCGTACCAGCCCTCGACGACCTGCGGCCCCGATACGCCGATGCCGAGGATCAGGCGGCCGTTCGACAGATAGTCCAGCGAAACGGCGTGCATGGCGGCGCTGGCCGGGGTCCGCGCCGAGATTTGCATGATGGAACTGCCGACGTTGATGCGCTCGGTGTGGGCGGCGATCCAGGTGAGTGGGGTGAAACAGTCGGCGCCGTAGATCTCCGGCGCCCAGATGGTGTCGTAGCCGAGCGATTCGGCTTCCTGCGCCATCTGCACGAGCCGCGCACCGCCCGGTGGGCCGAACGGCCCGATCCCCATACCCAGCTTCATGCATGTCCCCCGAGCAAAACGGCAAGCTTACACGCCTTGCTTTGCAAGGCGCACTTGCATTGCAAGGCGCACTTGCATTGCAAGGCGCACTCGCAGCGCGAGGCGCACTCGGGTATGTTCGCGAACCCATGTTCGCGCCGTTACTCGACCTCGAAGTCGTCGGTGAACGCTGGTTCACCGCCCCACCCTCTCCCGACAAGGGCGAACGGATGTTCGGCGGGCAGTTCCTCGCGCAGTGCATGGCGGCGGCGCACGCCACGGTCGCCAACGACCGACGCGTCAACTCGCTCCACGGTTATTTTCTGCGCCCAGGCGATGTCGACCTACCCGTGGACCTCGAGGTCGAGGTGGTCCGCGACGGCCGCTCGTTCTCGTCCCGGCAGATCCTCGCGAACCAGCGCGGCAAGGAACTGTTCCGGGCACTCGTCTCCTACCAGGTTCCCGACGAGTCGCCCGAGTACACCGCTGCGCCGATGCCAGACGTGCCGTCGCCGGACGACGTGAGCTATACCTACGACGACTTCACTCTCGAACTCAGCGGCGAGGAGGTCTGGCACGGGTCCGACCGCCCGGTCGACATCCGCTACATCAATCCGCCCACCGAACCCCGGGGCGTGCCCGTCACCGAGACCCAGCTCATGTGGATGCGCATTCCCGAGGTGCTCCCGGATGCTGGCTTCGTCCACCAGGCCGGGCTTGCGTACCTGTCCGACACAACGGTCGTGGACCACGTCATGCTGCCGCTGGGGATGCGTTGGCAGGACTCGGGCCTCGAAGGCACCAGTCTCGACCACGCTATGTGGTTTCACCGGTCCGCGCGCGCCGACGAATGGCTGCTCTTCGCGCAGGACGTCGAAGCCACTGGCGGCGGCCGCGGGCTCGCGAGCGGGCGGCTATATACTCGAGACGGCGAGCTTGCGGCCACCTGCGTCCAGGAAGGGCTGATGCGATGGAATACACCGAGTACAACGTAGGCCATGCGTCGGGGCAACCGAAGGCCCCGGAAGTCGCCGTTCGGGAACCCATCCTGTTCGAGGATCCGGGCTTCGCAACGCCCGGTCCAACGCTCAATGCCGCGGAGGTCGCCCACTTCAAGGAACAGGGCTTCATCGTCAAGCGGGGGCTCCTCGATGACAAAAAAGCCTTCGAGCAAACGATCGACTACCTGTGGAGCAACGTCCCGCGTCAAGTGCTCCGCCGCGACGACCCCGCCACCTGGCTGGATTCACCCGGCGAGAAGTGGTCCGAGGACGACATCCCGCGGGTCGGCCGCCTCATCCACGACAACTGGAAGATGAGATCGCCCGGTCCGCAGGGCATCGGCACCGAGTCCTTTCTCGTCGAGGGCATCGCCAACCATCCGAACATGATCGCGATGGTGCGGGCGTTCTTCGATGCACCCATCAAGCCGCCGCGCCGGGTACGCGGCATCTACGCGGTATTGCCCAAGCGGTCGACGCAGCCGGGGCGCCTGGGTCCGCACGCCGACTACATGGCCGCCGAGCTTTCGGCCATGGTCCTAGTGCATGAGATCCTTCCGCACAGTGGCGGATTCACGCTGTGGCCCGAGTCGCACCTGCGCCTGCACCCGCATTGGGACACGGTTCACGGCGGCGTGATCTCCGAGGATCGCCGCGAGGGGTTCCGGCAGTCGCGTGACGCGGTGCTGCGCGACATCACGCCGGTCGAGTTCACGGGAGATGCCGGCGACGTGGTGTTCTGGCATCCGCGAACCATGCACTCGGCGGGGGTCAACTATTCGGCCGATGGCGGAAATCCCACCGTGCGCCTGATCGTACCCTGCGACTACCAGCGCGACGGGATGACCTACTACGACGACGAGGAATACGGCCCGGGCGAGAAGTACCAGTGGTGGGTGGACACGCGGAACTACCGCGAGGATGTCGCGACGACGGCTGAAAACATCTGGGAAGGTTGGGCGGTTTGACTCAGTTTGGGTCGCGGCCGAACGCCGCGCTATGTTGTGATCATGGGATCCTCAAGGGTACACTTTTAAGTAGCACTTTAAAGAGCCGATGCCGATGCAAGTGACTGCCAAGGGTCTAAGGACCAGGGTCCGCGAAGTGCTCGACTGCGTCGATCGTGGCGAGACAGTGGTTGTCACGTACCGAGGCAAGCCTAGGGCGAGGCTGGTCAAAATCGAGTCGGCGCCCGCCGGAACCGGGACGCCCGGCATAGCTGGCTTCGGCATGTGGAAGGACCGGGCTGACTTGGCCGATGTGGACCGTTTCGTTGGGGATCTGCGTCGAACGCGCGATGTTGGTTGACACCGACGTGCTCGTTTGGTTCTTCCGCGGCGCCGAGTCGGCGCGCCTTGCTCTCGCCGGACATGCGGACGTGGGACTCTCGGCCGTTTCGTATATGGAACTGCTACAAGGAGTACGCGACAAGAACGAACTCCTTGGGCTCAGGCGGGCAATCGGCGAGAACGGCTGGCGCGTGATCCCCGTCTGCGAAGGCGTCAGCCACCGGGCGGTGTTGTACGTGGAACGTCACGCACTGGCACACGGGATGCGCCTTGCGGACGCATTGATCGCTGCAACGGCGGTCGAGGCGGGCGAAGCGTTGATGACGGCGAGCGTCCGCCACTACCGTTTCTTGCCGGACATCGACGTCCGACACTATCAGCCATGACGCCACGCTAGTATGTTCACCGACACTGGGCGCGCCAGCGTGCGCCGCTTCGTCGACACGTTAGGGACCGTCTCATGAGATATTTCGCACTAGCACTTGCCTTGTTGACCGCCGCCTGTGGCACCGAAAGCGGGCCCGAAACGGCCCCGTCCGAGCCGGACGCACCGGCAACCGATGCGACGGCCGATGCCGCCGCGGAACCGGTGACCAACGGGCTATGTGTAGACATGGGACCGCAAACGCCTCGCGACATCGCGAGCGTATCGGGCCTGAACACGGAGGCGTTTCCGCTGGCGCCCGGGGTGAGCGAGATGAACCTCTGCAACATTCACACGCACACCAACGCCGAACACAAGGGCCCGGGTTTCAGCGTCTTCGTCAGCGACGCCGACGACGGCGGTTTCGCCTGCAACGAGACTCCGGACTTGAGCGACGCTGAACTGGCCGCCGCGCCGGGTGCCTACCAGGGCGTGCAGCCCGGTGACACGATCGAGGTGCACTGGGTTCATACGTCCTGCGATGCGACGCCGGGAGAAGGGCTTGGCGCCTGCGTACCCCAAGGGTGCAGCGACCCTCTGCTGCGCGTGGAAGCCCAGGTTTTTCTCGTCGTCAACGATTCGGACGCCCTCGACTTCACGACGATGGCGTATGGCGGGAACGTCGTCGAAGGCCGGCACCAGGCCAAGTCGATTCCGTCGGATACCGGCGACCCCGTGTTGTTCCGGGGATCGACGACCGGTCCGTCCTACGATCAGAGCAAGTGTTCACCGGCCCGTGTGACCTGGAACGTCCGTCCGGCGTGCGCAAGGCTCGACATCAACTCGTTGCACCGCTGGGCGGAGGAAGGAAACGTCTTCAACGAGACCAAGTCGCACGGCGTGCGTCAGTTGGTCACGGCACCCGAGTTGCTCGCGCCCATCGAATAGCACCGTGGCGCAGCCGTCAAACGGCTGCGGGAGTCGGGCGGCAGAAATTTCTAGAGGACACCGGTCGTTGGGGACGGGCTTGTCCTGACCCGGCACCGTGAATGCCCCAGCGGGCGACCACAAGGGTCGCCCCTACGGGCGCGGTTGGTCGGTGTCGTCTTCGGGCAGGCCGAGTCCTACGCGGCACCGTTCCGCAGCACATTCCCCGCGCAAACGCCCGTGTGCTCGTCGTTCCGTAGCGTGACCTGCCCGTTGCAGACCGTCGCCTTGTACCCTTCGGCGCGCTGCTGGAAGCGCGGTGCGCCACCCGGGAAGTCGTGCACCATATAGGGCTGGCGTTCCTCCAGTCGGTCGATGTCGATGACGTTGATATCCGCCTTCGCTCCCACGCTCAGGATCCCCCGGTCCTTGAGCCCAAGCACATGGGCCGGCACCGAGGTGATCCGGCGCACGGCCTCGGGCAACGTGTAGGTGCCCTTGTCACGGTACCAGTGGGACAGTACGAAGGTCGCCCAGCCCGAGTCGATCATCTGGCTGACGTGGGCGCCCGCGTCGCCGAGACCCGGCATCGCCCAATCGGTGGTGATGAGCTTCTCCAGGTTTTCGAGATTGACGTTGAAGCCACGCTGGTGGAACAACACTTTGCCGTCGCTTTCCAACGTAAGACGAAGCCAAGCCTCGGTCGGATGCTCGCCGGCGGCATGGGCGATGTCGGCGAGGCTTTCGTAGCGAGACTGGGTGTAGTTCGGCCGTGCGCCGT
>JAPPND010000218.1 GCA_028818795.1 Gammaproteobacteria bacterium | reverse complement strand
AACTCGGCGAGAGCGCCGGGATCCAGATCGCCGTTCCGAGCGGCATTTCGGGCGAGAAGGAACTAGGGCCCATCAACGGCCGCTACACCGTGGTCGAGGCACTCGACTCGATGCTCAAGGATTCGGGGCTCGCCTACCACTTCGCGGCCAACGACTCCGTGGCCATCGGCCTCGACGAAGCCGAACCCGACGGGGGCGGTGACGGCGGCGGGGTGATCGAGCCCGCCCTGTTGGAGGACGACGAGGAGGACGACGTCGAATTGATCGTCGTCACCGGTTCCAGGCTGCCGAGGCAACCCGGGCAGATGGACCGGCAGGTCACCGTCTACGACCGGTTCGAGATCGAGGCGAGCGGCGTCACCACCGTGGAGGAGTTCATGCGCCGGCTCCCCCAGAGTTTCAACGCCCCGTCCTCGAACGGCGCAGCGCTTGACGGCAATTTCTTCGGCAGCACGCGCAACTTCTTCGGGGCGGCGGGGGTCAACCTGCGCGGCCTTGGCGAGCGTGCCACGCTGATATTGATCGACGGCAAGCGCACCGCCCGGGGCGGCGTGCTCGGGGAAGCCACGGACATCAACCAGATTCCGATTTCCATGATCGAACGCGTCGAGGTGATTTTCGACGGCGCCTCCGCGATCTACGGCGCCGACGCCGTGGGCGGAGTCGTCAACGTGATCACCCGCAAGGACTACCAGGGCGTGGACGTGCGCATCAACCACTCCCAGCCGCAGGCGGGCGGCACCGCCGAGACGTCCGTGACGTTCGGCGGCACGCACAGTTGGGGAACCGAGAACCGGGGCTCCGCGACCCTTAGCTACGAATACCTGACCCGCGACCCGCTCGACGGCGACGAACGCGACCTGCAGTTCGCCACCTCGTCGACCGTGTACGAGATACCCTACGGGTGGCCCCCCAACATCGAAGGGGGCTCGGTCTACGAATTCGGGGTGGGGTCCGTGCAGCAGCCGCTGTTCCTGCTCGACGCGGACGGCAATCCCGTTCCGGTGGGCGACCCGACCGGTGTCACCGAGGTATTCCGGTCGCGTATGCCGGACGACAGCGACGGCGATCTCACACTCGCCGACTTTAGGGGACTGTCAGTCCAACCCGGTTCCCGTGCGGAGGCCGGTCAGGGCCTTGTTCCCGGTCGCGACGACCACTCTTGGCGTTTGAGCATGCGGCAGGAATTGACCGAGCGGCTTGAGCTGTCTGGTGCCATCGCCCGGACGACGGGCGATACATACTCCCTCGAGAGCAACCAGAACCGGTTCTACGGCGCCAGCCCGCTAAACGTGACTCCCTGGGGTACGACCGGTACGCCGCACACGCCCTTTCAGGGCCCAGTCAACATTTGGGCGGAGTTCGACTTTCTGCCGGATGTAGAGAGATTCACGGAGAAAGAGGCGCTCAGCGGTCACGTCGCCCTGGACGGCCGCGTCGCCGAGACCTGGGAGTGGGAGGTCGTCGCCTCGCGTGCCTCTTCGGAAAACCACGGCCTGCACTTCAACGAGATTAGCGGGCCTTTTCTGTATTGCGTAGGAAATCCGCTCGCCGACCAGTGTTCGGCGGACCCCCGTCTCGGAACCCTGAACGCGTTCGACCTCCCGTATTTCGGCCTCGCCTCGCAAGAGGAGTTCGTCGACCTCATGGTGATCAAGGAAAATCGCACGGCCAGCGAGAGCACGGATACGGAGTACGCGTTCACCGTGCGTGGAGCCCTCTTCAAGGCCCCGGGAGGCAACGCCCAATCGCTGTTCAGCGTATCCCGCCGCGCCGAGGTCACCTATCTGTTCGATGAGACGGGCACAGCTGCAGGTCGCGATAGCGCCGACGCCTGGTTCGGCGTGTTCCCGACACTGGGCGGCGACCCCGAACTCACAAGAGGATACGACCACGAAATGATCCGGGACACGGACTCGGTGTCCTTCGAACTGAACGTACCCCTGTTCGGCGGTGACAACGCCCGCCCGGGTCTTCAGGGCCTCGACGTCACGGTTTCGGCGCGCTACGACGATGTCACCTCGGGGGGCGGACGCATCATCGAAACGGAAAACACCTGCTGTCCTTTCAAAACAACCATCACGTCGGATACGCCGGTGATTCGGGAAGATACGATCTCGGCGTGGTCGACCGGGTTCGTCTGGCAGCCGACTGACTGGCTGAAGGTGCGCGCCAATGTCAATGAATCCTACGCCGCGCCACCATTGACCGCCTATGTCAACCCTACAATCAGATCGCTTGCCACGTTCAGGTTTGTCAACGACGACTGGACGTCGCTGCTGGACGAAAACGGGGTTCCTGTGACGCAGGACATCGTTAGCCTCTACGGGGGCAACCCCGAGCTACTCCCGGAGAGCAACACGACGCGCAGCTTCGGGTTCGACATGACGCCACAAGCCCTGCCCAACCTGGTCGCCCGTGTGAACTTCCACTGGAACGAGCTTGTCGATCGCATCGGCCAATGGCAGCCGAGAATTCGAGGTTTTACGCCCGAAGCCCTGAACCCGGACGCGCCGGGCATCCAACTCGACGAGGAAACCGGGCGCGTCGTGTGGCCGAACAGTGGCCAGCGTGCCAACCTGGGCACCGTGGAAACGAACGGCATCGACCTCGACTTGACCTACTTTTTCGAGTCGTCCTTCGGCGACTTCGACATGCGGCTCGACTACGGCTATCTAACCGAAAGCGTCTGGCGGCAAGTCGACGATTGCGGTCCTCAGAGCGTGAACTGCTCGTACCCGGCTTATGGCGAGCCCGTCGACGTGGTCGGGACTGTACCCCTGTGGGTGTTGGACGAGGAGGACGACTTCTACATCCTTGCGCCATTTGACGTAGCGCCCAAGCATCGGTTCGATCTGCGCCTTGGTTGGGCTTGGCGAGGCTGGCGCGTTGATGTCACCGCAAGCCACCAGTCCCAAACAGTCAAGGGAGTGAGCCGGTACAACAGCCAAACGGGCGAACGGTTCCGTGGCACCAGCACCGTGACGGCGGCGAATCCCGTTAACGTGGTGGTTCGCTACGACTTCGAGCAAGCGGAGTGGAAGCCCGAATTACTGCGCAACACGCGGATTCAGCTAGCTGTGCCAAACCTTTTCGACAGCAACGCCAAGTTCGAGCTTGAGCCGAAGTTCGCGGTCGACACCGGGGGAATATTCGATTCCGTCGCGTCGAGACCGCGCGGCCGAGCCTTCACGTTGACGATCGAGAGGAAGTTCGCCAAGGACTAGGGAAGCGGGCCAACAGCGCAGCGGAGCAGTACGGGGGCGGCGTACCGGAGCGGCACAAGCCGTTCCGGGCGCACTGCGGACTCGAATACAATTGCGCCCGCATTTTCGCCACTGCGGGCGCCTGGGTATGCCCAACCGGAAGATCTGGCGGGACGGTGAGTTTATCGCCTGGGAAGACGCCACCGTGCACGTGCTGGCGCAGAGCCTGCAGCGCGGGTCGCTGGCCTTCGACTACATCAGTGTTCACGAAGCCCGCCGCGGTACCGCGATCTTCCGCCTGCGCGATCACATCGAACGCTTGGAAACGACCTGCCGGATTGTCGGCCTGCCGCTCGAGTACGCGGTCGACGAGCTTGTGGATGCGTGCGCCGAGACGGTACGCCGCAACCCCGGCGTCAAGTCCGTCAAGATCAGCGCGCTGATGCCTTCCGTCGAAGCGGAATTGATCCCTGAGAATCCCCATGTCGCGGTGTTCATCGCGGCCTACGACAGCGACCGGGATTTCCCCTCCCCCAACGCCGACCTGAGACGTCGGCGACGGCAAGCCGTGTCCCTGAAGATCGAGCGCGAGAAATCGGGACGCCGGGAGGACATCATCCCGCCCCACGCCAAGGTGGCCGCCAACTACACCGCCGCCATGACCGCGAAGTGGCGGGCCCGGAACGAGGGATTCGACGATATCGTACTGCTCGACGAGCACGGTAATCTCACCGAGGGCCCCACCGCCAACCTCTTCCTGGTCGGTGCCGACGGCAATCTCGCGACACCGCCTGCCAGCAAGGTCCTGCTCGGCATCACCCGCGACTCGATCATCGCGCTCGCGCCGGCGGTCGGTCGACAATGTGTGGAACGCGACATCGCGGTCGACGAGTTGGGCAGCGCCGCCGAGGTCTTTCTCTCCGGGACCTCAGCCGGCGTGTGGCCGGTCGTAAGCATTGACGGTAACCAGGTACGCGACGGGCGAATCGGGCCCGCCACATCGCAACTGAGGGACAAATACCGTGCGGTGGTGCTGGGTGCCGAGCCCGCGTTCGAGCACTGGCTCCACTACGTGTGATACGTCAGCACGGCCCGACGCGCCGACGTGCCAATCCCCGGCGTATCAGCGAAGTCGTCATTTCACGTCGGACGGCGGTCTCGGACGATCTTGATGGGCCAGTCACGCCGGGGGGTAGCCCGAGTCTCCCTGCCGGCAACAGCCCAGCACGTCTCGGTGATGTCAGTGACGATCGCGAGCCGTTGCTCCACCGACAGATCGGCGAGAAACTCCTCCTCCGGATGCTCTCCGGCACGATACGCGCGAATCGGCCAGTCCCGACGAGCTGCGCGTCGGGCCTGCCGATCAGGATCGTCGCGTGGCATGTCCTGCACCTTAGCGCTAGCGACCGGGTTGTCAACGCCAAGGTACTCGACGAGTGGCCCTCATCGGCAGCCTGGCACCGCCGTTGGACTGCGAACTCGGCAGCCCCATGCCATTCTGTCCCTCGCCGGCGGGGATCGAGGCGAAGCATCCCGTAAGGTTTCGGTAAGCATTCTCACTAAGTCTGGCGGGAGTCACAAACCGGAGTTTTGGGAGGGGAAGGGTGACAACGATAACGATGCAAGACGATTGCTTGTGGGCCAGATTGGTCCGCGTTATCGGGATATTGATTGTTGCCATTGCGTTGCCGGCGGCGGCGCAAGGCGAGGAAGGGGACGCCGATACATCCGCCGACGATGACGACGTCGACGTGGTGATCGTCACGGGCACGCGTCTGAAGGGCGTCGATCCGGCGTCGCCGCGTATCACGATTACCAGCGAGCAGATCGAACGCGGCGGCTATGCGAGCATCGAGGACGTGTTGCGCAACCTGCCGCAGAACCTGGGATCGGCGAACGCCGCAGCGACCCAGCTCTTCCAGGGCGAATACGGCAGCACCCGCGTGCCGTACGGCGCGACGCTGGGTGCCAGCGGCATCAACCTTCGGGGACTCGGCACCCGCTCGTCGCTGGTGCTGATCAACGGCCGCCGCAAGGCGCGGTCGTCGCTGGACGTTCAGGATCTGCTGACGGACACCTCGTCGATTCCGCTGGCGCACATCGAGCGCATCGAGATCATCACCGACGGCGCCTCGGCGATCTACGGCGCCGATGCCGTGGCGGGTGTGCTGAACGTCATTCTGCGTGAAGACTACGACGGCCTTAGCCTGGGTGTGCGCACCGAGGCCGCGAGCAACGATTCCAGCCGTGACCGATTCGACCTGGGCCATACCTTCAGTTGGGGTAGCGGTTACTTCACGAGCTCGGTAAACCTCGAGCAGACCGAGCCGACCAATCCGAACAAGCTGATCCGCTCGGGCCCGGATGGCGTCGGTGATTTTACGGATGTCGGCGGCCTCAACCGGCGCGCTTACGGCATCGGTCCGGCGGGTCAGGGGTCCGTGCTGTCGGTGGCCGCGATAGTACGCCCGTGGGGCACCACCCGGTATGCCGGGGAGCCGCTCGACGGTCCGAACCCGTTCCTGCCGCGCGATCCGGCAACGGGCGACATACTCGGTCCACGGGACCCCGGCGTGCCATCGGTTTACAACGAGGAGGACCTGGGCCCGAAAGTGCAGCGCCACTCGTTCCGTTTCAACGGTGAGCAGCGCTTCCGCGAGTCGCAAACGCTGAGTGTCGAGTTCGGATACGACAATCAGCAGGACGACAACCACCTCGGGTTCAATACCGTGGCCTTCAACGGCACCAACCCGCGCGGCTGGCAGGGCAGCCTTCTGGTTCCACGCGCCGGCGGCGGCTCGCAACGCCTCAACGGTGCAACCAATTACCTGTTCCTGACCGCCACCAACCCGAACAACCCCTACGGCCAGGAGGTGCTGGTGGGGTACGACATGCTGGCCGAGTCGGCGCTGATCGCGGCGCAGGCGCTGCCGATCGCGAGCGAACTCGAGAACACGTTCGTCAACCTGGGCATGGACGGCAACCTGCCGCTTGATGGCTGGACCTACGACGTGAGCGGCAGCCTGAGCCGCGAGGAGTCTGTGTCTCGCAACTATCTGGGCGACCCTTTCGACAACGCTTCGGTAAACAGGATCGCCGAGCAGTTCGATCCGTTCTCGGGCGATGCATCGGCCGTTGCGAGCAACGCCGCGCTGTTGACCGCGCCGCTGGACCTCAGTGACAGCGATGCCGTCAACGAGACTTTCCAGTACACGGCGTTTGCATCGGGTCCGGTCTTCAGCTTGCCCGCCGGCGACGTGCAACTCGCCGTGGGCCTGGAGGTTCGCGAGAGCGAGGCCGAAAGCGTGTACGTGTCCACCAATTTCGACGGCAGCCCGGTCGTGCTGTTCGGCCAGGTGCGCGAGCCGTTCACGATCGGACCCAACAAGGAATCGGTGGATGCGGCGTTCGCGGAAATCTCGGTCCCGTTGCTGAACGATCGCCCGTGGTTTCGAGAGCTGACGCTGACCGCTGCGGCCCGTATGGAGGACTACGAACGCTCCGGATTCATCAACGCCTCGAACTTCAGCGCCATCAGCTCGATCGACGGCATCAACCTGGCCGACCTGGTCGGGGCAGCCGCGGCCGACGCGCAAGGCTTCATCAGCGGCGTGGAACAGAGCGTTGCCTTCGACAACACCTCGCCCTCGTTCGGCCTGATCTGGCGGCTTTCGGACAATCTTGCGCTCAAGGCCACCAACGGCGAGTCGTTCCTGACGCCGCTGAGTTCGCAGTTGTACGGCACCATTACGATACTCGATGTCACCCGTAATCCGTTCTCCAACCCGTTCTTCCTCAACCCCTTGGAGCCGTACACGAGGTACATCGCCCTGTGGGGCGTGAATCCGTCGCTGCAGCCGCAGACGGCATCCACCACGACCATGACGGTGGAGTACGCACCCGCATGGATGCAGGGGCTGAATATCGCGGTCACCTGGTCGGATCTCGCCTACGACAACTTCATCTCCACGCCGTCCTCGATACCGGACGAAGACCTGGTGGCGAACTACGAGCGCCTGCCCCAGATCTTCGTTCTCGGCGAGAGCGACACGATCATCATAGATAGCCGCGAGCTGAACCTGTCGAGCAACGTCTCGAAGACCATCGATTTCCGCGTGGACTACCGCTTTTCCACGGACTACGGCGACTGGGGCATCTACCTGAACGCGGTGCGCACGCTGGAGACCGCGCGGCAACTGGTGTCGTTCATTCCCGAAATCGACATTTCCGACACCGAGCGCGGCCCCAGCCGCTGGGCATCCAATCTCCGGCTGACCTGGGACTACGGCGCCTGGAACGTAACGGCGGAAACGTACCACACCAGCTCGACCAAACTGCTGGAGCCTTCCAGCGCGTCGGTTGTCCTGCCTGGCGAGCGTTTTCGCAGGTTCGACGGTCTGCCGATCAACCAGAATCCGCAAACCCATGCCGATGCGTACACGCGCACGGACGTGCAGGTCGGCTGGACGGCAGCGGCCGACTCCGGCTGGCTGCAAGGCCTGCGGGTGGCTGTCGGCGCACAGAACCTGTTCGAGCCCGACCCGCCGTTCGTCGACAACTTCAGCGGCTTCGCGGCCAATCGCGTGTTCGCCGCCGGTCGTGTCCTGTACCTCGACCTCCACAAGGATTTCGGACTGTAGCCGCCTCGGTGCCGGCCGCTCGGGGAAGGGCGGCCGGCTCTGGTTTGCGAGAAGAAGATGATCCGCACTGCAAGTTATATCGGGGTAGTCTGGGTTGTTGCCTGCGCCTGCGCGCCCGGCAACGAATACGAGATCCGCATCGACGCCTCGGCGCTTGAGGACCCCGCATCCAAGGCGGTCGCCTATGGCTACAAACCAAGCGAGGACGATTACGGCGAGCTGGCGTCCGTGGAGTTGCGAAACGGGCGCGCGACCTTAAGCGGCGTCGTGGATTACGTCCGCATCGTTCAGATCGACGTGCTTCCGGCCGAAGATATCTATCCGCTGGGGCGGGCGGAGTTCGTGCTCGAGCCGGGCCTGACCACGGTGCGATTCCTGGCGGACGCCAATGAGGTCGAGGGCGGCAAGTACACGCAGCTCGCCTTCGATTCCTGGCGCGGCGACCCCGACTACCGCGCCGCCGACGAAGAGAACCGCGCCAGATTCGACGCCATGGCGGCGATGTCGGAGGAAGAGCGCGAGGCCAGCCGCGTCGAATGGAGTGAACGGACGATCGAGTCGAAACGCGAGGCGCTCGAGCACAGCCTGATCCAGTCGCGGATACTGCGGGAAATCTATACGACGCATGAGGATCCCGCCATGCGCTTCGTGGCCCTGTCCGCCGACCGGGGCTGGATCGCCAAATGGGACTTGGAGGAGGATTCGAAAGCGGGTCGGTCGAAGGGATTCCTGGAGCAGATTGGCTTCTACGAATCGCTGCAGCAGGAACTTCCCGGGAATCCGGTCGTGGCGAATGCGGCCGACCGGATCAGGGACAGCTACGAGCGGTACCTGACCGCCAGCTCCATCGCCATAGGCACCGCGATCAAGGACTTCGGGGCCGTTTCGCTGGACGGAGAGCCCTTCCGCCTGACCAAAGTCCTAGATGACAACGAATACGTGCTCGTCGAGTTCTGGGCCTCCTGGTGCGGACCCTGCAGGGCCGAGATACCGCACATGAAGGAGGCCTACGAGAAATACCGCGGCCAGGGCTTCGAGATCGTTTCCGTGTCGCTCGACGAGGAACACGAGGATTGGCAGGAGGCTTTGATCGAAGAGCAGATCCCCTGGATCGACGTGGGCGATCAGGAGGCTTTCGAGAGCGAGTCGGCGAAGCTCTACGGCGTGATGGGCATTCCGGCAAACTACCTGGCCAGGGGCGGCAGCGGCGAAATCGTCGGCACGCACCTGCGCCAGCGGAAACTGGACGAAAAGCTGGCGGAGTTGTACGGCGAATAGACCGCGCTTGAGTTCTTAGTCAGGCTATCGTAAGGATAATCGCGACAATTGGGGATACCCCTGACACCAGGTAGGAATCATGGGAAAGACTAGATTCACTGTGCTGCTGGGCGCCTTGGCGTGCCTAGTCGGAAGCGTGCAAGCGGCCGAGACGACCGTAACGGCAACAGGTTTGGACCAACACGACGGCGAGTTGCTCGAATTGGGCTACCCCGATCCCCGCATCGAGGGCGACTTCGAGGTGCTGGACCTGGCGTTCATCGAGAACGGCACCGCTACGATCCGGACCGACATCGAAGATCCGTTCGTAGCGCACGTCCGGCTGGTGGATGATGACGACGAGTCGTTCGCAAGGGGCGTCGTCGAGCCCGGCGCGCAGCACCAGGTGGCGGCAGGCGATTCACACGGCGACCTGCGGCTATCGGGCGGCACCTACAACGAGCTGATATTCCCCACACCGACGACCCCGCAAACCGAATCGGAAGTCGACGAACATCTCAAGGACATCTACGTGAATCACGGCGACTCGACGGCCCGTGTGCTGGCCCTGCAGGCCGCCTGGCTCGAAGGCGACGACGAGGTGCAGAACGCGGCATTCGCCGAACTGAGCGGCGAACTCGGCAACTACCGGGCTGTCGATCTGATGACCGCCCTGCGCGACCACCGGACCGAGCAGATCGCCAAGACGATGAAGTACTTCTCGGCGCTAACGCTCGACGGCGAGGAGGTTCGTCTTGAGGACGTCTTGAAGGATAACCAATACACCCTGGTCGAGTTCTGGGCCTCCTGGTGCGGGCCGTGCATCGCCGAAATCCCCTACCTGAAGGACGCCTACGAGAAGTACCGCGACAAGGGCTTCGAGATCCTGTCCGTCAACCTGGATGAGGATCCGGCGGCTTGGGAAACGGCGTCCGTCGAGAAGTACGACATCCCCTGGGTGAACGTCTGCGACGGCGAAGCGTTCGACAGCACGATCGCGAAGCTCTACCGGGCGAAGGCGATTCCAGCCAACTACCTCATCACGAGCGACGGCAAGCGCGTGGCAAGGCACCTGCGGGGCGAGTCCTTGGAAACGAAGCTGGCCGAGCTTCTCCCGCTATAGCCTCGCCGTGTAGCGGCGAGGCATCGCGCCGAAGGGGCGCCCTCGCATGCGTTCACGCAAGATTCGCCGCATCTTGACCGTCGTCGCAAACTTTACGGGCCGTTGCCACGACAAGGGTAGCAACAAGAACCGAAGGGACGGGCTTGTCCCGTCCCGCCAGTCGCATTGATCGATCCGGGTGGGCGAACACATGCCGGGCGACCACAAGGGTCGCCCCTACGAGACCACGGTCTGACGGAACGAACCGTAGGGGACGGGCTTGTCCCGTCCCGAGCCAGTCGCGATGATCGATCCGGGCGGGCGACCGCGCGCCCTGGCGGGCGCATGAGGCTCGCCCCCACGGCAATCCGGGCAGCACATTGGTCCCCTTGTTGAACGGTGTAAGGTTTCCGTAAGGTGCTCTGTGCGAAGCTTGAAGGAGTAGCCAATCGCTAGGCGGTGTTTGAGCTTGGTACGTCTACCCACGAATCGAAAGGTTGCGCAAGTCGTCTGCCTGATGTCGGCAGTGCTGACATTGCTGTGGGCCGCGGTCGCCGGCGCGCAAGGCTCCGGCGGGCGGATCGAGGCCAAGTTGCTCGGCGATCGGGTCTTGATCCGCGTGCTTCTGCAGACGGAGGCGTTCGAGAAGGAGACCCACGTCATCGTCGACTACGCAGCCACCGAGGCGTTCGCGATGAACGAGAACGTCCTGGGATCGTTGGCGTTCGGCGACAACGAACAGACCCTCAAGATCCTCGGTGACGGTTTCCGGCTCGAGGTGCACCGCGACCAGCTTTCCCTGGAACCTGGATTTCTTTTCGATTACACGGCACGGTATTCGAACGAACTAGAAAACGTCGACGTGTCGGCAGTCATGGGCTTTCCCGTGATGCAGGCGTTCGCACTAGGCCTGGACTTCGAGGCCGAAGAACTGTCGCTCAAGCCGGCCGCCGAAGCGGACGTGCAGCAGGTCGAGCAGGATGCCGCCGTCGTCATCCAGGGCGTGCGCGTGATCGACAACCAGGTCCACGTGCCCGTGTCCTACGGTGCCACGAGAGCCTCGATGACGTTCGGCACGGCGGGCTACCACACCTACCTCAATCAGCCGATCGCAGAACGCCTTGGCAAGCCGGCAGGGGATGTCGACGACATAGCCTTCGGCGCGCCGCCCGCCCTCGGCCTGTCAGGCATGGTGGCGTTGTTTCCCCAGCCCTTTGACGATCCCCCGGAAAACCTCGACGTGGAATGGCTACTGCGTTCCGGACTGGGGCTATGGTCCGGATATCGCTTGGAGATCAACCCGAACGCGGGATACCTCGCACTGACTCCGCAAAAGGACAGCAACTACTCCGAAGCGGATGCAGCTTTCTACGCGGCGGCGGCGGCCGAAGACATCCCCGCGCTCAAGGCCTACACCGAGACCTGGCCGGAGGACCGCAACGTCGAAGAAGCGGCCGGACGGTGGTTCGACGTCGGCCTGCGATCAAGTCTGCCCGACGACGCGCAGATGGAGGCCGTCGCGACGGGGTTGAGCGTGACTCCGGAACGGCGCAAGACGCACTACGTTTCCGGGTTCGTCTTCCCCTTGTTCAATTCGGAGTCGAAGGACGAGCGCTCTAGCCTCGTCATTGCGCTATGCGAAGAAGCGCTCGAATACATCGGCCGGTCCGACCGGCCGTCGCTGCGCCAGAACATCCAACTGATGCTCGGCGACCGCTACCTGCACGCCGGCAACGCCCACGATGCCTGGAAGACGTTCCTGTCGGCGGCGTTCTACGGCGACCCGCGCCTGGACGGCGTGGTCCGTCACGAACTCGGTCGCGCCTACGAGGCCCTGGGCCGCCATCGACGGGCCTATTCGAGCTACAAGCGCGCCGCCGCGGACTTGACACCGACGCCGCCGCCCATGAAGGAGAGTGCGCGCGAAGCCCTTGCTCGGCTGAGGCCTTTGCTCGATCCGGACGATAAGTTACTCAAGGAGGAGTCGTCGAATGGTTGAAGCCGGCGACCATGAGGGTCCTGCGGGCGACCTTGAGCGGATCGTGGTCCGGGGCCGGCGCCAACTGCGTGCCTGGGCCGCGAAGGAGGCGTTCGGCAAGGCGTTTGCCCACCTGTTTCCCGCCGCGCTGGTCGTTCCGTGCCTTGCGCTGATCGGCAACCTGATCGGCCTGGTCGGCCCCACGCTGTGGCCGTTTGCGACTGGCACCACCGTGGTGCTTGCCTTCGTCGCACCGTTCGTCATCGTCGCCGTCTACGCACTCGTCGTCGTTCTGCGAGAGAAGACCGACCGCCGCGTTTGTCTTGCCCTGTTCGACAAGCTCCTGGATCTCAGAGGACGCCTGCAGGCGGCCGACGAGTTCCTGTCCCGGGGCCCGGTCGGTCCGTTCGAACACGCCGCAGTCGAGGACGCGGGGCCGTTCGCTCGCCAAGCGCTAGAAGCCGAACTACCCCGGGTGCGGACACCGCCGCCCGTCCTCAAGGCCCGCCGCCGGCCCTTGGGAGCCGTTTCGGTACTCCTACTCGGCGCCGCGCTCCTGCTCGGCGAGGCGCCATCGTTGGCGGTCGACACCCCCGTCGCGCTAGTCGACGAGCTACCGACCGAACTCGTCGCGCTGGCGGAGACCGTCGCAGAGGAGGAAACCGAGCCGCCGATTCCCAAGGAGTCGTCCCGGCGCAGCCTGGACGGCCGGCGCATGGCCGCCTTGAGCGAACCCGGTTCCGAAGGCGAACGCGACCGCGCGGCGCGGTCGCAGACGGGTACCGGCGATACGCGTTCGTCGTTCGCCAAGAGCAGCACGGCCGCGTCGTTGGCACGCCAAGCCGGCAAGGCCGCTGCGGGGGCGTCGGGCGAGGGGTCTTCGAAGAAGGAAGAACCGCGCGAGCGGCCCGCCAAGCCCCGCCGCGAAAACCCGAGCCGTCCGGAAGAGGCCAAAGAAGAAGAGCCGGAGACATCCAAAGGCGTGAGCGGGGGGACGGGACGCAGTTCCGGCAGCCGAACCTCCTCGTCCGACCAACCGCCGGCGGACGACAAGGCGCGCAACGACGAGGCCGAAGGCGATGCCACCGACGACGCCGAGGAGGAAGAGGACGAGGAGCAGAAGGGCGCATCGACGAGCAAACCCATGCTGAACAACCGCAAGGCGGCGGTCGACCGCTCGCTGAGCCCGTCCGGTTTGAGCGACCGGGAGAACGACCAGGCGAACGGTCGCGGCGGTCCGAGCGGCTTGAAGAAAACCCGGGGCGTGGCCGCCATGCTGCTCGGCGTGCCGATGCCCGATCATCTACGCGGCAAGTCCAACCCGGGACGCATCAAGGTCGAGCGCGAACGCGCCGATCCCGAACCCAAGACATCGCTTGCAGCCGACGCCACGAACCGTGGCAGCCGGCAGGAATCCATCGGCTACCTGCCCCACCTGGCCCTCGCGCCGTGGATGCAGGATACGGTCCGGGACTATTTCCTCGCGGAGCGTGCTCGCGACCTCGCGGGATCCGATTCCACACCCACGACGACCAACTCTAGCGGCGGCACTTAGGCAAGACGAGTGATGGTGACAATACGGCATCGCAACTTGATTCGAGCGAGGGCCTTTTGCCGCGGACATACCAACTGAGGAACAACATGACGACAGCAGATGATGCGCGCGCCCGCGCCACGGAGTTCAAGGCCGTATTCGCCAAGGTCAAGGCCGAGGTCGGCCGGATGGTCGTCGGCCAGGAACACGTCGTGGACGGTGTCCTGACGGCGATGATGGCCGGCGGCCACGTGCTGCTCGAGGGCGTGCCGGGACTCGGCAAGACCCTGCTCGTCCGGACACTGAGCGAAGCCGTGAGCCTCGCCTTCTCGCGAATCCAGTTCACGCCGGACATGATGCCGGCGGACATCCAGGGCACGATGGTTCTCACCGAGACGGCGAGCGGCGGACATGAACTCACCTTCCAGCAGGGACCGCTGATCGCCAACCTGATCCTCGCCGACGAGATCAACCGGGCGACCCCGAAGACCCAGTCCGCCCTGCTCGAGGCCATGCAGGAGAAACAGGTCACCGTGGGCCGACGCACCCTCCGCCTCGAGGAACCGTACTGCGTGATGGCGACGCAGAATCCGGTCGAGCAGGAGGGCACGTACCCGCTGCCCGAGGCCCAACTCGACCGCTTCCTGTTCAAGCTGATCGTGGGCTACCCCGAGGAAAGCGAATACCACGCGATTCTCGACCGCACCACGGGTGCCGACGACGTTAACATCGAGCACGTCACCAACGGCGAAGAGATCCGGCAACTTCGGTCCACCGTGCGGGCGGTGGCGGAGCCCGAAGCCGCGCGGACCTTCGCGATTCGTCTCGTTCTGGCGACCCAGCCGGGCAACGAACTCGCGCCGTCGAGCGTTTCCGAATGCGCTTCACTCGGGTCGAGCCCCCGCGGCGTGCAGGGGTTGATCCTCGCCGGCAAGGTCCAGGCCCTGCTCGACGACCGTTTCGCGGTGAGCGCCGACGACATCCGCGCCGTCGCGCTGCCGGTCCTGCGGCACCGGATCCTCTTGAACTTCCGCGCCCAGGCGAACAACGTCTCCGCCGACGAGTTGGTCGAAGACGTGCTGAAGTCGGTCCAGCCCCCCCACGCCATCGCCGCCTAGCCATCCAGTAGCGTGGCGAGATCGGTTAATCGCCGAGAGTGCGGAGCATTCTCGATCATGCCCATGAGGACGCACCGTGGCTAGCGCACTGACGTTGTCCGAACTGTTCGACCCGGACTTCCTGGCGGCGCTGCAGCCGTTCAGCCTGCACGCGCGCCGCGTCGCAAGGGCTGGACGGCCTGCGGAGCAGACCTCCCGCGACCGGGGCTTCGGGCTGGAGTTCGCGGACTTCAAGTCGTACGTGCCGGGCGACGACCTGCGCGCCATCGACTGGAACATCTACCGGCGCTTGGGGCGCCTCTTCGTGCGGGTCTTCGAGGAACGCCGCGACCTGCCCGTCTACCTGCTCGTGGACCGATCAAGCAGCATGTACCTCGAAGATCCGCCACGGATCAACGCCGGGCTCCGGGTCGCCCTGGCGCTGGCGTCCATCGCCCTCGGCCAGCACGACAGCGTCGGCCTTTACTCGTTCTCCGGGGTTCTGAACATCGACGCCAAGGCGGCGGCGGGCAAGCATCAGCTGGTGTCCTTCGCCGAGCGCCTGGCATTGCTCGACGAGCGCGACCGCACCGACCTCACCGGGACCTTGGGCGAGTTGGCGGGGCATCGTCTGCGTCGGGGTCTCCTGGTGGTGATCTCGGACTTCTTCGATCCCGCCGGTGCGGACGAAGTCGCCCAGGCGCTCGCCCTGTGCCGCCACCGCCTGCTGCTCGTGCAACTAGTCAAGAAGACGGATGCCGACCCGACGCTACACGCGGACCTGCACGGCGACCTTCGCCTGCTCGACTGCGAATCCGGCGATGCCGTGGATCTCACCGTCACCCCGGCGACGCTCGCCCGCTACCGCGAGTCGTACCGCGAGTTCAACGAACGCCTGACCCGGTTCGCGACCGACTACGACGCCGGCTTCGTGCGCATCGACGGCGACGAGGATGTCCTCGACCAACTCGGCGGGCTATTCGAGACCGGGAGTCTCGTGGTATGAGCTTCGCGAATCTGCCATTGCTTGGCGTGCTCGCCGGCATCGCGGGCATCGCCGCCCTCCTCTTCCTGCTCCAGCTCCTGCGCATCCGCCATGTCGAGGTGGCGGTCCCCACCACGCTGTTCTGGCGCGAGGCGGCCCGGGAGGCACCGGTTCGGATCCTTCGCGGCGTGTTTCGACATCCACTTGCCTACCTGCTCGTGCTCGCGATCTGCACGCTGCTCTGGCTCGCCTTCGCCGGTCCCGAAGCCCACGAAGACCGCACTTCCGCCTACCGCGTGCTCTTTCTTGACGGTTCCGCGCACACCGCAGGGGGCGACGACTTCGAACGAGCCGTGGACAAGCTGAAAGCTGATCTCGCGGGGTTGCCCGAAGGACGCCGGGAGGTGATCTGGGGAGGCGCACGAAACATCAAGCTGTTGAAGGCGGGCGAGGATCGATTGCTCCTCGACCGCCGTCTGGCGAGCCTTGCGGCGGAGGCAGCCCCTTCCGCCTTGAACGAGCAGTTGCGGCTGCTCTCCGTACCGGGCGTGGCCCCGGCGGCGCTGGAGTTCGTCGTATACGGTCGCGCGCCCGCAGAGTTCGCAGTGATCGAGCGTCTACCAACGGGAACACGCCTAAGCCGCGCGATCGACTACCCGGATGGCGAATCGAATCACGGCATCGCGGCACTTGGCGTCAATCCCGCCGCATCGGGACGCTGGGACCGCCTCGACCTGTTGATCCGAATCGCCGGCACGCCGGACGCCGTCGTTGGCGACGACATGACCGTCGAAGTAGGCGGCCAACCGCTCGGCGACGACCGCCTGGAACGACTCGGGGACGGTCTCGCGCTAGTGCGGGATCTTGCTGCGGATGGGCGCGAGGTCGAGGTGCGACTCGAGGCTAGCGACGAACTGGCGCTCGACAATACGGCTCGGCTCACGTTGCCGACCCGTCGCGCAGTAAGGGTTGCCCTCGCGGACGACTTGGATCCCGCCATCCGGCATGCCATTGAAGCCGACCCGGGCCTCACGATCACCGACGAGGACGCCTCGGTCGCCATCCGGGTGCGGGGCGCGGCGGCGTTCAGTGGCCTTCCCGCGCTGGAGTTCGCGCCCGCAGCCGACCAGGCAACCGCATTCGAAATCGATTACACGGGGAACGACAGCGCCGAGCTGGCATTGCGGGCGAGCGTGGCCGCGCTGGGTTTGGATCAGATCGATGCCGCGGGCCTCGCCGCCGAAGCCCAGCGCCCCGTCGGCGTTCAACTCCGTCAAGCCGAGTTGCCGGGCATCTCGGTTTGGGACGAACTCCTCGCCCACTACAACTTCACCGGATCACGGAGTTTCCCGCTGTTCGTATCCCGCGCCGTCCGTTGGTTGGCCGGCGAACCGGCGTGGCATCCGTACCTGGCCGCAGGCAGGCCCATTCCCACCGCTACTGTGTGGTCGCTTGCAGCCGATGCAGATCCGTCTCTGGATGCACTCGGCGCGGACTACGTGCTAGGCGCTGCGGGGACGGTCAGTTCGGACAGGGGAGACGAGGCGGTCGCGCTGTTGAGCGAGGCCGTGACAGAAAGGCGCTTGGGCACGCCGCTCCTAGCGTCCCAAGCGGGCGGCGACTTTGCCGGCACCGGAATCGTCACCTGGCTCATCCTGGCAGCTCTCCTTCTCCTCGGTGCCGAGTGGTACCTCTACCAGCGCGGGTTGATGCCGTAGCGGTGGCACCAATGCAAGACGAATGATGGCGACAATACGGCATCGACATTTGCTTCGAGTGAGGGCCTCTTGCCGCGGACAGGCGGATTAGCCGATGGAACTGTCTTTTCTTCAACCCCTCATGGCGCTACTGTTCCTGGCGGTGCCGCTGGTGTGGTTCCTGCCGTCACGACCGAGGGTCATGCACGGCGTGATCCGCACCGTGGTCCTCGCTCTCGCCATTCTCGCCTTGATGCAACCGGTCTTGGTCCGCAGTGCCTCGGAACAGCATCACGCCATCGTGCTCGACCAGTCGGCGAGTCTCCTGCCGACCGAACGCGATGGTGGCGTCGCCGTCGCCGGCGACCTCCTTGATCGCCTTGGGACCGGTCAAAGTGCGACCGTCGTGCAGATCGGCGGCGGCGAACAGGTTCCGTTCGATGCAGACATCCACTGGATACGCTCGGACAGCGTCGACTCGAGCGGGGCCACCGGCGAGTCGCCTATCGGCGCTGGCGCATCGCCTATCGGCGATGCGTTGGAACTCGCGGCGCAATCGATACCGGCGGGACTGAGCGGTTCCATCATGATGATTACGGACGGACACAGCACCGATCGTCATTGGGGGCGATCACTCGGTCAGATACAGGACCGCAGCATTCCTGTGCACACGGTCCAACTGCGCCCTCACGACGACCCGTTCCTAGTGAATCTCCAATCGACGACCGCGCGGCCCGGCGAGTCCGTACGCGTCACGGCGGACGTCGTTGGTGTCGGCAGCGGCTTCGAAGTCGTTCTCGCCGATGCCGACAAGGTGCTCGATCGGGCCGGGCCGTTCGACTGCGAGTCCCGTTGCCCCGTCGAGATCGAGTTCGAGGCGGCACAGACCGGATTCGTCGATATCGTTGCGGAACTGCGTGCGACGGACGATGTCGATCTCGCCAACAACCGACTCGATGGCGTTGTCGCCATCCAAAATCCCCTGCGCGTGCTCTACGTCGGCGACCGTCAACGCGGTGCCGTGGATCAGCTTGGTTCGCTGCTCGGTATCGGTTTCGAGTTGACGGCGATGACACCGGACTCCTTGGGCGGTGAATTCGTCTACGGCGACTACGACGTCGTCATGCTCGACGACGCGCCGGCGCGGTTGCTCGCCGACGAGAGCCAGCGCCGCCTCACCGCGGCCGTTCAGGACGTGGGCGTCGGGCTACTCGCAAGCGGCGGCGGCGCGGCGTTCGCGGACGGCGGCTACCACGGCACCCCGGTCGCCGACGTGCTGCCCGTCGAGATTACCGGCGAAGAGGAGAAGATCGACCCGAGCGTCGGACTCGCCATCATCATCGACACGTCCGGCTCGATGGCCGGAACGCGCATCGAACTCGCCAAGCAGGTCGCCCGGATCGCCGTGCGTCGGCTGCAACCCCACGACCGCATCGGGATCGTCGAGTTCTACGGCGCCAAGCACTGGGCAGTACCCATGCAGCCGGCTTCCAACAAGATCGAGATCGACCGCGCCATCGGTCGCATGAAGGCCATCGGCGGGACGATCCTGTATCCCGCCATCCAGGAGGCCTACTACGGCTTGAAGAACGTCAACACCCGGTACAAGCACATTCTGCTGATCACCGACGCGGGGGTGGAGGACAGCAACTACGAGCGCATGGTGCGCCGCATCTCCAAGGACAACATCAACGTCTCGACGATCCTCGTCGGCCAGGGCGGCCACAACCTCATCATGTCCGACATCGCCAACTGGGGCCAGGGACGCTTCTATTCGGTGGGCGACCAGTTCAGCCTCGTCGAGCTCATCCTGAAGCAACCTTCCACCCGCAAGCCCCCACGCTATAAGCGGGGCTTCTTCGAGGTGACGGCGCTTGGCGGTCGAGGCTGGTGGGGCGGCGCCGACCCGCTCGTGCCCGAGTTGCTCGGCTATTCCGAGGTCGAAGCCCGAGACGGCGCGGAAACCCTCCTCTCCGCCGGGCAGGATCCGATCCTTGCCAGTTGGCACTACGGACTGGGGAGGGTCAGCGCACTCATGACCGAGCCGGTCGGCGAGGGTACGGGCCGTTGGCGGGATTGGCCGGACTACGGATCGTTCCTAGGCCGTTTGCTGGCACGGACGGCGGCGGACAATCCACCGTTCCGCCTATCGCTCAAGCGGCGACGACATCTGGTGGAAATGACGGCCGAGCGCACGAATCACGACACGGAGCTTGTACCCAACGCGAGACTGGTGGATGCCGTGGGCGGCTCCTTGCCGTTCGCGGTCGAGTTCAACGAAAACGCCCCCGGGTTGTTCGAGGCGACGATCGTCCTTCCGACCGAGGAAGCGGCAAGAGTCGAGGTCACGGCCGGCGAAGCTCGCGCCAACCACCCGGTGCAACGCATTGCCCTCCCCGCTGCCTCGGACATCGCCAACGAAACGCAGGTCGATCCTGTCAAGGCTCTGGACCTCGCGCGCTTGGCAGAGCGCACCGGCGGCGTCCATCTGGCCAGCGTCGGCGGCACGCCGCCGTCGGGGCCCGTCGGCGACTGGCTCGCCGGAAACCAGGGCGAGTTGTCGTACGTGGTGACCCGCCTGTGGCCGCTCTTGCTCCTGTTGGCGCTGGCAGCCTATCTGGGCGAACTCCTCTACCGCCGCTGGCCGCGCGGCGCACGACCGTGACAACGGCCCGGTACACGGTCGCAATCACGCTCGCGCTTGCCCTGCTTTCGGGCCAAGCGCAGGCCGCCAGCGCACTCGCCGAAGTGGCAAAGGCGAATGCGGACTCCGACCGCGTCGACTTGGCGGCCATCGACACGTTGTACGACGAGACGATGCTCGAGGGCGACAGCATCGACCTCACTATCAGGCGGCTTGGCGTTTTCGCCGACAACGAGCGCAGGTCAGCGACGGAGCGAGCGAACCATTATCTGACGATCGCCCACATCCACTGGCGCCACGGCAGCCAAGAGCGTGCCTTGAGTGCCGTCGACAGTGCGTTGGATCTTCGCGAGACGCCGGATGCCCTTCTGCTCAAGGCGCGCCTGCTCGACGCCACCGGCAACCCCGACGAAGCCACCGAGTGGTACCGGGAGGCGGCTGACATCACCGACCGGACGGCCGAAAGGGAGTTCATCCGCATCCGGTTGACAATGGCCGAGTCCAGCGACCGCAATGTCGATACCCTGGTGGCGCTGGCCAAGCAACGCGACCAGGGCTTCCGCAACCGCGCGGCCATCACGCTTGCCCTGCTCGGCCACCCCGCCCAGGCGCTGGCTCTCTACGATCCCGACGAGCAGTTCGGCAATCCGTTCCGGCAGCATGTGCGCGTAGCCCAATGGGCGATCGACGCGGGCGATTTCGGCCTCGCCCAAGAAGCATCCTGGACCGCACACCAGGCGACCGAAGTCCAATCCGACGCCTTGTATGCGCTGGCATTGCTCGCCGAGGCCTACCGCAAAGCCGACGCCCTCGACGAACTGCTCGTCCACCTAGCCGAGCAAACGGCGGCCAACGGCGAATCGCAGCCGATGCTCGTGCAGGCTCGCGTGGACGTGCTCATCGAGACCGAGAAGTACGACGAGGCCATCGCGTTCTACGAGGCGGCCAACGGCACGCGGGTGGACGTGGCAGCCCGCAGCCGGCTGATCAAGCTCTACGAGGCTGCCGGGCGAACCGAGGACATGGTCGCCGAGTACGAGCGGCTGATGACGGCGGAACCCGAAGTCGTGGCGTGGTCCGCCGGACTCGCGTCCCACTACCTGAACATCGCCCGACCGGACGACGCGCTCGGCGTCTGGCACCGGCTTGCCGCAGCCAACGCCGACAGGGTCGAGGTACTCGTCGAGGCCGGCGAGTCCATGGTGCAGATGGGGTTCGTCGAGGAAGCGGTCTCGATGATCGAAGACCAGATGGCGGCGGCCGGGGAAAGCCCCTTACCTCTCTTCTTCCTCTTCGACCTGCGCCTTCGGCGCGGCGAAACCGAGGCGGCGGTCGCGGCTGTCGAACGCTTGGAAGCCGCCCTCAGCGGCGACAACGCGGGTGTGCGCGACTTGGCCGACGCCTACGAACGGCTGAACCGCCCCGATGCGGCCATCCGCATCCTCGAGCGATTGCGCGACCGCGAAGGCGGACTCGGCTACGACGAGCGGATGCGGCTCGCTTGGCTCTACAGCGTTGCCGACCGCAAGGAAGACGCCCTGGATGCCTGGCGGGAGATCTGGGTGAGCGTCGAAAGCCCCGCCCGGCGAAGCCTCGCGGAAAGCCAGTTCCTGCTGCTCGCCACCGAACTCAACACCTTGGGCGACATCGTTGTGGACCTGGAGGAAAAGCTCTTCCAGAAACAGGCCAACCGCAACGAGATCGGCCTCCTGGTGCGGGTCTACACCGAGGTCGGCGACCACTTCTCCGCCACCGAGGTGATCGAGGAGTACGCCCGCTACAGCGACATCGACGAGGCCGACCGCCTCCGCCAACTCGGCAAGGTCCACATGATGCTCGCCGACTATTCGGCCTACGACGACGTGCTGCGGGAACTCGTGGCGGTGGACCCCGAAAACGAAATCGAACACGTCCAGAACATCGTCCTCAACATGCTCGCCTTCGACCTGGCCGAGGATTCGGACGAACGCTTCGGCGAGGTCCAGCACTGGCTCGGGGAACTGCGCGAACTCGACGAGGAAGGCGTCAGCGGCGAGTTCGAAGCGGGCATCTACTCACTGGGCGGCTTCAGCGACGAAGCCATCGCAAGCTACCGGCGCGCCCTGGTGCTGCATCCGGAGAACAGCGACAACCTGCTGTTGATGGCGGACCTCATGAAGACCGCGGGGCGGCGGGACGAAGCGGTGGCGATCCTCCAGTACGTGGCCGAACACGCGGCCGACGACGCCGAGTTCGTGGTCGCCATCGACGGCATCATCAACATGATCGGCGCCCGCACGTTCACCGAGGACCTCACCCCCGCCATGCGCCGGACCTTCCGCTGGACGCAACGGATCATTCTGGAACGGATCGCATCCCACAACGACAAGTTCTACCTCTACCAACTGCTCGGGGACATCGCCCAGGAGGTCGGCGACACCGAGGCGGAGTTCCGTGCCGTGGAGAACTCCCTTTCCGAAGCCGGCGTACGGCGCCCTTCCGTGCTGCGCGAACTGGTCACGCTGGCGACGGCGGACACCGGCTTCGCGGGGTTTTCGACGGGGTCGGGCGATCCGGAGAGACAACTCACCCACGGTCGCCGCCTGATCGGTCTTCGCCAGGAACTACCGCCCGAGGTGTTCATCAACCTCGGCAAGGTGCTCCTCGAAGAAGGGGCCGTGCAGGCCGCCGTCCAGGCGTTCGACCTGATCAACGACATCACCGGCCTGGTCAACGTGGACCAGACCAAGGCGGACCTGTTCGACGAGTCGGGGTACCCGGAGGAGTCCCTGAACTGGTACACCCGCGCGCTGAACGTCAGCCGGAACGACTTGGAGCTACTCGCCAAGACGGCGATGCTGCGCGAGGCCCGGGGCCAGGTCGACGTGGCCAACGCGCTGTATTTCCGCGCCATCGGCAACGTCCTACGGACGCTCGACACCAGGCGCCGGCAGGAACGCCCCGGCGCGAACGCCTCGCCGTTGGCGCAGCTCGGATTGGGCCCCGACACCAGCGTGACGCGAGACTACCGCACCTACTTCGAGTTCCTTGCCCAGGGCTTCCTGACGACGTGGCCCGACGATCCGACCACCGCCGCCGAGCGTATCGATGCGATACGGACGATGTTCGACACGGAGCTTTCGGTCGTACTCGACGACCCATCAAGGCAGCCGGACGAAGTCGACCCGACCGCCGAGACTCTGGGAATCGACGAATACACCCGGCTTGACCGCGTCGCACGCCTTGCCCGTCGCGTCGCTGCGCGCGCCGGGGACGTTGGCTTAAGCGGGCACTTGCATACCTCCCTCGGCGAGCATTTCCCCGACCCGGCCGCCACCGAAGTCGCGGATCTGCCGCTGTTGCGCCGCCACATGGAGATCGCGAAGCGCAACGACGACTACGAGGCCGCCGTCCGGCTCGCACGGCTTGCCGGCGACGACGAGGATCTCGTCGCGCTGTTCCGGGATCGAATCGACAAGGGCAACTACCGGGAGGGTCTCGCCTACGCTCGATCCCTGCTCGACTCGAGCACGTTCAAACGGCTCGTTGCAGCCATCGCGACCACGCTCAAGGACAACACGAGTTCGTTCATGGAACTCATCCAAGCCGACCCCGACCTGGTATTGGAGATCGAGGCGGACCTAGGCCGCGACATCGTCACCGTTACCGAACTGTTTGACATCCTCGCGGACCCCGCAGACCAGGCGAGTCCCATGTTCTACTATGCCTCGGACGGCGTGTGGGAGTATCTCAAGGCAAAGGCGAGCGTCGACGATCAACTACGCCACCTCGCTTCGACGGCGGACCGCCACCGACGCGGCGACTTCCGCTCCTTTGCGTTCAGCAACATCTTCCACGACCTGTTGGCGGTGGAGTTGACGGCACCTCAACGCGAAGCGCTGGTCGCGGCGGCGAGCGAATATCTTGCCAAGCTAGACCTCAAGGACGAGTTCGCGCAATCCACGGTGTTCGAGCTTCTGCTCGTACCGGAGGCGCATCCCACCAACCGGGACGCCCTCTACGAACTCGCGGCCGAAGCCCAGCGTCTCGCGCAGATGGCGGTCGATGTCGCCGCGACGCTCCCGCGCATCCTCGAAGGCACCGACGAGGAGGCCTTCCTGGCACTGGTCGAACTGCAACGCGCTGGCCCTCGCTACTTCGGCGGCGTGTCGGGGAGGGATGACAGGTACGCACCCGTCCGGGCACGGATTCTCGAGTCTGCAGGGCGGAGCCAGTTGGCGCACGATGCCGAGACCGTGCGCATCGTCTACGAGCTTGAGTTCTCGAACCGCTACTACGGCATCCAGCCGCCTCGCGAGAAGATGGAGCGCCGCGCGGATCTGCTGCCCATCCTGGTCGAGCGCTATCCGGACGACCAACGCTACCTGCGCGAACTGGTGGAGGCGCACTTGGATCTCGCGCGGTGGGACGAAGCCGAAGAATCGCTCACCGCCTGCTACGAGTCCGACCCGACGGACGAGATCCTACGTGCAGCGTTGTACTACCTGCTGACCTATCGAGACCGCTACGAGGCGGCCCTCTCCCTGGTAACGGACGGCGGCCCGGACCTCCGAGAGCAGCCCACGGTCGACGATCTGCTCGAGAAGGTACGGGCCGCACGAGGCTTCGAGCCCTCGTCGAGCGCCAGCCTGTTCCGCGCCATCTACCGTGGCCCGTTGGAACCCTCGTACAGCCGCTTCTCGCCCCAGGTCGATCGCGCGATCGACACGCTTCGGGATCTGGCGGCCACCGAAGACGCGCCGCCGGACCTCGAGACAACGCAAGCGCTGCGGACGGTTTGGCGCGGTGCGTCGGCACCGGACCCGGAACAAGGCTTTTATCGCCCAGACGGCTACCTGGTCAACTCGATCCTGTCGCTGCCACTGACGCCGGACTCGTCCGACCCGTACTACTACCGGGGAACCGACGCGGACTATCGACTCGATGCGTTGCTCGGGGATGCCGAGAAGGCGGATTCGACGACCTTGTTCGAAGCGATCGCGAGCACGCCCGGGAGCGCGGCCGAATTCGACGTCTACCTGCGCGCTCTGCCGGACAGCCAGCGACGCGACCAATACCGTTTCTACCGCCTTCTAGCGCAGGCGATCACGGCCTCCGGCGAACTAGACCAACATGTCGAAGCCCTGTCCAGCCAACTCCCGGAACTCGGCGACCACGACTTCACGGTATGGATGCTGCTGCGCCACGAGGAAGCCTCGGACATGGTCGAATCCGAACGCGAGGCCTTCGTCGAACGCCTCGCCAAGGTCGAGGATCCATCGGCCCTGCAGATCCTTGCCATTGCCAGGCTCCATGCCAAGGCGCAGGCGTACGAACAAGCATCGCAATACTACCGACTGCTGACCGCTAAACTCGCGAGACACGGCGAGTTCGTCGACCGGCGCCGGGTGGTCTTCTCGGATTCGCCCGACGGTGCATTGCTGGATCTGTCGGAGCTGGCCCGGGAAGTCGTCTCGGCCCTGCCAAGCGATCTGGCAAGGGACGCCGCGATGAGCATCGTGGCGGCCGCACGCCGCGCCGACCGGCACGATGCCTTTGATGCGTACTTCGACGCCTTCCTGCTCCGGAGCCTGGCTTACCTTTACGACCCTAAAGAAGCCCTCTCCCAAGCGGCAGGGCTTTCTCGAACCGCCACCAGCGTCGAGGTGCCACTCGGCGAGTGGGACACCCCCAAGGCCGTCGAACTCGTGCGACTCCATGCCATGGCCGGGGACGAAGCGCGGGCAATCGAACTGCTGCGAGCCCTTCTCGGCACGACAACGCATGGCGCCGACTCGGGTTATCCACTCACAGGGCCCATACAACAGGAGCGGTACGAACTCATCACCGCTCTAAACACACTCGCGCGGCTCTATGGACTTCGGCGACTCGACCTATACGACGCCACCCCCGCGCCGCTGCACGAACTAATCCTGCGGCGCGAGAGGCCGTTTCCCGCCGATTCCGCTCACCACTTCCCAGGCGATGTGGCCTGGATGACCAACGCTGCCAACGCCTTGGTATCCTGGCTCGACGACGCCGGTGTTGATCGGGCGGGCGTGCTGGAAGCCGCATTCGTGGTGGCCTGGCAATTGCACTCGCGCGGCGAAGACGACCACGCCAAGGCCGTGGTGGCAGCACTCGCCGACAAGATCACCGCCGATCCGAAACGACTCGGCTTGGACCATCTGGTGTTGATGGCCTTGCGGGTCGGCAACGCGCTGCCGCCGGACCTTGCCGCCGAAGCCCTGGTCCAAGGCAACCTCCGGGTGGAGCAGGAGGTCGAGTTGATCGAGGGACTACAGCGTGCCAACGATGCGGCCACTGCACTACGGGTCGGCCGGGGTGCAGACAAGGGCGACAAGCTCGCCCTGATGCGCGTGCTGGCCCCGTTGGCCGTTGCCGCTGGCGATACCGACTACGTCACAAGTCTTGAAGTCCGCATCAATGCCGCTGAGCAAGCCCGTCGTGGCTTGGGGCTTGACGAGTCGGCCTGATCGCGCCAACGCCCGCTAACAGCGGATGGCCAACCCGACCTCGCCCCCCAATGAGGTGATCCGGACTCACATCCGACACACCTAACAACGCCGCCTCCCCGTCCTCAATGACGCTTCCGACGAAGTCCGCCTGGAAACGGATGCCAATAGGCTGATCGGGCTTAGGTCTTGACGTGCCCCAGCCACGTCACCGGTTGCACCTTCGCAGCACGCGATGCCGGAAGACTACCCGCAAGCGCACCCGTAGCGACCGAGCAAGCGAAGGCGATGCCGGCGAACCACGGGTCGCTGGCGAATGGAAGACCCAAGAGGGAGGACAAATAGGGACCAAAAACGAAAGCGGCCGCTACGCCGACTGCCCCGCCGAGGAGCACAACCAATACTGCCTCGCCGGCGAACTGCAGCAGGACTTCCAGACGCCGGGCACCAAACGCCATCCTCAAACCGATTTCCTGCTTCCGGGAGTCCACCGCCATGAGCATGGCCGACATGACGACCAGAGCGGTTCCCAGCAACGCGACGACTCCAATACCGGCGAGCACAGTCGTGCTCAAACCGCTCACCTGGGCATACGCGTCGGCCAACGTACCGTTGACCTCCGCAACTAGACCGCGCCGACCGTGTGTGTGCACGATCAGATCATGTATCTCACCAGCCGTCTCCTCCACCAAGGCCGGATCCAGCACCTCGACGATGATACCGTCGAGGGTTTCAGTGCCGAATACCGTCTCAGCAGCGGTCCTGAACGGCAGATACACGACAGCTCCGAGCTGTTGCTCGATGTCGGCGATTGCCTCGTCCGACGCTATGGCACCCCCCAAAAAGATGCTAGTGGGGGCCGGATTGGGTCCGAGCACGCCCTTGACCTTGAATGGGTGACCTCGTACGTGGACATAGTCATCAAGGGGCTCTTCAACGGCTGAGAACAGCGTTTCGCCCACGCTCGGCCCGATGACGGCCACCTGCCGCAATTCGTCGCTGTCACGTGCTGTTAGGGCGGCACCCCGCGCCACAGGCCACGCCAAGTCGACGACGGTTCTGAGCACGGTTTCGGATTGCGCGATCACGGTAACACGGTCGAGAACCGCGTCGCCACGACTTACCGCAGAGTAGCGGGACAATACAGTGTATGCCGCCTGAACGTTGTCGACGCGGGTTTCGATGAGCGCAGCGTCGCCCCGCGTCAATTCGACTCTCTGAACAGGCTCAAACCTGCCGTCCTCCGGCGCGCCAACAAGCCGCGCCTCGACCCCCGCCACCGTTATCCTCGCCGCACCGATGTCGCCGACAACATGCGCAATGCTCCCGAAGGCACCCTGAGACATTCCCATAAGAACGATGACAAGGGAAATGCCCACGAAGGACGCTAGAGCCATCAGCACTGTCCGAATCCCACCACTGCGTAGTCCATGGAAGAGCAGCGCGAACGCGCCCGGCCCCCACATGGAACGACGACGAGCAGCTGGTGCCGCGGGAGGTTTGGCTGGATCCGGTCTTGCCCCCGAACCCCCGCCCGCCACCTGGCCGTCGGCTAGGTCGACCATCCGGTGGGCTTTTCCTGCGACCGTTGCATCGTGGGAAACAACGATGACCGCGTGCCCCCTCGCGGCTACCGTTTCGAGAAGGGTGAGCACCTCGTCAGCATTTGCCGAGTCGAGGGACCCCGTCGGTTCATCGGCGAGTATGGCGGCAGCACCATTGATCAAGGCGCGGGCAACGCAGACGCGCTGCTGCTCGCCGCCTGAAAGCTCAGCGGGGAAGCAATTCATCTTGTCTGCAAGGCCCACCAACTTCAACAACTCCCTTGCCCGACGCCCACGTTGCTCGGGGGTGGTGTCTAGGTAGGTGGCAGGCAACTCGACGTTTTGCGCGACCGTGTAGGTCTCCAGCAACTGAAAGTCCTGGAAAACGAACCCAATACCCCGAAGGCGAAGCTGCGCCAGTCCGTCGTCATCCAACTCGCCGACGTCACACCCACCGAATCGATAGCTACCTTGCGACGGACGGTCCAAACAGCCGAGTATGCGCACCAAGGTGGACTTTCCCGCACCGGAGGGGCCGCGTATGCACACTATCTCGCCGGAATCGACGCTGAGCGAAACTCCGCGAAGAGCGTGAACATCTTCTCCGATGCCGGAATACGCAAAGTGGATGCCGACGAGATCAATGAGCGGCAAGCCGCCTTCACGCCCCATCACCTGCCCTGATCACACTGAGGAGAAATGGTCTTGCGAACTTCGTCGCCGACACCTGCACAGCCCGCACCACCACCTACGGACGATTTGCGTCGAGAGGGCGCCAACAATACTAGGCCCAAGGAACGAAAACGCTCTCCAGTGCGTCGCAATCTCCATAGGGACTACGGGATCCTATAGCACGTAATGCCCTCACCCAGATTCATGAACCAATAGTAAGGCGGTTTGGATGCCAGGACATCACTCCATTTTGCCTTGGGTACCCCAGTACCGGTGCAGGAGATATTCGTGAAGACTAGGTAGCCGTGGGGGTGTGCGAACGAAGGCACAATGGCCCATGCGAGCCCGAGCAGGGCCACGCCAACGAAAATACTGACTATGTTCGACCTCACTGATCGAGTGGATTTCGCTTTCATCTGACTGCCCCCAATGCAGATGGTATTTTTGAAGCCTCATCTGCCGACATTACACGATCTGCCCTTGGCAGAACAACACACACACAACAGTACTCACACATAACTCACACATACTCACACATACTCACACAACAACCACACAACAATACTCACAACAGTCAGGGGTTATTTCACGCTAGCCGGAAGGCGGTGATTCGGGGGTTGGTCGCGGGGGTCTGGCTTTTGGCCGGCGGCTAGTGTACGACACGCCGCATTGTCGGCGGGATTGGACACGGCGGCGGTGGTGATCGGGGAGGTGGACGTGCGTCCGATCCGCCCGGACGAGCGGCGGCACTGGGACGCATTGATGGACGAGCACCACTACCTGGGGTTCCGGCAGTTCGCGGGGCGGGGTCTGCGCCACGTCGCGGAGTGACGCGGCCAGTGGCTGGCGCTTTTTTAGGCTGGCGGTCGGGGGCATTCAAATGCGGGCCGCGAGACCGCTGGCTGGGCTGGCACCGATCGGCGCAGTTCCGGCGCCTGCACCTGGTCGCGAACACGCGGTTCCTGGTGTTGCCGGAGGCGTCGGGGTGCCGAACTTAGAAAACGCCTAGCGAGGCCAACGGCTCCGACCGACTCGCGCCGAAATTCGTTCGAGCCGTCTACGAGTGGGAGTTCCCCCCGAGTCTGGAACTGCCGTCGCCCGACCAAGCGGCACGGCAGATCACCGTCCTGCCCGGGTTGATAGAACGCTTCCCGGATGATGATCAGTACCGATTGGAACTCGTCGCCGCGTACCTGGCCCTCAACCAGCTGGCGAACGTCGAGGAAGCGTTGTTCGCCTGTTACCAGCGGGACGTAGGGGACGAATTCCTGCGCGCCGCCCTCTTCTTCCATCTGCTGAACCAGCAACAATTCGCCTCGGCACTCGAGCTCGCCACGGACGGTGGACCCGACCTGCGCGACGAGCAGGTCCACAGGCTGTTCGCCAAGGCAGCCGAGTTCGGCGAGGCGTCGCAACACTATCGCTGGCTGGCGACGATGCTCGTAGAGCACAAGGAGTTCTCCGCTCGGCTTGGGACCATCTCGGCTTCCTACAATCCCCCAACCATGAACCTGGCGGAGCTGATTAGGAAGTGGCCGAACGGCTGCCCCAAGACGTCGCGCTAGACACGGCGAACAGCATCATCGCGGCGGGACGACGCGCCGGCAACCACGAGACCTACGATGCCTACTTCGACGCGTTCCTGCTGAAGGCCCTGCCGTACCTCTATGCGCCGCAAGACGTGGCCGCCGAGAGCCGCCGCTTCTCCCGCAGCGCCGACGATTCGAGGGGACCAAGTCAACGGTGGTATGCCGTCAAAGTCGCAGAGCTTGTCCGCTCTCGAGCCATGGCCGGCCGCGTCGACAGCGCCATCGAACTGCTACGGGACTTCGTGGCCTCGACCACCGACGAACCCGATACGAGTCCCCAGTGAGTCCGGTCTGGACAGCTTCGAGCTACGTCGGGCAACAATGACTCTCGCACGCCTCTACGGCTTTCCGCACCTGGACGACTCCATCTACCGGCCGGAACGAATTCGGTTCGTCAACCTGATCCTCTACCGGGAACGTCTCTTCCCCTCGACACCCGATGATCGATGGCCGGGTGACATTGATTGGATGGCGGGCGGCCGAGGCATTCGTGTCGTGGCTGGACGATCCGGCCATCGACACGACGAGCACTCTGGAGGCCGGGCTGGTCGTCGTCTGGCAACTGCACCGGGCCGGCGAAGCAGATCGTACAAGAGATGTTCTGGCCAGAATCGCCGCCCGCGTCGCCACCGAAGAGCGCAAGCCCGGTTTGCACTACCTGGCCCGGATGGCTGTTCTCCTAGAGCTCACGCTACCAACGGAACTCGCCCGGGAGGCACTCGACCAGGGCATCCTGACGGTCGACAGCGAAGTCGAGACGCTTCGACGGTTGGCTACCAATCACGACACCCGAACAACGCTCGCCGCCGGGCGCCTCGCCGACACCGGCGGCAAGCTCGCGTTGATGCATTTCCTCGCGCCGCTCGCCGAGCGTGTCGGTGACCAAGAGGGCAACCGGCGCGCCGCGGTCGTCCCCGATGTCCTCGTGGCGTTCGGACCACCGAGCGGACCGAGGCAGTCGTACAAGCATTGGGAGGAAGGCAAGGCGCGACTTCGTGCTCGAGGTCCTGTCGGCGGACAATTGGCGCAACGACATCGAGAGGAAGCCCGTTCTCTACGCGGAACTGGGCGTGCGGGAGTACTGGACCTTCGACCCGCGCGGGCGTCCGCACCGATGGCGGCCCGCCGTTGGAAGGCTGGCGTGTTGGCCACACCGGAACCCGGACGCCGATAGCCCCGTCACGGGCCGGCGAGTTCCGATGCGACGTTCTCGGTCTCGACCTCTTCGCCTCGGGGCGGCTGCTCCGGTTCCGCGATCCCGCAACCGGCGAGATTCTCCCCGACCACGTGGAATCTGAAGCAATGCGACGACAGGAAACAGCCTTGCGCACTGCGGCCGAGTCGCGCGCCGATGCCGCCGAGGAGCGATTGGCCGAAGCGACGGCGGCTCGCGAAGCCACCGAACGTCGCGTCGATGAACTCGAACGGCGATTGCGCGAGTCGGATTAGCGTCGGGCACGGGCTGTCCATCGACGGCCGTTAGAGCCGCCGACAGCGTCCGCGAGTTCGTCATGCGTCGTCGTACACACATGTGTGTTTACACAAGTCGGCGGATTGGCCTATGATCGCACTGTCCTATCGTCCCAAGCCGGTAGAAAGTGGCCACCAATCCCCAACAACCGAACCCTCCGGCTGGCCCCCAGCCGACCCGCCTGTTCCGCAACGGCAATAGCCAAGCCGTGAGGATTCCACGGGCTTTCGCCTTCGAAAGCGACAAGATCCAAG
>JAPPND010000164.1 GCA_028818795.1 Gammaproteobacteria bacterium | reverse complement strand
TTGAAATGATCGTCGTTACGACAGAGACGGTGCCCGGCAAGCGCATCGTCAATACGCTCGGCCTGGTGCGTGGCAACACGGTGCGCGCCCGGCACATCGGCAAGGACATACTGGCAACGCTCAGGAACATCGTCGGTGGCGAAGTGCTCGAGTACGCCAAGCTGATCTCGGAGAGCCGCGAGCAGGCCCTCGACCGCATGGTCGCGGAAGCCGAGTCGCTCGGTGCCAACGCGGTGGTCGCGACGCGATTCACGACGTCCATGATGATGGGCGGCGCCGCGGAGTTGCTCGCCGTGGGTACTGCGGTCGTGGTCGAGGACGACTAGGACGCCGACGGGCTCGTCGGGGCCGCCCGGTTCGATGAGACCCGGACGGTCGATTCCACCGCGACCGGGAACTCGACGCCACCGATGACCGTCAGTTCCCGTTGTATCTGTACCGCCATCGATGCGAAGGCGCTGGCCAAGATCATCGAAGGCCATGCCGACGGTGCCACCTACATCGACTCACATCCCTGGATCGTCGCCCGGGATTTGCTCGACGAGGCGAGGGGGGCGGAGGAGCGTCTTCCCCTGGTATTCGCAACGGGCGACCCAATTGTGTTCTCGCACTGGGCTTTCGTAGACACCATCGACGTGCGGGAACTGCATCCGGGTTCCTGGGAGACGCACTGCGAGATCGGCGCCCTGAAGCCCGTGAATCCCATCTGGGAGTCCATCGACAGCATCGTGCTCGCGCCGTCGGCCGAGCAACTCCACCGCGAGCGCGTCGAACCCGTGCACATCCATCGCCAGATGCTGAATGAGCAACACATCTGGCCCTACGCCGTGTGCGAGACCCCGGTATTCATCATGGCTCACCAACCGTGAATGACCTTCAATGGAAAAAACCCGTTGGTACGACGCTATCGCGCACGCCAAGTGCCCTCGCCTGCGACGCACACCCCACGAGGTTTGGCGGGACGGGACAAGCCCGTCCCCTACGAGCGAAGGGGCGCCGTCACCAGCGCGGAGGTTTCGCCAGCGGGGCGCTAGCCGCCGCCGTTCTCTTGGCAGGATGCACTGACGGTCCCGATGACCGCGCACATACGCTGGCCCAAAGGTACCTCGTCGTCGACACGCACATCGACGCGCCGTATCGGCTGTACCGAGAAGCGGCAGACCTCGGGATTTCCGTACCTGCACGCGAATTCGACTTCCCCCGGGCACGGGAGGGAGGTCTCGACGTGGCGTTCATGTCCATCTTCACGCCCGCGCGGTCTGCGGATGCCGGGGAGTCCCGGCGCCTCGCCGACGAACTCATCGACTTGGTCGAAGGTCTCGCCGAGAAGCACCCCGGGAAATTCCGCATCGTCACCTGTACGGAAGACGTCGCGCAGCTGCGCGGTTCGGGCCGGGTAGCCCTGGCGCTCGGCATGGAGAACGCGAGCCCTTTAGAGGGAACACTCCAAAACCTCGATCACTTTGTGGCCCGCGGAATCCGATACGTGTCGCTCGCCCACTCCAAGTCGAACCGCTACGCCGACTCGAGCTACGACCTGAACGAACGTTGGGATGGGCTCTCGGAACTGGGCAAAGAAACGGTACCGGAGTTGAACCGGCGCGGCGTGATGATCGACATCTCGCACCTTTCCGACAAGGCGGCCTGGCAGGTTCTCGAACTGTCCAAGGCGCCCGTGATCGCCTCGCACTCTTCGCTGCGGCACTTCATCCCCGGGTTCCACCGCAACATGAGCGACGACATGGTGAAGGCTGTCGCCGATGGTGGCGGCGTGGTGCAGATCAACTTCGGAAGCGGCTTCGTCTCGGACGACGCCCGGGAGTGGGCCATGCGCCGCGATGCCGCGATGCTTGCGCATTTCCTCGGACTTGAGCCCGACGCCGAGGCCCGGCGCGGATTCAGGGAAGCCTACGCGGCGGAACACCCCTACCCCTTTGCCACCGTGGATACGGTGCTCGACCACATCGACCGCGCGGTGGCGCTAGCCGGCATCGATCACGTTGGCTTGGGTTCCGACTTCGACGGCGTCGGCGACACGTTGCCGATCGGCTTGAAGGATGTCGGCGACTTTCCGAACCTGGTGGCCGGCATGTTGGAGCGCGGCTACGACGAGGACGCCATCGCGAAGATCCTGGGTCTGAACCTGATGCGCGTTTGGCGGGACGCGGAGCGCTACGCCGCCGGGCAAGGCTTCGCGTCGAGGTGCTATCAGAGTGCCACCATGTTGCGTCGACGACCCGAAAGCGGGTAAGAAATACCCCCTCTGCCAGGTGATCGCCAAATGCGTCTAGTAAAACGACGGCCTCTCGTAGTTGACGGAGTCTCTCCCATGGGTGTCGTCCAAGTCACCGCCACCGTTCGCAACCCCGCCGACCCAAGTCGATCCTGGGACGGGCTTTTCCTCGTGGACACGGGGTCCACGGACTCGGTTGTACCAGCCGATGCGCTACGCAGTATCAGCCTTGTGCCGAAGGGGAGAAGGACCTACGAACTCGCCGATGGGCGGCGGGAGACCGTGGACGTAACGAGCGCCGACATCGAATTCATGGGAGATTTCGTAGGCACGACCGTTTGCTTCGGCAGCGACGGCGTCGAACCGATTCTCGGACTGACGGCGTTGGAATCCGTAGGTATCGAGATCGACGTTGTCTCGCAGCGCCTCAAAAGGCGTCCCGCGGTGCAGATGAAACGCATCGCGTAGCTCTCCAATGGTCATCGGGACGGGACAAGCCCGTCCCCTACGGATTCGCCTCGTTGGCCGCCTCGGCGACGTCCCTGGGCAACACCTTCTTCACGTCGGCACCCAATTCCCGGAACTGCTCGACCTGGCGAACCAGATTGCCCTTGCCCGAGACGAGCCGGGCATAGGCGGAGTCGTAGGAGCGTTTGGCAGTCCCCAGGCTCTTGCCGAGCTGGTCCATGTCCTCGAGGATCACCCGCACCTTGTCGTAGAGGGCACCCGCCCGTC
>JAPPND010000148.1 GCA_028818795.1 Gammaproteobacteria bacterium | reverse complement strand
CCCGGTTCAGGGTGCCGCCGGTGTAGATGGCGTCCAGGCCGGCGATCCGCCCGGTAAGCGTCCAGGCGGTCAATCCGAAACTGTCCCGGTTGTACTCCGGGGAGTACCGCGCCGTCGCGTGGTCCTGGCCGAGGTTCGTGTCGACGACGAACGAACCCTCCGCCTCGAGTGTCTGATGGCTGTGCTGGACGAAGGCGTCCCAGTTGTCGCTGATGTTGTAGGCGAGGCCGAAGCGCCCGCCCCGGTACTCGGCCTCGTTCCAGTCGTCCTGGACGATGGCGTCGTTTCGGGCGCTCTCCACGGAGTCGGCGCCGGTCAAGGGTGGTCCGAAGCCCGCAACGTTGTTGCGGTCGACGACCTCGCCGCTCGGCGTGAACGTGGCAGGTACGTTGTCGATCCAGCCGCCTTGGCTGTCGCTGTAGACGACGACCCGCAACGCCAGGGCGTCGGACACGGGTAGGTTTAGGAAACCGTCTGCGCCGGTGCTGTTCGCGCCGTCTGCCGTGGTGGCGAACCTCGTGTTGAACCCGGCATCCAGCTTGCCGTGCTCGGGCTTGCGGGTAATGAGACGCAGGTTGCCCGACTGCGAGCTGGCACCGAACAGCGTGCCTTGCGGGCCAGCCAGCACTTCGATCCGTTCCAGGTCCGCCGCAAAGACGTCCAGATTGCGTCCGCCGAAGGAGACCGGCTGCTCGTCGACGTAGAGCGCGACGCCCGGCGCCGAACCCTGCGCCGCCGTGATGGTGACGCCCGACTGCTCCGTGGCGCTGCCGCGGATGTAGAGCTCCCGCTTGCCGGGGCCATTGCCGCCGCTGACCACGTTGGGCAGGTACTCCGCGTATTCGTCGAAGGTCTCGATCCCCAACTCCCGAACGGTATCGCCGGTGACCGCCTGCACGGAGATCGTCACGTCCTGGGCGCTCTCCTCGCGCTTGGTCGCTGTGACCAGAATGGTCTCGATTTCCGCCGCACTCGCGCCGCCGGTCGAGGCGATTGCAGTCGAGATGGCCGCCGCCAGCGGCTTCTTCTGCCATCTGCCTGGCCGGCGAGGGAGTGCGTTGCCTGTGTGGTTGCGTTGATCCTGTGGCCGCCTGTCCATCGCCATGCCTCTAAAAAGGTCGGTCTCTACGAGTTCATTTCCATTATATGATTGTGGTCGGACGAGGGCGAGTCGAGGTTTTAGGAACTGAAGGGTTCCGGTCCCATGTCAGGAACGTCCGAATTGCCGTTCATCCTCGGCGAGGACAAGCTTAGACGAGTGGTCGATGCGGCGCTCGACGGCATGGTCGTGATCGATGCGGCCGGGACGGTTCTGCTCTACAACACCGCGTGCGAACGGCTGTTCGGGTATTCTGCGGACGAAGTGCTCGGCAACAACGTCAACATGCTCATGACACTGCGGGATCGGCGGAGTCACGACAGGTACATACGGAACTACCTTCGGACGGGCAGGGCGAAGGTCATCGGGAAGGGCCGCGACGTGACGGGGCTGCGCAAGGACGGCGGGACCGTTCCGATCCGCCTGTCGGTCGGCGAACTCCGCGACGACGCTGACGCCATACTCTTTGTCGGCACGCTTCACGACCTCACGGAGACGTTGCGAACCCGCATGCACATCGAAGAACTGCAGTCGGAATTGACGCAGGTTGCGCGGGCGAACACCGTCGGCGAGATGGGGTCGGCTCTGGCGCACGAGCTGACCCAGCCGCTGTCCGCGGTCGTCGGATTCGTCGAAGCCAGCGTGGCGTTGATCGATCAGGGCGGCGGCGAGATGCCGGCCAAGCTTCGCGAATACCTGGATCAAGCCGTGACCCAGTCTCTGCGCGCCGGCGACGTCATTCGACTGCTGCGCGAGTTCACGGCAAGGGGGGATACGGAGCGGTCCATAAAGGACATCAACGTCGTCGTCGAGGAGACCTGTCGGCTGGCGACGTTGGGAACGGTCGCCGACGGGATCGATCTGGGGCTGGACCTCACCGACGACCTTCCTCCGGTCCTGATCGACCACGTTCAGATTCAGCAGGTGGTTCTCAATCTGGTCCGGAACAGCATCGATGCCCTGGTCGACGCGGACGCACCTGCCGTCGCTGTCCGGACAGCGCCCGGTCGGGGGACGGTGGAAGTGATCGTCAGCGACAACGGGCCCGGGCTCGCCCCGGAAGTTGGGGAGCGGGTGTTCGAGCCGTTCGTTTCGACCAAGCCGGATGGCATCGGCATCGGGCTGAGCATCTGCCGCACCATCGTCGAGGCGCACGGTGGCAGAATCGCAGTCGATTCCAGCACCGACGACGGCGCAGCGTTCCGCTTCACGGTACCGGTCTTCGATGAATCGGTTTGATGGGATGGCGGACGGATTGATCTTTCTGGTCGACGACGACGATGCCGTGCGCGCGTCGCTGCGGGCACTCTTGGAGACGGCGGGCTATCGAACGGCACAGTTCGGTTCTGGAACCGATTTCCTTCATTCTCCAGACATCGGCCTTGGGTCTTGCGTCCTGCTGGACGTGAAGATGCCGGGGCCGGACGGGCTGGAGGTCCAGCGGCAGTTGAACGAACGCGGCGAGACGCTGCCGGTCATCATTCTCACCGGCCACGGCGACATCGCCATGGCCGTGCAGGCGATACGCGCGGGAGCGGTGGACTTCCTCGAAAAGCCGGTTAGCCGCGACCGGTTGCTGAAGAGCGTGGCCCGGGCACTGGACATCGACCACAGCGTTCGTCAGGACCAGCGCGAGCGGTCCGAGATAGGGAGCCGGCTTCGTGGACTGTCGAGGCGGGAGCGTCAGGTGCTCGAACGCCTAGTGCGGGGAAGAACCAACAAGTTCGTCGCCCGCGAACTGGGAATCAGCCCCCGCACCATCGAGGTGTACCGCCGCAACGTCATGACCAAGATGGGCGCGGACAGCCTCTCGCACCTGGTGCGCATGACGCTGCTGGCGGGGTTCGATCCGGTTGGCAACGACACCGTTGCGGTTCGCGGTTCGAACTAGGATGTGCGGCGTCCCGGCCATCTGCTAG
>JAPPND010000061.1 GCA_028818795.1 Gammaproteobacteria bacterium | reverse complement strand
CCCCATACCGCCGTGTACCTCCGTGGATTTGCGCGCGACGAACTTGCCGACCTCGGCGAGATGGGCCTTGGCGTGGCAGGCCATCAGCCGGCCTTCCTCCGGGATTGCGGTGTAGGCGTGAGCTGCGTACCAGACGAGTGATCGGCAGGGCTCCAATTCGGCGGCCATCTCGGCGCACATGTGCTTCACGGCCTGGAACGATCCGATCACGCGATTGAATTGGCGGCGTTCCTTGGCATAGTCGACGGACTTGTCGAGCATCGACTGGGCCGCACCCAGAGTATCCGCTGCGAGAATCAACCGGCCGACATCGATCATGGTCAGGAGCGGTTCGCGGTTGGCGACCGAGCCCGGCAGGACGTCGCTGGGTGCCCCGTCGAGAACAACCTCGGCCACGGTGCGCGTTCGGTCGATGGTCTTCAGCTTGTTGCCCGTCACGCCGGGGCCGTTGGGGTCGACTAGGTGCAGGACACCGTCGTCCGAAGCGATTGTCAGGACATCCGCGGATGCGCCATCGAGGACGAACATCGCCTTGCCGTTGAGTTTGCCGTCGGTGGAGGTGACGCCCTCGGTCTCCCGGCGGCCGATCTGCTCCGTGACGCCTACGCCGACGACCGCTTCGCCGCCCGCGATGCGGGGCAGCCAGGCTTCCTTCTGTTCATCGCTCCCCGCCATGGCCAGAGCCGTGGGGGCCATGATCGACGATGCCGCGTAGGGAACCGGCGCTACGGTGTTGCCCAGTGCCTCGGCGATCAACGCGGCTTCGAGGTAACTCAACCCGACACCGCCGTAGTCCTCGTCGATGAGCACGCCGTGGACGCCGAGGTTGGTGAGTTCCTCCCACACGTCGTCGGCGCGGTCGTCGCGTGCTTCGGCGACTTCCCGCACGCGGGTCAACGGGCATCCGGATTCCAGGTAGCCGGAGATGCTGTCTTGCAGCATCCGCTGCTCTTCGCTTAGTGCGAAATCCATCGTGTTTGTTAGCTCCTTGGTCCTGTTCCGGCGCGGAGACGGGTCTGGCGTAGGGGCCGCCCTTGTGGCGGCCTGTCGGACGGAACCCGCATCGTCGTTGACCAATTACGGGCGACCACATCGCGCCTGCCAGGGCGCGCGGTCGCCCCTACGCCGCTTCTACTTTCGGTTCTTTCGGCAGGCCGAGTGCCCGTTCCCCGATCATGTTCTTCTGGATCTGCGCCGTGCCGCCGCCGATGATCAATCCGAGGTCGAGCATGTAGCGTGCTTGCCAGAAACCGCCGTCGCGGAGGTAGTCGCTGCCGTCGTAGAGCAGGCCTAGCTCGCCGAGGACGTCGATGGCGAGGCCTGCCATCTGGTGGTTCAGTTCGCAGCCGTTGAGCTTCACGATCCACCGCGCCATGCCGGGTTCTTCGCCCTTGATGTTGTGGGAGAGCACCCGCATGCCGTTGAACTTCATGGCGAGGATCTGGCCTTGCAGTTTCAATAGGCGGTCGCGGTACACCGGGTTGTCGATGAGCCGCTCGCCGCTGACGGTCTCGCGCTTCATCATGTCGACGATGCGGTTCAGGCGGTTCTCGGCCTCGTTGGGATCGCCCAAGCCCCCGCGCTCGTAGCGCAGTGTGGTGTTGGCGACGAACCAGCCCTCGCCGCGCTTGCCGATGATCTGGTCCTTCGGAACCCGGACGTCGGTGAAGAACACCTCGTTGAAGAACGCATCGCCCATCATGGAAACCAGCGGGCGCACTTCGATGCCCGGCGTGTCCATGGAGAACACCAGGTAGCTGATGCCGTTGTGTTTCGGTGCTTCGGGTTCGGTGCGCACGAGACAGAACATCATGTCCGCGTTCTGGGCGCCGGACGTCCAGATCTTCTGGCCGTTGATCACCCACTCGTCGCCATCGAGTTCAGCCTTGGTGGAGAGCGAAGCGAGATCGGAGCCCGAGCCCGGTTCGGAATAGCCTTGGCACCAAGTCATCTCGCCGCGCACCGAAGGGGGAACCAGCCACTGCTTCTGCTCCTCCGTGCCGAGTTCCAGGACGGTGGGCACCAGGCGGTTGTCCCCGGAGTGCCCCGTCGGGACCCGTGCCCGGGCAAACTCCTCGGCGATGATGCGCGTCTTCAGGATGTCCGGTTCGGCGCCGTAGCCGCCGTACTCCTTCGGGATCGTGCGGGCCGCGTAGCCGTGTTCGATCAGGATCTGCTGCCATTCCTTCGGCGAGTTCGGCCGGCCCGGGATCATCCGCGCGGCGTTCGGGGCCCGGTGCTTGTTCTCGTCGAGAAAGGTGCGAACCTCGTCGCGGAACTCCCGGTACTCGGGGCTGTACTCGAGATCCATGGGGGTCTCCGGTTAAGGACTACTGCGGCTGCGGGACGATGCGGATATACGGCTTCGGCGAGTTCCAGCCATCGGGGTATTTCGCCTTGGCTTCCTCGTCGGAGACCGCTGGCACGATGATGACGTCGTCGCCGTGCTGCCAGTTCACTGGCGTCGCCACTTGGTGCTGCGCGGTGAGTTGGCAACTGTCGAGCAGCCGCAGCACTTCGTCGAAGTTCCGGCCCGTGCTCATGGGGTAGGTGAGCATCGCCTTGACCCGCTTGTCGGGTCCGATGACGAACACCGAGCGGACGGTTGCGTTGTCCACCGGCGTGCGTCCCTCGGAGGTGTCGCCCGCGTCGTCCGGGAGCATGTCGAAGGCCTTGGCGACCTTGAGTTCGGGGTCGCCGATGAGCGGGTAGGTGACGGCGTGCCCTTGCGTCTCCTCGATGTCCTTCATCCATTCGGAGTGATTGGTCACCGGGTCGACGGACAGGCCGATGATCTTGCAGTTGCGCCCCGCGAAGTCATCGGCGAGGCCTGCCATGTAGCCGAGTTCGGTGGTGCAGACCGGCGTGAAATCCTTGGGGTGCGAAAAGAGGATCGCCCAGCCGTCGCCGATCCAATCGTGGAAGCTGATCTCGCCTTGGGTGGTATTGGCGGTGAAGTCGGGTACTTCGCTGTTGATGCGTAGGGTCATGGTGTCCTCCGCGTGCTCCTTGTTTGGTCAGTGAACGGGCAATGTTACTCGGTGC
>JAPPND010000017.1 GCA_028818795.1 Gammaproteobacteria bacterium | reverse complement strand
CCCATTTCCCGATGCACGGTGTAGCCCGTGGCCGACGCGTCCGTCCCCACCAGCACCGGCGCACCGGCATCGCTCAGTGCCTTGACGAGTCCCAGACGGGTGGAACGCGTACCCGTTATCCCGGCCCGGGCCTGAGGGCCGTAGATGCGGTAGAGCCAGTCGAAGCCGGACGGCGTCAGCGGATGTTCGAAACGGCGGAGCTCCTCCGTCGCGCGGTCCGGGCGGTCGAACTCTGTCACCGTGTTGTCCCAGAGCGACAGCGTGGGCACGTTCCAGACCTCGTACTCAGCCGTCATCGCCGCCAGCGCCTCGACCTTCCCCCGCGTGCACCAAGCCCAGCCCTGGTAGATGTCCGCGGCGACCGGACGCATGACCCGGTCCGGGTAGGCGCAGGCGACGTCGTATCCCGTAAGGTGCTCAATCGACCGGAGGCCCTTCTTGAGCGCATGCTCCAGCGGCACCTGGATCGGCACATGCGCCGCGACGGTCAAGCCGGTCTCGCCCGCAGCGGCCATCACCGCATCGAAGACCTCGATGTCCATCGTCGAATACACCTTGACGAGGTCGTAGCCAATCGTCTGGCTCATGCGAACGAAATCTGCGGCCCCTTCGGGCTCGACGAAGGACGGCGTTCCCGCGAAGAGCGGCGGGTCGCCGTCCATCACGCCCCACGAGGCGAATATCCTGGGACCAAACAACTCGCCCCGGTTGATCTGGTCGCGTGCCTGCAGCACCAACGGATTGCCGGCGGGGTCGCGCACCGTCGTGACGCCGAACATGACGTACTGGCGCAGGTGCTGATCCCGCGTGCGAATCCGGGTCTCGTCCCGACCGTCGAAGGCGACGCCGCCGAAGTGGTTGTGCGAGTCGACGAGGCCGGGGATGAGGAACATGCCGGTCCCGTCGATGACTGTCGCGGTGGTCGGTACGCACCCGCCCCTGGTGGGGCAGAGTGCCAGAATGCGAGCGTTTTGGACCACGATGGCGTGGTCGTCGAGCACCGCCTCCGACGTCATCGGGATGATGTCCGCGCCGGTGATCGCCGTTACGTCGGCCGCACGGGGGCAGGAGACGAACAACAGCATCCACGCAACCGCAGTGGTCGCGCGGATTGGTCCCGCCGCAACTGTGGGCGGATTCGCGTTCATGCCGGGTAGACGATGAATTCGAGCAGATTGCCGTCCGGATCGCGTATGTAGGTGCTCTGGCCGGTCTGGCCGCGCCCACCCACCCGCGCTACCGGCCCTTCCAGAATCGGCACATCGAGACCCGCCAGCATTTCCACCAGTTGTTCCACCGTACCGTCCCAGACGAAGCAGAAGTCCCCGCAACCCGGTTCGGCCGATGGACCTCGAAGGGCGAATGTCGACGAACGCCACGCCTTCGGGCCGTGGAAGTTGATCTTGTGCTCGCCAAACACCACCGAGTAGAAGAGCGGTGGCTGCATTTCTCGAACGTCGAAGCCGAGGTCGGCATAGAAACGCAGCATGGCGTCGACATCGTCGATGGGAATCGCGGCGTGATCGAGAGCAGCTATCGGCATGGACGCCCCGTTGCGAACACGGATTCGGCGAAGGGTGAATCATCCCGTGCGCCAGTCAAGGTCTAGCGAGGCCCCCAACCTCAGACCGACGCCGTAGGGGACGGGCTTGTCCCGTCCCGTGCCGTTCGAACCGAGGCCTTTTTGTGTTCGCGAACACGGGCGAGGGCGCGCCCTATCGGGCGCGTTCGGCGCGCCCTGACGGGCGCGATAGCCTCGCCCCTACGGGGCCTTCGTCGCCCGGGCGCCTCGTGAGAACGTCTGCTCAACTATGCAGATGGTGCGGCCTCAAGAGCGCTAGCGCCGGGACTGTGCCCTCACACCCAACAAAGGACGCGGGGGGTTGAGCGGTCCCCCGCGAACCTTCATGGTTCGCGCTTCGGATTCGCACAGGGCTCGGCGTTGGAACAGCAACCCTTGGCCGGCATTACGGTCCTCGACCTCGGACAGATCTACAACGGACCCTATTGCGGCTACCTGTTGGCCATGGCTGGCGCCCGGGTCATCAAGGTCGAGCCGCCCGGCGGCGAACGCATGCGCGGCAGCGGAGACACTCTCTTGAGCTATCCGTTCATGATGCTGAACGGCAACAAGGAAACGGTGACGCTGAACCTCAAGTCGGAAACGGGCCGGGAGGTGTTGCGCGGTCTCGCGCGTCGAGCCGACGTCCTGCTCGAGAACTTCGCGCCGGGCACGCTCGACCGCCACGGTGTCGGTGCACGGGCGCTGACAGCGATCAACCCGCGCCTGATATTCGCGGCCGGCACGGGGTTTGGCCGGACGGGTCCGCATCGCGACTACCGGGCCATGGACATCACCGTCCAGGCCATGACCGGGGTCATGGCCATTACCGGCCACGACGGCGAACCGCCGCTCAAGGCCGGTCCCGCCATGTGCGACATCCTGGGCGGCGTCCACCTCTACGCCGCCATCACGACGGCACTCGTGCGCCGCGAGCGTACCGGTCAGGGCGCCGTACTCGACGTTGCCATGCAGGACTCGGTATTCCCGTCGCTGACCTCCGCCCTCGGCGCGTGGTACGTCGCGAACGGCCAGTCGAAGCGTACGGGCAACCACCACCACGCCTTGGCCGTGGCACCGTACAACGTCTACGACGCCAGCGACGGCCACGTCGCCATCATCTGCGTTCGGGAACGGCACTGGCTGGCCTTGCTCGACGCCATGGGCAAACCCGAACTCGCCAACGACCCGCGCTTCACGGACCGGGCGACGCGCGCCCAGAACATGGCGGCGACCGACGCCGTGGTCGAAGCCTGGACATCGACCCTGCCGAGAGCCGAGGTATTCCAGGTATGCCAGCTTCACGAAGTACCGTGCGCGCCGGTGCAATCCCTCGCCGATGTCCTGAATGACCCCCACCTGCTCGAGCGCGGCGCGCTTGCCAAGGTCGCCCACGAACACTACGGCGAGGTTGCGCTGCCGAGCACGCCGCTACGCTTCCAGGATCTCGATCCCCCCGCCGTGGCACTGCCGCGAGACGCGGGTGCGGACAACGAATCGGTCTACGGTGATTTGCTCGGTCTCTCGGCGGACGA
>JAPPND010000067.1 GCA_028818795.1 Gammaproteobacteria bacterium | reverse complement strand
CGGGCCTTGTGGGCGCTTCGCCGCCTCCCGACTCCGACCTCGACGTCACGATCTTCTACATCCCCCGGCAGGGCGTGACGGAACATCCGCGTGTCGCCTTGGCTCTCGAGCGTTTCTGGCGGGGTTACTTCGCCGATGTGGGATCAGTAACGTTCGAACGACAGCCTGTGCAGATCGGCTACGACGTCCAGCCTTTGCGGGGTGCGCCGGCCGACGACAGCGTCGACAACCCGGGGAACGCGCCGCAGCCCGAACCAGAACCGGTGGAGAGTTTGGTCGACGCGCCGTTGGCGGAGACCTCCATCGCGCAGCTGCCGCCCGCCGCCGAAGGCGCGGTCGCCCGTGAGGGCGAGGTCGGGCCGGAAAGCGGGTCCGCGACTGCGGACACCGGCACGGTGGAACCGCGGCCGGGATTCGACACCGGAGCCGACGCGAAAGTCGCCGAAACGGTTGCCGAAGGAATGCCCCAACAAACTGCCGAAGCGGTCGAAGAAAGCCGTAGCGACGGCGCAGATGGGACCGGGGGCGACCCACCGATTGCAATCCCGATCGACTCGGGGACCGGACCGGATCGCCCGCCCATCGCAGCGCTCGGAACCCCTGGCGAACCCGATCAGATCCCGGCCGGCTTGGCCCCTCCGGCAGTGGACACGCCGTTGGAGACGCCGCCTTGCGCGGTGCGACTCAGACCGGAATTCGAGGGCGGCGACCTATATCCCAGGATGCGGTATTCGCAGCGAAGGGCGAACTACGGCTCTGCGGAGATCCTCGTCGCGTACACGATCGACGACGACGGCGAGACCGTCGACGACGAGGTGTTGTTCCGCCCGGAACAATCGAGGGCTGACGTCGCGAGCCACATGTCCCTGTTCGCCGAATCAGCGGTCGATGCCGTACGCGCTTGGCAGTTTGACTTCGAGGTCGAGCAGGACGGTTGCGAGAAACGCCAGCGGCGGGCCACGCGGTTCCGATTCCGCTACGCACGCTAGGGATGGCCTCGGGGCGATGGGCGGCGGTAAATCCGATCTGCCAGCCCCGTGAGACCCGCCTCCCCATCGTAGGCGATTGATTGTCGGCGGCAGTCGTTGTTCACTAGACGCCCCGCAACACTTGTGCTGGATGATGGACGGTACCGGGTTGTGCCGGAAACGGTTGCCGTAGCGGGATGCCGTAGCACCGTCCACGATCAGGAGGCGCCATGCCCGCACTGGACGGCGTGAGGATTCTCGACATGACGCAGTACGAGGCGGGGACCTCGTGCACCCAGGCGTTGGCGTGGCTCGGGGCTGACGTGGTCAAGGTGGAGGCGCCGGAGTATGGCGACCCGGGCCGTGGCGTTGGGCGATCGGCGAACAAGGACTACTCGGCCTATTTCTGTGCGTGGAATGCCAACAAGCGAAGCCTTGCCCTGGACTTGCGGACCGAGCAAGGTCGCGGGTTGCTTCTTCGGCTCGTGCCGAGATTCGATGTCTTCGTGGAGAACTACGGTCCCGGCGTCACCGACCGTCTTGACATTGGCTTCGATGCGCTGTCCGCCGTCCATCCGGGGCTGATCTACGCCCGGGTCAAGGGGTTCGGCACTAGCGGCCCGTATGCGGGATTCCGTTCCATGGATATGATCGCCCAGGCCGCAGCCGGCGCGTTCTCGATCACCGGGGAAGCCGACGGGCCGCCGATGATGCCGGGTCCGACGACCGGCGACTCGGGCACGGGCATTCAGGCGGCGATGGCGATTCTGGCGGCATACGTGCAGCGCTTGCGTACCGGGAAAGGCCAGGAGATCGAACTGTCCATGCAGGAAGCGATGGCCTACTACGTCCGCACCCGGGCGTTCCTCGGTTCCGCTTGGGGGACGCGGGCGACGGGGCGTTCGGGCAATGCGGGCGGTCTGCCGCCGGTGAACATCTACGCATGCAAGCCGTTCGGCCCGAACGACTACATCTACCTCATGCCGGTCAACCAGGGCCACTGGGATGCCCTCTGCGCGGCCATGGATCGCGGCGACCTGCTTATCGATCCCCGCTTCGAGACCACCCGGGGACGCATCGAGAACGGGGCGGCGTTGTACGAGGAGATCAGCAACTGGACGGGCCAGCGCACGAAGATCGAGGCGATGGAGACGATAGCGGGTGCCGGCGTGCCGTGCTCGGCGTGCCTGGACACTGCGGAACTCCATCATGACAAGCACTTGAAGGCCCGCGGCTTCGTGCACGAATTGGACCTACCCGTGCACGGCAGGGTGCCGTTCCTGGGGTTCGCGCCGAGGCTGTCGGACTCCAAGGTCGAGATCACGGCGCCGCCGAGGCTGGGGGAGCACACTGACGAGGTGTTGAGCGCCGAGTTGGGTCTCGGCGAGAGCGAGCTTCTTGGGCTGCGCGAAGCGGGGGTGATCGGGGATCCTGCCCGGTTCGATTGAACCGCCTGTCGAGAACCGCGCCGGGCAACTTGTGGTATAAAGCGCCCCCGCCGGGCCTGGTGGTCCGGCGAAATGATGACGCCGGTCGCTTTGAATGCCATTGGCGGGTGGTCGCGTAAAGCGACGGATCCGATGGCTGACGCGGCGCGACTGAGTAAACCCGGAGACAACGCATGGCAACTATCAGCATGCGCGACATGCTGGCCGCAGGTGTGCATTTCGGCCATCAGAAGCGCTTCTGGAATCCGAAGATGGCAGAGCACATTTTCGGATCTCGAAACAGAATCCACATCATCAATCTGGAAGCCACGGTGCCGGCGCTGGAAGCGGCGCTCGCCGAGGTTCGGCGTCTGGCCTCGCGCCGCAACAAGATCCTGTTCGTCGGCACCAAGCGGGCTGCGTCCAAGGTCATCCGCGAGCAGGCGGAGCGGGTCGGGATGCCCTACATCGACCGGCGCTGGCTGGGCGGCACCCTCACCAACTACAAGACCATCCGCCAGTCCATCCGCCGACTGACCGACCTCGAGGCCGATGCTGCCGCCGGCAAGTTCGAGATGCTGACCAAGAAGGAAGCGCTTCAGAAACATCGGCTGATGGAAAAGCTGACCCGTTCGCTCGGTGGCATCAAGGAGATGGGCGGGTTGCCGGACGCATTGTTCGTGGTCGACGTCAACCACGAGCGGATCGCGGTGACGGAGGCCAACAAGCTGGGCATACCGGTGATCGGGGTCGTCGACACCAACAGCGACCCGGAGGGTGTCGACTTCATCATCCCGGGCAACGACGATGCCATCCGAGCCGTGAGGTTGTTCGTGACTGCGGTTGCCGACGCGATTGCCGAAGGGCGTGAGCGTGGTCCGGGTGACGAGACGGAGGAGTTCGTGGAACTCGTGGAAGACGCACCGGAGGAGTCGGCATCGTGAACACGGCCATGATCAAGGAGTTGCGGGAACGTACCGGCGTCGGCTTCGGAGATTGCAAGCGAGCCTTGGTGGAGGCGGACTGGGACATGGACCGGGCCGTCGAGATCGTACGGGCGCAAAGCGGCGCCAAGGCCGAAAGGAAGGCGGACCGCACGGCCTCCGAAGGTCTCCTCGGGCTCGCCCTGGAAGGTGATTCGGGTGCCATCGTGGAAATCAACGTGGAGACCGATTTTGCGGCTCGAAGCGACAAGTTCGCGGGCTTCGTGGAACGGGCGGTCTCGCACGTGCTTGATCGGGGCGCGGACGGCATTGCGGCGGCTCTGGAGGAGGATCGCCAAGCCCTGGTCCAGGAAATCGGGGAAAACGTCAACGTACGCCGAGCCGCGTGTCTCGACGCCTCCGGCGGCGTCGTCGCAGGCTATCTGCACCAGGACCGCAAGAAAGGCGCGTTGGTATGTCTCGACGGCGGCGACAGCGAGTTGGCGCGGGACGTCGCCATGCATGTGACCGCCATGCGGCCGTTGGTCGTGGCTCCAGAGGAAGTACCCGCCGACGCAGTGGAGAAGGAGCGGGCGATCTACGTCGAGCAGGCGGCGGAAGAGGTCGCGAAGAAACAGCAACATTCAAAAAGGGCGATGCCACCGTCGGTCCTGGAACGCATCGCCGATGGCATCGTGACGGGCCGGGTCCGCAAGTTCCTGGCCGAGTCGAGTCTCGTCGAACAACCGTTCGTCAAGGACGCCTCCACCAAGGTGGGGGAACTGCTTTCCGCGGCCGGCGCGAGGTGTACGGCTTTCGAACGCTTCGAGGTTGGCGAAGGCCTCGAGTAGACGCGCTTGCTTCGACGACTTCGCGACCTCGGGCAAGCCAAACGCCGCCGATGTTGTCCCGAGTCCTGGTCAAGCTATCCGGCGAAGGCCTCGCGGGCGCCGCGGGATTCGGAATCGATCCGGCGACCCTTGGGGAGACCGCAGCCGAGGTAGCCGCGGCGGCGAGGGGCGCGCAGGTCTCGTTGGTGGTGGGCGGCGGAAACGTGCTCCGTGGTGCGGACGACGGGCTTGGCACCGTCGGGGTCCGGCGGGTGACCGGCGACCACATGGGCATGTTGGCGACGGTGATCAATGCGCTCGCCTTCCGGGATGCGCTTGTCGCGCTCGGGACGCAGGCGGTCGTGCTTGCCTCCCACCCGATACCCACCGTGGCCGAAGGCTATTCGGTGCAAAAGGCGCTCGGCCATCTGGAGGCGGGTCGGGTCGTGCTCCACGCCGGGGGTACCGGCAATCCGCTGTTCACGACCGATACGGCGGCATGCCTGCGGGGGATCGAGACCGGTGCGCAGTTGATCGTCAAGGCAACGAAGGTGGACGGCGTCTACAGTGCGGATCCGCTCACTCGTCCCGATGCCGAGCGGTTCGACGAACTCACCTACATGGACGTGCTGGACAGGCGACTGGGAGTCATGGACCTGACTGCTATCACCCTGTGCCGCGAGCACGGCATGCCGGTCGTCGTGTGCGATGCGACCAGGCCCGGTACGTTGACGCAGATTGTCCGGGGTGCCAAGGTTGGCACTCGAATTTCGTGATTGGGCCGCCAACGGGCGATGGTGAGTGTCGATGATCGAAGAGTTCAAAGAGGATGCCAGGGAACGGATGGAGAAATCTCTGGACGCGCTGGCGACGGCGTTCTCCCGAATCCGCACCGGGCGTGCCAATCCGGCGATCCTGTCCGGCGTCGAGGTGGACTACTACGGTAACTGGACGCCCATCAACCAGGTGGCGAGTATCACGGTGGAGGAGGCTCGCACCTTGGTCGTGTCGCCCTGGGAGAAACGAATGGTGCCGGAGATCGAGAAAGCGATCTTGAGGAGCGATCTCGGCCTGACCCCGGCAAGCGGCGGCGACGTCATCCGATTGCCGCTCCCGCCGCTAACCGAAGAGAATCGCCGCGACCTGATCCGGCACGCGCGCCAAGAGGCGGAAAACGCCCGTGTCGGCATTCGCAACATTCGCCGAGACGCCATTGCGGATGTGCGCGAACTCGTGCGGGAGAAGGAAGCCACCGAAGACGAGGGACGTCGCTCGGAGGAGGACATCCAGCGCATCACCGACGCGCACATCGGACGTGTCGACGCGGCCCTTGCGGAGAAGGAGTCCGACCTTCTCGCCTTCTGACCTCGGCGTGGCTGAAGCGATTGCGAAAAATTGACGCAACGGCCGCGCCGCACGCCCGTCCCAAGCGATTTAGAGTGTTCGTCGGCTGATCCCCAAACACTGCGGCGCGACCATGCCCGAACCTCGGCTCAAGTTGATCGACAGCTCCCCGAACCGGGTTGCGCTCGAGCAGCCGCCGCGTCACTTGGCGATCGTCATGGATGGCAATCACCGCTGGGCCAGGGAACGGCGCCTGCCGGGGGCGTCGGGGCATCGGGCCGGAGCGAAGAACCTCAAGGCCGTCGCCGAAACATGCGCCGATCGCGGTGTGGAGTTTCTCACGCTGTTCGCGTTCAGTACGGAGAATTGGCAGCGGCCGAAGCGCGAGGTGAAGCTGCTGCTCGACCTCATGCGCGGCGTACTCAAAGACGACGTCGACGAGTTGAACAGCAAAGAGGTGCGTCTGCGTTTCGTGGGCGAGCGATCGAGATTCCCCGGCGACTTGCAGCATCTGATGGGGCAGGCGGAGCGGGCAACTTGCGCCAATGGCCGATTGCATCTGACCATCGCCGTCAATTTCGGGGGGCGCTGGGACATCGGCCAAGCTGCCCGCGCCCTGGCCCGTGCGGTGCGCGACGGCGCAGTCGAGCCGGAGGAGGTCACCGAGGAGCGCTTCGGGCGATTCCTGTCGCTTGCCGGTCTGCCACCACCCGATCTGTGCATCCGTACGGGCGGCGAACGACGCTTGAGCAACTTCCTGCTTTGGGATTTCGCCTATACCGAGTTCTACTTCTGCGACGACTATTGGCCGGACTTCGACGAGGAGCGCTTGGATCACGCATTCGCAGACTTTGCTTCGAGGCGGCGTCGATACGGACGACGGATCGAGGAGCGCGCCGGCGCCTCGTGACCTAGTGTGCCGCTTCCAGAACGAGGCATCGAGTTCCACACGACATGTGATGTGAACCATGCCGGTGTTCCTGTTTGCCGGCGCGGCACTTCTCCATTTGCCCTGCGTCGGTGGCTGTGGAGACGATGTCGGCATTGTCCGGTTGGTTCGGAATCGGAACAGTAGTGCTCAAACTTCGCGTCGCCTCGGGCCTCGTGCTGGCGATCGTCACGATCGCGGCCATCTTGTACCTGCCGACGCCCTGGCTGGCGGCGTTTCTCCTACTGCTCTGCCTGCTCGCAGCGCGCGAATGGGCGAAGTTGGCCGGCATTGCCACCCGTGCGGCTTGGCTGGTCTACGCGATCACCGTGTCCGCTGTCGTGGCCGCCCTTTGGGTGGCCTCGGAGGATTCGGCGTGGCTTGCCGTCGCGGTACCGATCGCCGCCACGGTTTTCTGGGTCCTCGCGCTTGGGGTGGTCTTGACCTACCCGCGAAGTCGGATCGTACTGCTGTCGAGGTCGACGATGGTTGCCGCCGGCGTGGTGGCCTTGCCCGGCGCATGGCTGGCGCTTGTGCAGACGGCGAAGGCGCCCCACGGCCCCGCCCTCCTGATCTGGCTCCTGGCCGCGGCTGCCGCTGCGGACACCGGAGCGTATTTCGCCGGCCGACGGTTCGGCCGCCGCAAACTCGCCCCCCGGGTAAGCCCCGCCAAAACCATTGAGGGTGCCATCGGCGGCGCCTTGGCGATCCTTGCCTGGGGGGTCGTGGGTGCGATGTACTTCGGCGCGGAACAGTCGCTGCCGCGATGGCTGGCCCTGGTCGCGGCGCTGTTCGTGGCGTCGGTAACGGGAGATCTGTTCGAGAGCGCATTCAAGCGGGCCCGCGGTGTCAAGGATTCCGGTTGCCTGCTGCCCGGGCACGGTGGCGTCCTGGACCGCGTCGACTCGGTCATCGCGACGGCGCCGGTCTTCGCTGTCCTGGCACCGGTGTTGCTGGATTCCTATTGATTGATGCGCCCCACCGGGGCCGGTTCCGTTGAGTCGCAATTCTCGGGTCTAGGTGGGAGAATGCGCCCACTTCCTTGTACGCGTGGGAATGCCCGCAAGGGCGTGCTGTAACCGTAGAAATCAGCCGTGGACTATCTCTACTACGTCTTCTTTCTCCTTGTAACGCTGATCGTCCTCGTGACGTTCCACGAATTGGGTCACTTCCTGATGGCGCGCTGGGCCGGCCTGCACGTCGTGCGATTCTCCGTCGGGTTCGGCAAGCCGGTATTGTCCTGGTACGACCGCCACGGGACCGAGTTCTGCATTGCCATGGTTCCCCTCGGCGGCTACGTGAGAATGTACGACCGGCGCGATGCGGACGCGGCGGCACACGCGCCGCGGAGACCGGCGAGATCGTACGACGTGCTGTCTCCTTGGTGGCGAATAGCCGTCGCCCTTGCCGGGCCGGCGGCAAACTTCGTGCTGGCATTCGTGGTGTTCTGGATTCTCTCGGTGATGGGTGTCTCGTCATTGGTGCCGATCGTAGGAAGCGTTGCCGAGGACAGCCCCGCCGAACTCGCCGATCTCCGTCCGGGTGACGAGATCGTCGCCGTGGACGGGGTCGACACGCCGGCTTGGACGGACGTCTCGCTGGCGCTAGCGGGCCGGTTGGGCGACACCGGCGTGATCCAAATCCGTACGAAACGGTCGGAATCACCCGTGATCCACACCGTCGGGATCGAGGACTGGCTGGGGTCCGTGCAGGATCCGGACACCGTCGGGGCGTTGGGTATCGGTGTTGATCAACTGGCAATCATCGGCGGCGTCGAAGAAGGTGAAGCGGCGTCGCGCGGCGGCTTGCTCGCAGGTGACCGGATCGTCGCGGTCGATAGCGAGCCGGTGTCGCTTTGGAGCGAGTTTGTCGCCCTCGTGCGGGAAAGCGCCGGGCGGTCGCTCGAGGTGACGGTGGAACGCGGTGCCGACCTGGCGACGGTGCGGTTGACGCCGGCGCCAAGGACCGGCGAGGACGGCACCCGGTACGGCTACGTGGGCGCTTGGCTGGACACGCCGGTCCGGATGGTGCGTTACGGACCGGCCGAAGCCCTCGGACGGGCCGCCACGGAAACCTACGCCAAGACCGTGTTGACGGTCGAGCTTCTCGGCAAGATGTTGACGCTGGATGTGCCGGCCACCAACCTGGCAGGGCCTATCACCATTGGCAAGGTGACCGGCGACAGCGCTCGGGCCGGGTTCGACCGGTTTCTCTGGATTCTAGCGCTGTTGTCCATCAGTCTCGGAATAATCAACCTCGTGCCCATCCCGATACTCGATGGCGGCCACGTGGTGTATTCGCTGGTCGAGATCGTACGAAGCAAGCCGGTGTCGATACGCGCCCAGGCGGTGGGTGCCCAGATCGGACTTGCGATCGTGGTCGGGCTCATGTTGTTCGTGTTCTACGTCGACATCGCCCGTTGGTTGCCGGGATCGTAGGTCGGCAGCGGACGAGTGAACTAGCCACGCGATGCAGGGTCTTACTACCAACGTGGCGCGGGGGTCCAAGGGGGAAGCATGAGCAGGTTCTTGACCGCGATTCTCGCCGGCATTCTCGTCGTCTCCCTCGCCCAGGCGCAGGAGGCGAGTACGGATGAGCGTTTCGTGGTGACGGACATCCAGTTGCAGGGACTCCAGCGCGTCTCCGCTGGCACGGTGTTCAACATACTGCCGGTCAACATCGGCGACACGTTGGATCCCGTCACGGTCCGGGATGTCATCCGGGCGTTGTTCCAATCCGGCTATTTCGACGACGTCACGCTGACCCGCGACGGTGGCGTGCTCGTCGTTCGCCTCGTGGAACGTCCGGCCATCGAGAGCATCAACATCGACGGCAACAAGGCCATCAAGACGGAGAATCTCCTGGAGAGCCTCGCAGAGGCCGGCCTGCGGGAGGGCGAGATCTTCAAGCAGGCGACGTTGGAGAGGATCAGCATCGAGCTCGAACGGACATACTTCGCCCAGGGGCGCTACGACGCGACCATCGATGCACGAACCGCCAACCTGCCGCGCAACCGTGTCCAGGTCAGGATCGACATCGAGGAGGGCCAGAGTTCAAGCGTCCGCCACATCAACATTGTCGGCAACACGGTGTTCAGTCAGCAGGAACTGCTCGCCCAGTTCCAACTCAGCCACCCGACGTTGTTCTCGTTCATCCAGGGCAACGACAAGTATTCGAAGGAAAAGGTCCAGGGCGATCTCGAGACCCTGGAGTCCTACTACCAGGACCGGGGCTACGTGGAGTTCACCGCGCGTTCGGTGCAGGTCAGCGTGACCCCCGACAAGAGTTCGGTCTACGTCACCATCAACGTTCAGGAAGGCGACCGCTACGTTGTCGACGACGTGGAACTCGTCGGCGAACTGTCGGACGTCGATCCCGACTTGGTGAACCGGCTGTTCCTCGTCCGGCAGGGCGATGTGTTCAATCGGGCTCTCGTAACGGCAACCGAAGAACGGATCGTCAACGCGTTCGGCAACGCGGGCTACACGTTCGCCAACGCAACGGGTGTGCCGGAGGTGAAGGAGGACGGCCTGGTCGACGTGCGCTTCGTGGTCGATGCGGGCAAGCGTGCGTACGTGCGACGTATCAGCTTTGCTGGAAATTCGGTGACCCGGGACGACGTCATGCGACGCGAAATGCGCCAGATCGAAGGTGGTTGGGCTTCCACGCAGGCCATCGATCGGTCCAAGGTTCGCCTCGACCAACTCGGCTATTTTGAACCGGAGTCCGTCAATGTCGAAACCACACCGGTACCCGGAACGGACGATCAGGTCGACGTGGACTTCGCCGTCGAAGAGGTTCCGACCGGGAATATCAATGCGCAGTTGGCCTATGCGGAGGGTCCGGGGCTCATGCTGTCGTTGGGATTCCGCCAGGAGAACATCGCCGGCACGGGCAACCGGCTCGGGGCGTCCATCAGTTGGAGCGACTACCAAAAAGCGGCCAGCTTCGATTTCCACGATCCCTACTACACGGTCGACGGAATCAGCCGAGGCTACAACTTCTATGCCCGGGAGACGAACTTCCATGCCATCAACGTCGCCCGGTTCTCGACCGACTCCTACGGTGCCGGCGTCAACTTCGACTTCCCCGTGGGGGAGCAGCAGCGCCTGCAGTTCGGTGGACTGGTAGAACAGACGAGCCTGGGTACCGGGGTGTTCACCTCGCAGGAGATCTCGGACTTCATCAACACCTCGGGCGATCAGTTCCTGAACGTCAAGGCCCTGGGTCACTGGTCTAGGACCACGCTCAACCACGGGTTGTTTCCCACCGCAGGCGGCCGCTACCGGCTAGGCGGCCTGGTCGCGGTACCCGGCAGCGATCTGGAGTTCTATCGCCTGACGATGTCGGCCGAGCACTACTTCGGAATCGGCCTCGGACGCCGCTTCGCACTGGGAGTGCGCGGCGAAATCGGCTACGGCGGCGTCTACGGATCGACCGACACCTACCCGTTCTACGAACATTTCTATGCCGGCGGCTTCGGATCGGTGAGGGGCTACGAGAAGAGCAGCCTGGGCCCGAGGATCGACGACCCCGGGTACTTCTCGCAGCGCGGTCGTCCATTCGGCGGCAACCTGCTATTCGAGGCGTCGACGGAGTTCATCTTCCCGTTGCCGTTCGCGGATCGGCTGCGCGGCGTACGCTCGGTCTACTTCGTCGATGCCGGCAACGTCTTCAATACCGAGTGTCACGAGGCCAGCGCGCACTGCACGGGCTTCGACGCCAAGGAGATCCGCATCACCACCGGCATCGGCGTCACTTGGCTATCGGCGATGGGACCGATGAACTTCGCGGTGGCGTTGCCGCTCAATGACAAACCCGGGGACGAGGTCGAGCGCTTCGGCTTCGAACTCGGGTACTCGTTCTAGGGCGAGTCGGCCTTAGGCGACTGGGTCCGCGAGCCCGAACAGGCAACGCGGGTATAATGCGCGCCGCCGCGAACCGCAGGCACGGGTTGACATATGGGAACTGGACGAGGGGTTTGATCGATGAGGTTGATGACATTTGCCGTGTTGCTCGGGTTTGCTGCGGCGACGACTGTGGCGGAAGAAGCCGTCGCACAGTTGAAGATCGCCGTGGTGAACGCAGACGCGGCGATCGGCTTAAGTGAGGAGTACAAGTCGTTTCGCGATTCGCTGGAGGCGGAGTTTGCCGACGAACAGGCCAATATCCAGCAACTTCGGACGGACATTGAAGCGCTCCAGCAGCGGGTAGTCGACGAGCGCGACGTGATGTCGGAAAAAGAACTCGGCGACGTGACGAAGGAGATTGAGAACAAGGGGATCGATCACGAATTCCTTACCAAGAAACTGCAGAAGGATGCCACCGACCGGCAGCAGGAGTTCTTTCAGGAGATGACGCCGAAGTTCAACGCCGTCGTCAACGATCTCATCGAAATCGAACGCTACGACTTCGTGCTCGCCCGGCAGACGCTGTTGTTCGCCAACATGAAACACGACATTACGGCGAAGGTCACCGAGAAGCTCAACGAACGCTACGCCGAGCAGCAGGCAGAGGCGGACGGCTAGACTCCTTGAGGAGCCGCGCTAACCGCTGAACCGATGCGCTTGGGGTTCCAAACGCCCTAGCGTGCCGACCGTCGACGACATCGCGGCCGCCATCGATGACGCGATCCCGGGCACCGTCGAGGTGCGCGGGGACGGCGCAGTCGAGATCACCGGCCTCGGCCCCATCGACACGGCCACGGCGGGACAGATCACGCATCTTTCAGGCGTAGCCTACCGGCGCTACCTGCACGAAACCAAAGCATCGGCGGTGCTGTTGCGCGACAGCGACGCGGTTGGCTGTCCGGCCGTCGCGGTCGTCGTGCCGGACCCCTACGTCGCGTTCGCTCTCGTTTCCCAACTGTTCGACGATGCGCCGCGTCTAGCGGCCGGTGTCGACGCGACCGCCACCGTGGATCCCGGGGCGAGACTGGACCCTTCCGCCGCCGTCGGTGCCAACGCCTCGATCGCAGCCGATGTTGTCCTCGGCCCGAGGGTCGAGATCGGTGCCGGTTCCCGGGTGGGCGAGGGGACCCGAATTGGCGCAGACTGCGTCGTGCACCCCAACGCCACCCTCTACCATGGCGTAACGCTCGGCGAACGCTGTGTGATCCACAGCGGTGCCGTGATCGGCGCCGACGGTTTCGGTTTCGCACCCGACGAGCGGGGTCGGTGGGTTGCCATCGCCCAGCTCGGCGGGGTCACGTTGGGCAACGACGTGGTCGTCGGCGCGTGCTCGACCATAGACCGCGGTGCCATCACCGCGACCGTGGTGCGCGATGGCGTCAAGATCGACAACCAGGTGCAGATCGGCCACAACTGCGACATCGGGGAGCACACGCTGATCTGCGGCCGGGTCGGAATCGTCGGCAGCACGAAGATCGGCCGCCATTGCGTATTCGCCGGCGGGGCGGGTGTGGCGGGAGACCATCCCATCACGATCTGCGACAACGTGCAGGTGGCTTCGGTGACGACCATCAGCCGCTCCATCGACACGCCGGGTGTCTACGCGGGCAGTGTCTTGCATGATACGGTGCAGCGATGGCGGCGCAACGCAGTGCGGTTCGCGGAGCTCGACGACATCGCCAAGCGCTTGGCGCGTCTCGAGAAGGAACGTCGCACGTAGGGGACGGGCTTGTCCCGTCCTGCCGAGCGGCACTCGAGGATCGACAAGTAAAGGCACTCCAACGGCATCCAAGGTTGGCTTGCGCTACGGTGTTCCCCAACGGACGAGAAAGACAATGTCACTCGGTATAGACGAGATCGTTCAGTTCCTGCCGCACCGGTACCCGTTCCTGCTGGTCGACAGGGTGGACGAGATCGTTCCGGGGGGCCGCATTGCCGGTCGTAAGAACGTGTCCGCCAACGAGCCCTACCTGCAAGGCCACTTCCCGGGCAATCCAATCATGCCCGGCGTACTCGTCGTCGAAGCTCTCGCCCAGCTTTGCTGCATCCTCGCGTTCCAGTCCCGCGGCAGGAGTCCGTCAGACGGCTACATTCACTATCTTGCGGGCGTCGACAACGCCCGCTTCAAACGGCCCGTACGCCCGGGAGATGTCCTGGAACTGAAAGGCACGATCTTGAGCGAACGGCGCCAACTCATGAAATTCGACTGCGAAGCGCTGGTCGACGGCGAACTGGCTTGCTCGGTCACCCTGATGTGCGTCGAGCGGAAGTCGGCTCGGCTCGTGGACGAACGCGCCATGGTCGACCCGAGGGCCGAACTGGGCGACAACGTTTCGGTGGGCCCTTGGTCGACGATCGGCCCGGATGTCGTAGTGGGCGACGACTGCGAGATCGGTGCGCACGTGGTGTTGCGTGGCCCGACGGTGCTGGGCCGCGGCAACAAGATATTCCAGTTCTCGACGGTCGGCGAAGGTTCCCCGGCGTTCGCCTACAAGGGCGAGCCGACTACGCTGGCAATCGGCGACAACAACGTCATCCGCGAGGGCGTGACCATCCATCGCGGTCTCGCCACGGACCGTAGTCGTACCGTGGTCGGAGACAACAACCTCTTCATGGCCTATGTCCACATTGGCCACGACTGCGTACTTGGCGACCGCATCGTCATGGCGAACAACGCCTCGGTCGCCGGTCATGTGACGGTCGGCAACGAGGCGGTGCTCTCCGGGTACGTCGGCGTGCCGCAGTTCCGCAGCATCGGGGCCTACTCCTTCGTGAGCGCGATGTCGCTAGTGACCAAGGACGTCCCGGCCTACGTCGCGGCGGACGGCAACCCGGCGGGCGCGGTGGGCCTGAACGTCGAACGCCTACGGCGTCTGGGCCTCGAGGAGAACGTCAAGAAAGCGCTGCAGGACGCCTACAACACCGTCTACCGGCGCGGCCTGACCTTGAAGGATGCCTTGGACGAACTGCAGGAACCGGCAAAGGCGCATCCCGAGGTGCGATGTTTCGTCGAGTCCATCGAGAAGTCGGATCACGGCATCATCCGGGAACGGCGCCGCCTCTAAGGCGGATTCCGATGGAGGCTGCCTGAGGGGTCGCCGTTGATGTCGGCTCTGAAATTCATGAGCGCGACGTTCATACCCCGGATCCAGCAAGGCAATGAGCGCCGGTTTCGGTTCGAGGTTCCGGTCGAACAGCAGCGGATAGTTGGTGCGCCGCACGGGGAATCGGTTCAGCCAGGACTGGCCATCGTGCAATCCCCACGTCAGCACGGCACCGACACTGGGCCGGTCCCGGGCCGCGTCGAATACGGCGCGGTAGAGGTGCGCCTGTTCGGTTAGGAACTCGGGGATCGCGCCCTCGGCCAAGGGCGGCCGGCACCCCGTGGAATCCCCGTAGCATGAACCGGGATCGTTGTACGCGGAGACATCCAGTTCGGTGATATGGCTCAGCAGGCTGGCTTCCGCCACCGCATCGAGAGCGTCGTGGACTCCGCTGATCGACTGGCCACGACCTAGGTGAAACTGGTGTCCGACTCCGTCGATCGGCACGCCGCGGTCGGTGAGGTCCGTCACTACGGCCATCACCCGTTCCAGCTTCGCGCTGCGCTCCGTGCCATAGTCGTTCAGGAACAGGAGGCATTCGGGATCGGCCTCACGGGCCGCCTTGAACGCCCAGTCGATGTAGTCCTTGCCGGTCGTCCGGTACCAGCTGCTCTCGCGGTAGGTGCCGCCGGCGTCGCTCGCTGCCTCGTTGACGACGTCCCAGGCGAAGATGCGGCCCCGGTATCGGCTGACGACATCGCGGACGTAGGCTTCGAGTCGCGCGCGAATAACCGCCGGGTCGCCCCCCTCGAGAAACCAATCGGGCGTCGACTGGTGCCAGACCAGGGCGTGACCGCGGACGTGCAGGTCGTTGGCCTCGGCGAATGCAACGATGGCGTCGGCCGCCGACCAGTCGTACTCGCCCGCCCGCGGAGCGAGTACGTTTGCCTTCATTTGGTATTCCGAGACAACCATGCCGAAATGCCGCTTTACCAGGGCGCTCTCGGTCGCGCGCTCGAGTTGAGCGGCTTGGACCGCGACACCCACTCCGAAGGCGTCCCCGTAGGTTTGCTTGAGCGGAGTGTCGGCGGATGCGGCGAGGCACCCGAGCAACAGGGCGAATAGCGGTAGTCGCTGCATCGGAACGATCCCGGGTGAACGGGCATCCAGCATAGCTCGGGCCGATTTGCGCGGCATCGTCTTTTTGCTTACGGTCGGAACGCAACCGAGGGGGAGAACACATGCGCGAGGCCCAACGGCTCGTCCTGCCGGCTCTGATCCTGTTGGTCCATGCCTGTACGCCCGCGCCCGATTCGCCGCCGGCTGATCGGGACGTGGATTGGGATGTATACCTTGGTGATGCCGGTCGCCAACACTACTCGCCGCTCACCCAGGTCGACCGGGACAACGTCGAGGAGCTTGTCCAAGCCTGGGTATACTGCTCAGGCGAGCCGGCCGGCACGATGTACACCAGCCCGCTAGTCGTCGACGGCGTGCTGTTTGGCCTGTCGCCGGAACTCGTCGCCTTTGCGCTTAACGCCGCTACCGGCGAGGAACTCTGGCGCTTCGACCCGGAACTGCGCGGCGCCCAGCGGGGGTTGATGTATTGGGAGCGTGGTGAACAACGGCGCATTTTCTACAACGCCGGCAAGATCCTGCTCGGGTTGAACGCGGCGGACGGGACGCCGGTCGAGACGTTCGGCGAACAGGGACGCGTCGATGTCACGCCGCAGGAAGTGGAACGCACCGGCTATCTCGCCGTGACGGCGCCGGGCGTGGTGTTTGAGGACAAGCTCATACTCGGCTTTACCACCACCGAAAACGCCGACTCCTTCCCCGGTTCGGTTCGGGCGTTCAGTGCGCTAGACGGCAGCTTGGTATGGCAGTTCGACACCATTCCCAAACCGGGTGATCCGGGTTCGGAGACCTGGGCGCCGGGAGCTCTCGAGAAGGCGGGCGGCGCCAACGTCTGGACGGGCATGGCGCTAGACGAGGAGCGCGGCATCCTGTTCGCCCCCACCGGTTCCGCAACGCCGGATTTCTACGGCGCGAGCCGTTTGGGAGACAACCTGTTCGCGAACTCGCTCCTCGCCATCAATGCCCGGACCGGCGAGCGCATCTGGCACTACCAGGTGATTCGCCACGACCTGTGGGACCGCGACAACCCGTCCCCGCCGACACTGGTCCGACTCGTGCGCGACGGCACGACCATCGATGCCGTGGCGCTCACCACGAAATCCGGGCATCTCTATGCCTTCGACCGAGAGACCGGCGAGTTGATGTATCCCATCGAGTACGAGTCCACGTTGCCAAGCACGCTGCCGGGGGAGATGCCGGCGCCCCTGCAGCCCGTTTCCACCGTTACCATCAGCCGCCAGGAATTCGAGATCACCAATCGCAGCGAGGAAGCCGCGGCCGACGTTCGCGAAAAGATAAAGGACTGGGACCTACGCAAGTGGGCCCCGCCCCGGGTGGGAACCGTGCTGTTCTATCCCTGGTACGACGGTGGCGCGGAGTGGGGAGGTTCGGCTTTCGATCCGGCCGCCAACCGGCTGATCGTCAACTCCAACGACGTGGCCGGCATCCTGAACCTCACCGAGATACCGGCAGGATTCAGCGCATCAGGCACCTATGCGACCCACTGCGGAAGCTGTCATGGCATGGAACTCGAAGGCACCGAGACCGGACCCGAGCTCAACGGAATCCTAGAGCGGATGAGCTACCGGGATGTCGGCAAGGTCATCGAAGAAGGTGTTGGCCGGATGCCGGGCTTCGCCCACCTTTCGGACCTCGAGCGCGAACGGGTGCGCGGCTACATCGTGAATCCCGAACGGGTGAAGGACGAACCGACGAAGGAGGTCGGCTACGCCCACTGCTGCTACGTGTACCTGCGCGACCACGAGCAACTGCCGGGCAACACGCCGCCCTGGGGTACGCTGAACTCCATCGACCTGGCAACGGGGGAAACCGTCTGGCGCGTACCGTTCGGAAACTACCCGTCGCATCCGGACTTGGGATTCGGGGCGGTTAGCTACGGCGGACCGGTGGTCACGGCGACCGGGCTCATCTTCATCGCCGCAACGCCCGACCGGAAGTTCCGTGCCTACGATTCGGACAGCGGGGAAATCCTCTGGGAGGCGGACCTCACGGCCGCCGGGTTCTCGACTCCCGCCGTGTACAGTGTGGCCGGCAAGCAGTACGTCGTGATCGCAGCCGGCGGCGCCCGCATGGGGCCGCCGTCGGGCTCGGAGTACTTCGCCTTCAGCCTGCCGGACTGAGCGGCAGGCTCGCCCTCGTACTCGCCTTGGCAAGGACAGGCACGTTGGACCGGAAAGTCAGGATCGGGATCGTCGCCGGCGAAGCGTCGGGCGACATCCTCGGCGGTCGTTTGATGGCGGCGATCACCGAACGCGCTCCGGATGCCGAATTCACGGGCGTGGGCGGCGAGACCATGTTGGCCCAGGGGCTCAAGGGTCTTGCTCCCCTCGACGATCTAGCGATCAACGGCTTCAAGGATCCGTTGCTGCGCCTGCCGAGCCTTGTTCGGCTCCTGCGCCGGTTGTGCCGACACTTCGTAAGCCACCGAATGGATGCCGTGGTGGGGGTCGATTTCAACGTCTTCAACCTGATGATGGAACGCAGGGTCCGGAAACACGGCATCCCCACGGCCCACTACGTCAGCCCTTCCGTGTATTTCTGGCGACAGGGCCGGGTCAAGCGCATCGCAAAGGCGGCGGACGTGGTCCTTGCGTTGTTTCCCTTCGAGCCGCCGCTGTACGACGAAAGAGGCGGTCGAGCCGTCTTCGTCGGCCACCCGCTTGCGGATGACATCGACGATGCGGACGGCACGGAGGAAGGCAGGAAGCGCGCTCGAAAGACCCTGGGCCTTGCGGATGATCGGTTCGTGGTCGCGCTTTTGCCGGGTAGCCGAGCTTCCGAGATCGACTTTCTCGGCGGGCTGTTCCTCGATACGGCGTCGCTGCTCCTCGACGACTTCGATGAGCCGTTGTTCGTGCTGCCGACGCCGACGCGTCGGGTCTACGACCGGATGACCGACACGCTGGCCACGCGCCAGGTGGGCCGTGGACTTGACGTGAAGTTGATCCACGGCCACTCCCGGACCGTGATCGCCGCCGCCGACCTCGTGCTGGTGAAGTCGGGAACGGCGACCTTGGAGACGTTGCTGCTGCGCCGCCCGATGGTCGTGGCGTACCGCTTGGGAAGGCTGACCGCGTGGACTGTCCGGCGCCTGCAGAAGTCCGCCTACGTGGCGCTGCCGAACATCCTTGCTGGACGCGCACTTGTCCCGGAACTGCTGCAGGAGGACGCCGAACCGGCACGCTTGGCCAAGGCCCTCGTCGAGCAATACGAGCGGTCCCAGACGGACGACGACTACCTGCGGTGCTGCGCGCACTGGCACGAGGCACTGCGCCAAGGCGGTGCGGGCAAGGCGGCCGAGGCGGTGCTATCACTGGTTGACCGTTGATACTTCGATAGCGCATACGCTATAAATAGACGATGATTCTGCCGAGCCTAGTTCGCGAGGCCCGCAAAAGGGCGGGTCTCACGCAGGTCGTCCTTGCGGGGCGGGCCGGCGTGCCGCAGTCCACGGTGGCGCGGATCGAATCGGGTGCCCAGACACCATCGACGGAAATGGTCGAACGTTTGGTCCGGGCCTCGGGATTCGAAATCCGCCTTGGTCTCGGGGAACCCGATGCCGGTACGCTCAGCCTGTTCGAGCGTACGCTCGGTCGAACTCCCACGGAGCGGCTCGCGGACGCGACGCGTGCCGCCCGTTTCGTGCTCAAGGGACGCGAAGCATTGCGCGATGCCAGGTCACGAGTTCGATCCGCAGCGAATCCTTGACGCCCTCGCGGCCGAAGGCGTCCGTTTCGTCTTGGTCGGGGGGATGGCAGCGGTGTTGCATGGTGACGTCGGCGTGACGCTCGACGTCGACATCACCCCTGCGTCCGATGATGCGAATCTCGACCGACTTGCCGGGGCGCTGCGCAGTTTGAAAGCGCGGATCCGAGCCGAGGGGGTTCCCGATGGGCTGCCGTTCGACTGTTCGAGGCAGTTCCTACGCAACCTCGGCCCGGACGCGGTCCTCAATCTCACGACCAGCGCGGGTGATCTCGACCTGGCGTTCATGCCCGCGGGAACACAGGGATTCGATGACCTGAAACGGGACGCGGTGGCCATCGAGGTGACCGGCACTCGCGTGCTTGTGGCATCCTTGGCCGACGTCATACGCTCGAAAGGCGCGGCCGATCGCGACAAGGACCGTCAAGCATTGCCGCGCTTGCGCCAACTCGAGGCCCGGCGACGCTAGCGTTTCAGCCATTTTTTTGACGTGGCAAGCGACATCAATCGGTCCTGCCTTTACAATCGTGGCCGAATGTCCACGGAGGGGCGATGCGGGATCTGTTCGGCGAACCAGGCACGCCCGCGAACGGAGTCGACGTTGCCGGCGTCGACGAAGTCGGGCGTGGTCCGCTGGCGGGGCCGGTAGTGGCGGGCGCGGTGGTGCTTGACCCCGCTCGAAAGATAGACGGCCTCAAGGACTCCAAGGAACTCACGCCCGATCAACGCGAGGAACTGGCCGCAGCGATCCGCGACGGCGCTGCGGCGTGGGCTCTCGGTCGCGCGGAGGTGGTCGAGATCGATCGGATCAACATCCTGCGGGCGACATTGGTCGCGATGCGGCGTGCGGTCGATGCGCTTGCCGCGGACGTTCGCGTGGCCTACATCGACGGCAACATGGCGCCGTCAATCGATGGTTGCGCGACGGTGACCGTTGTCGGCGGCGATGCCAAGGTTCCGGCGATCAGCGCGGCGTCCATCATCGCCAAGGTCGCAAGGGACGCGGAGATGGTCGCCGCCGGCGCGCGCTTTCCGGGCTATGGATTCGAGTGCCACAAGGGTTATGCAACGGCCGTGCACCTCGCGGCACTCAAGAAACTGGGACCGACGCCGCTGCACCGGCAATCCTTTGCGCCGGTGGGCGATGCGGCTCGGCAGCCGATGTTGTTCTAGCCTGCGGACACGGGCTTCACGCCGTAGGGGACGGGCTTGTCCGGTCCCGCTGGGAATTGAGGGAAGTTGAGGCACTAGGGCATTGAGCGAGGTTGAGGAAATCGAGGCCCTCGAATCGGAGCAAGCCGAGGGTCGGGATTCTGTGTACGGCAGTGACGCCGGCGCCGCGCCGCGTCCGCGCTATCAGACCGGCGACGAAGTCGACGCGGACGGGTTCGTCCATCTTGCCGTGCACAGCGAATTCTCGTTGTCCGACGGCCTGGTCAAGGTCAAGGATCTCGCAGCGAGGGTTGCTGAACTCGACATGCCCGCGGTCGCCCTGACCGACCGCGCAAACCTGTTCGGGCTGGTGAAGTTCTACAAGGCCTGTCGGGAAGCCGGCGTGAAGCCGGTCGTGGGGGCGGAACTCGACTACGAGGACGCCGACGGGGGCGGGAGCCGGTGCCGTTTGCTCGTCGCGTCGAAGACGGGCTACAACAACCTGCTGAGCCTGGTGTCCGCCGCATATACGGCTTCGCCATCCGATGCAGCCAAGTCGGCTCTTGCCGGTTTAGGCGGTCGCCAGGGTGCGGCGCACGGTCGCGTTTGCCGCCAAGCCCTGCTAGCCGCCGCCGATGGACTGATCGTGCTGCTCGGCACCGGGAGCGACGTCGGCGCCGCGATCGGTGCCGATGACGCCGCTTCCGCCAAGCGGCGTCTTTCCGAGTGGCAACAAGCGTTCGGTGATCGGGTCTATCTCGAAGTGGTACGCACGGGACGGGAAGGAGAGGACCGTTTCGTGGCCGACGCGGTGGGCTTGGCGGCGGCTGCGGGCGCGCCCGTCGTGGCCTGCAACGATGTCCGCTTCCTGGCACCGGACGACTTCGAAGCGCATGAGACCCGTGTCTGCATCCAGGAAGGCCGGGTTCTGAACGACCCGCGACGGGAACGGCACCACACCGTCGAGCAATACCTGCGCACACCGGACGAGATGGTCGAGTTGTTCCGAGACGTCCCCGAAGCACTGGCGAACACGGTGGAAATCGCCAAGCGATGCAGCCTGGAGCTTGTGCTCGGCGAGCCCAGCCTGCCGGAGCCGCCCATCGACAAGGGCGCGACCTCGGAATCGTTGCTGGCAACGAGAGCCCGGGAGGGTCTCGAGCGGCATCTTCAGTCGCTGGCCGAATCGTCTGCCGAAGTCGACCGGGGTCCCTACGACGATCGCCTGGACTACGAACTCGACATCATCACCAAGATGGGTTTCGCGGGCTATTTCCTGATCGTCGAAGAGTTCGTGACCTGGGCCCGTGCCAATGCCGTGCCGGTGGGATGCCGGGGCTCGGGAACCGCATCCCTGGTGGCTTTCTGTGTCGGCATCACCGAGCTCGACCCGCTCAAGTACGACCTCCTGTTCGAGCGCCTGTTGAATCCGGAACGGGTGTCCCTGCCGGATTTCGATATCGACGTCTGCATGGAACGGCGGGGGGAAGCGTTGGCCCATGTGGCCGACCTCTACGGGCACGACGCCGTCAGCCAGATTGCGACGTTCGGCACCATGGCTGCGCGGGCCGTGGTCCGCGATGTGGCGCGCGTTCAGGACAAGCCGTTCGGGCTCGCGGACCGTTTGTCGAAGATGATCCCCGCCGAAGTCGGCATGACCCTGTCGAAGGCGGTCGATCAGGAGCAGGAACTAGCCGACTTCATCGCGCGCAACGAGGACGCGCAGGAGATCATGGACATGGCCTACAAGCTCGAAGGCACCGTCCGAAACGTCGGCAAGCACGCGGGTGGCGTGGTGATTTCGCCCACCACGCTGATCGACTTCGTGCCCCTCTACGCGGATCACTCCGGTGGCACGGTGGTCTCCCAATTCGACCTCTACGACGTGGAAGAAGCGGGCCTCGTGAAGTTCGACTTCCTGGGACTCCGGACCTTGACGATCATCGACTGGGCGGTGTCCGCCATCAACGCGGAGCGGGAGGAGACGGGCGCGGACGCGATCGACCTCGAGAACGTGCCGCTCGACGACGCCCGGACCTACGAGTTTCTGAAAACCGCCCACACGACGGCGGTGTTTCAGCTCGAGTCGGCGGGGATGAAGGAGCTGGTGGCGAGGCTCAAACCCGATTCCATCGAGGACATCATCGCTTTGGTCGCCCTGTTTCGTCCCGGACCGCTGCAGTCGGGGGCGGTGGACGACTACGTGGAGCGCAAGCACGGTCGCGCAGCCGTCCGCTATCCCCACCCCCGGCTGGAAGGGGCGCTGGCCGGCACATACGGGGTCATGCTGTACCAGGAACAGGTCATGACCATGGCCCAACTGCTCGCCGGGTTCACCCTGGGCGAGGCGGACCTGCTGCGCCGCGCGATGTCGAAAAAGAAGCCCGAGGAGATGGCCAAGATGCGCGCCACGTTCCTAGAGGGGACGACGAAGGAAGGCGTCGATCCGCGCGTCGCCAACGACATCTTCGACCAGGTTGAGAAGTTCGCGGGGTATGCCTTCAACAAGGCGCATGCCGCCGGATACGCCCTCCTGGCTTTCCGCACGGCGTACCTGAAGGCACACTATCCGGCGCACTTCATGTCGGCCGTTCTGTCGGCGGACATGGACAAGATCGAGAAGGTCGTGCCGCTCGTGGACGAGGTTCGACGCATGGGCCTCGACGTGTTGCCGCCGGATGTCAATCGCAGTGCCTTCCGCTTCCGAGCCGCCGAGGCCGGCATTCGCTATGGACTAGGCGCTGTGCGCGGCGTCGGGGCCGGTCCCGTGGAAACGCTCGTTCGTGAACGCGGTCGCGGCGGTCCGTTCCGGGACCTCGACGACTTCTGTATGCGAGTAGATCTGCGGCGCGTCAACAAGCGGCTCCTCGAAGCTCTCGTTCGAGCCGGTGCCATGGATTGTTTCGCCTCGCCGGGCGAATCCATCGACTCGACACGGGCGCGGCTACTCGATGAATTGCCCGATGCGGTGCAAGGCGCCGAGCAGTCTGCGCGGAATGCCGAACTGGCCATCGACGACATGTTCGGCGGCGTCCCCAAACCGTCGGAGGTCACCAATGGGCGCAAGGCCAGGGCACTGTCGAAGCACGACCGCCTCGAAGGCGAACGGGAGACGCTCGGACTTTTCCTGACCGGGCACCCCGTGGACGAGTACCTCCCGGAGATCCGTCGATTCTGCCGCACACCGATCGCCGAGCTTCGGCCCGCCGACGCGAATCAGACCGCGGTCGGGGTGGTGGTATCCAATCGCACGCGGCGCGGCAGGCGTGGCGCGATGGGCTTCGTGGAAATCGACGACAGGAGCGGCCGTATCGAGGCAAACCTATTCGGCGAGGTCTACGACCGATACCGTGCCAAGCTGGAGAAACACGCCATCCTGGTGATCGAAGGCACCGTGCAGAGCGACGAGTTCACGCAGGGCCACAAGCTACGCGCGGAACGGGTGATGACCTTGGACGAAGCGCGCAAGCACCACGCCGGCAGGATCGTGCTGCGTACCGCTCGGCAGGCCATTGATCCCGGCACGGTCGCCGATTTGAAGACAATCCTTGGTCGCCATCGCAACGCAGACGGCTGTTCGGTCGCTGTTGACTACGTCGGCGCGGGTGCCTGCGGGTGCGTCGTGCTAGGGGATGCCTGGCGAGTGGACGCCACGGACGCCCTGCTCGGCGAGCTGCGCGACGCTTTCGGCGAGGATGCCGTCGACTTGGGCTATGGCTCCTGACGACAGCGTCGAGCGGGCCCTCACCCAAACCCGAATTCTCGACGTTTTCCTCGACGGGACGCGCGCTGCGGGACGCCTGTGGGTCGCCTTCAGCGGTGGCGTCGACTCCACCGTGCTGCTGCACGCCTTGCGCACCGTTCCTCGTGCGGTAGCGATCCACATCGACCATGGTCTCGATTCCTCTGCACCGGATTGGGTCCGGCACTGCGCGGCGGCGGCGCGGGAATTTGGCGTGGAGTTCGAGTCGCGTTCCGTCCGCGTGGACTCCCGCGGCAACCATGAACAAGCGGCCCGCGCGGCGCGTTACGCCGTCTTCGGTGAACTGCTTGCCCCGGGCGATCTACTCGCCCTCGGCCATCACGCCGACGACCAGGCGGAAACCCGGGTCTGGCAGTTGCTCACCGGGCGCGAACCGGGAGGAATGCCCACCGAACGCCGGTTGGGTGCCGGCTGGTTGGTTCGACCGCTGATGGGCGTCCGCCGCGAGCAGATCCTCGATTATGCGCGCCGCCACGGCCTTCGCTGGATCGAGGATCCCGCCAACGCCGATCTCGGTTTCGACCGCAATGCCATTCGCCACGGCATCTTGCGCCGACTTGAGGAACGCCATCCCGGTGCCCTCATGCGACTGTCGGCGCCGAGGCGCGCCGCAGTCGAGTGCCTGCGACCGTTGCTGGTTGACGAGGCCAGTGATCGGGGAGTCGAGGCATGGCTCTTGGCAGCAGGTCTCCCAACGCCCTCGAGGACCGTCGCCGAGATTCGGCGCCAGAGCCTCGCCGCCGAGGACCGCAATCCCCGTGTCCGCGTCGCTCCAGGGACGTGGGCGTATCGCCACGGTGACGCATGGCACATTGTCGCGGACGGCGCCGAATCCGTGCCGAATCCGGACACCGTGGTAGCGGGCGTTGACACCGCGATGCCTGCCGGAATGCTGCGCTGGCAGCCGGCGAAGTCGGGATTGGCCGTGGGGCGGTCCCTCTCGATTCGTCGTCGTGGGGGCGGCGAACGCATTCGGCCCGTTGGTCGTGGTTGCACCAAGACGGTCAAAGCGCTGTTCCAGGAATCGCACGTGCCGCCTTGGCAGCGTGCGGACTGGCCGCTGCTCTACGACGGGGAGCAACTCATGGCCGTGCCTGGTCTGGCGCTCGCCACAGCGGCGGTTGTCGCGAACGGGTGCGAACCCCGTTGGTCGCCCCGTCGAACGACCCACTAGCCAAACATCCTGAAAAAAACGTAGGGGCGACCTTTGCGGTCGCCCGTCGTGACAGGTCGGCCTCGACGACGGGACGGGACAAGCCCGTCCCCTACGGTTCGTTACGGGACGGGACAAGCCCGTCCCCTACGAGCTTGCGCCCCTTTACCGGGCGCTGATCAAGCGAACAACGCCCCCACGCTCTCCCCGGTGTGAATTCGCCGGATGGCCTCGGCCATGAGCGGTGCCACCGACAGCACGGTCATCTTGTCGAGTCTCTTTTCGGGGGTGACGTCGACGGTATTGGTGACGGTCAGCGCCTCGATGGGCGAGTCGCGCAGATTGTCGATGGCGTTGCCGACCAGCACGCCGTGGGTCGCGGCCGCCAACACCCGTCGGACGCCCGCCGCCTCCAACGTGCGCGCCGTCTCCACGAGGGTACCGCCGGTGGAGATCTCGTCCTCGAACACGATGGCGTCCTTGTCGACGACATCGCCTACCACGTGGCCCTGGCGGACCTCCGTGTCGCTCACCCGGCGCTTGTCGATGATGGCGAGTGGCAGGTCCAGCCGGGTCGCGAACTTGCCGGCGCGTTTGGCGCCGCCGGCATCGGTGGCCACGATCACCGCGTTGTCCATGTCGCAGGTGTCGCGAATGTGGGCGGCGGCGATGGGTATCGCCGTTAGGTGGTCGACCGGGATGTTGAAGAATCCATGCACCTGCTCGGCGTGCAGATCCATTGTGAGCACGCGATGGGCCCCTGCCGTCCTCAGGAGATCGGCGATCAGCCGTCCGGCGATGGAGATGCGCGGGGCGTCCTTCTTGTCGGATCGGGCGTAGGAGAAATAGGGAATCACGGCCGTGATGCGCCGCGCCGACGCGCTGCGCAGGGCATCCAGGGTGATGAGAAGCTCGAGTATCCGGTCGCTGGCCGGTTCGGTGAAGGCCTGGACCACGAAGGTGTCGCGCTCGCGGACGTTCTCGTCGATCTGCACCGACAGGTTGTCGTTGGAGAACCGCGAGATCGTCAGGCTGCTGCGCTTGATGTCGAGGCACTGGCAGATCTCGTCGGTCAGGGCCGGGTTGGATAGTCCCGCGAAGATCCTAAGTTCGTCGTTCATTCGGTCACCCTCGAATGGCATCCAGACGTGTCAGTTGATCCCGCAGCGCGCCGAGTTCGCCGCGCAGGCGTTCGCCCCTGGTCCGCTCTTTGGTCACCACGACCGGTGGCGCCTTGGCAAGAAAGTTGCCGTTGGCGAGCTTGGCTTCAACGCGTTTCAGATCCCGCTCGGCCCCGTCGATCGCCTTGGTGAGACGCGCCCGTTCGGCATCGACATCGATCAGGTCGGCCATCGGCACCATCACCTTCAGGGTTTGGCCCGCCGACTCGGCGTGGCCGTCGATGATCTGCACCGAGACCGGGGGCGGCTCGGCGTCTTCGTCTAGCCAACGCACGGCCTCCACCCGAGCCAAACGGCGCAGCAGCGCCTCGCATTCGCCGAACCGGCGCCGGTCTTCCGATCCGCCGCCCTGCAGCAGCAGATCGATCGTTCTGCCGGGAGAGACGTTCAACTCCCCACGCACGTTACGAACCGCGGTGACCACCGCCTTGAGCCACTCGATGCTGTGTTCGGCCTCTCGGTCCCTCGGTTGTTCGTCGGCCCGGGGAAACGGCTGATGCATGATCGTGCTACCCGTCGAACCGAGGAACGGGGCGATGCGCTGCCAGAGCGTCTCGGTGATGAACGGCACGATGGGGTGTGCCGCCCGCAATAGGAGTTCGAGGATCTCTAGCAGCGTCTTCTTTGCTGCCCGCGCCTCCTCGGGGCGTTGGTCAGCCTCGAAAAGAACCGGCTTCGTCAACTCGACATACCAGTCGCAGAACTCGTGCCAGGCGAATTCGTAGACCGCGTTGGCGTATAGGTCGAATCGGTATTTCGCGATGGACCGGTGGGCCGCGTCGATGAGGTGGCGCGACCTGGAGCGGATCCATCGGTCGGCGGATGCGGCGCGGACCTCTCCGTCGAGTTCGGCCGGGTCCGCGACGTGTCCGAGGACGAACCGCGTCGCGTTCCAGAGCTTGTTGCAGAAGTTCCGGTAGCCCTCGATGCGTTTGAGATCGAAGGCGAGATCACGGCCCTGGGACGCCATCGCACAGAACGCAAAGCGCAGCGCATCGGTCCCGTAGGCCGGAATGCCATTGGGGTATTCCCGGCGGGTGCGCGTCTGGATCGCCTCGGCCATCCGCGGCTGCGTCATGTTGGCGGTGCGTTTGGCGACCAGGCCGTCGGTCGTGATGCCGTCGATGATGTCCATCGGGTCGAGGCCGTTGCCCCGGGTCTTGGACATCTTGGCCCCCTCGGCATCGCGCACCATGCCGTGGATGTGGACCTTCCTGAACGGTACCTCGCCGGTGAACTTCAGGGTCATCATGACCATTCGCGCGACCCAGAAGAAGATGATGTCGTAGCCGGTTACGAGCACGTCGGTGGGATGGTAGGTCGCGAGTTCCGGCGTCCGTTCCGGCCAGCCGAGCGTTCCGAACGTCCACAGCGCGGAGGAGAACCACGTGTCGAGGACGTCCTCGTCCTGCCTAAAGGACACGTCGTCGCCCAATCCGGCCCGTTCCCGGGCTTCGGATTCAGTTCGTCCGACGTGGATGTTGCCGGACTCGTCGTACCAGGCGGGGATCCGGTGACCCCACCACTGTTGGCGGCTGATGCACCAGTCCTCGATCTCGCGCATCCACGAGAAGTACATGTTCTCGTACTGCTTGGGCACGAACTCGACATCGCCGTCTTCCACCGCCTTGATCGCGGGCTCGGCGAGCGGCTTGATCCTGACGAACCACTGATCCGTGAGCCAAGGCTCGATGATCGCCTCGGAACGGTCGCCTCGGGGCACCGTCATGGTGTGTTCCTCTAGGCGTGCCAGGAGCCCGGCCGATCGCATGTCGTCCACCACGCGTCGGCGTGCCTCGAACCGGTCGAGGCCGCGATAGCTTGGCGGCGCGTTGTCGTTAACCGTGGCGTCGGCTTCGAAGATGTTGACCATCTCCAGGCCGTGCCGGGTGCCGATGGCATGGTCGTCGAAGTCGTGGGCCGGGGTGATCTTGACGCAGCCGGAGCCGAACTCGGGGTCCACGTGGTCGTCCGCGATGACCGGCATGCGCCGCTCCACCAGGGGGAGTGTCACGGCCTTGCCCACGAGGGATCGATAGCGTTCGTCGTCGGGATGCACGGCAACCGCGGTGTCGCCGAGCATGGTCTCGGGACGGGTGGTGGCAACAACCACGTGGTCGAGTCCGTCCGACGTCCGGACGCCGTCCGCCAACGGGTAGCGGAAGTGCCACAGCCGGCCCGCCTCCTCGTTGTTGTCCACTTCGAGATCGGAGATGGAGGTCTTCAGGACCGGATCCCAGTTGACCAGCCGCTTGCCCCGGTAGATCAAGCCTTCATCGTAGAGGCGGACGAAGACTTCGATCACGGCCCTTGAGAAACCCTCGTCCATCGTGAAGCGTTCGCGGCTCCAGTCCACGGACGAGCCCATGCGGCGAATCTGCCGGGAAATGTTGCCGCCCGTGGTCCGTTTCCATTCCCAGACCTTGTCGATGAATGCCTGGCGCCCGATGTCTTCGAGCTTGATGCCTTGATCCAGCAGTTGCCGCTCGACGACCATTTGCGTGGCGATCTGCGCATGGTCGGTGCCGGTTTGCCATAGCGCGCGTCGGCCGTTCATCCGGTGGTAGCGCATCAGCGCGTCCATCAACGTGTGCTGGAAGGCATGGCCGATGTGCAGCCGGTCGGTGATATTCGGCGGCGGGATGACGATGCAATAGGGTGCCCCGTTGCCACGGGGTGCGAATTGCCCGTCGCGTTCCCACGCCTCGTAGAGGCCGGCCTCGATCGCCGCGGGATCGAAGCTGCCCTTAAGTTCCATCGGGGGTAGTCACTTTTGTTCCGGCTTAAGTGGCAGGAGGTCGTAGGGGCGACGCTTGTGGTCGCCCGCACCCGACGTATCCGGCCTGCTTGGATAGCGGGACGGGACAAGCCCGTCTCCTACGGCTCGTTGATCCGAACTGCTTTTTGCGCACACGGGAATGGCGCTATTCCCAGTTGTCCAGCTCGTGGTGGAACAGCGGATAGCCGCCCTCTCGGTATCGCCTGTATTGCTCTCTTCCCGTCGCGCGTTGGTTGGCGAGTACGATTTCCGAGACCCGTTCGAATCGATTGAAGAATCCCGGAATGCCGGCCCCGAGGTTGATCAGGACTTCGTCGTGGTTCGGTTCTTCGTCGTCGGCGCCGATGGTCACGGGTTCCGGCCCGGCATCGGCAAGCCGAGCGTGGGGCAGGAAGTGCCCGGTGGGGTATTCCCAGAGCAGACCGTCGAGGTCGCCCACCGCACTTTCCGAGGTTCGGATATGTACGCGCTTGCCGCTCATCGCAGCCCGGTGCGCGAGGCGGCAGGTGAACCGATGCCGGGCGATCTCGTCGACGTCGGGCAGGATGTAGAAGTCGATGCGCGTCATCCGCCTAAGGACGCCGCCTTGAGAAGGTATTCGAAAAGCGCCGGCAACGGACGTCCGGTTGAGCCCTTCCCCGAGACGTAGGCGCTGCCGGCGATGTCGAGGTGCGCCCACGGGAAATCCTTGGCGAACCGGGACAGGAAGCAGGCGGCGACGATCGAACCCGCGGCACGGCCGCCGCCGACGTTCTTCATATCTGCGAAACCGCTGTCCAAGGCGTTCTGGTAGTCGTCCCAGAGGGGCATCCGCCACATGCGGTCGCCGGCCCCGTCGCCGGACGACGCGAGGGCGTCGGCCAGCCCATCGTCGTTGGCGTACAAGGCGCTGGCGTGGGATCCCAATGCCACCACCTGCGCGCCGGTCAACGTGGCGACGTCGATCACGGCAGCGGGTTTGAAGCGTTTCGCGTAGGTCAACGCGTCGCAGAGCACCAGCCGACCTTCTGCATCGGTGTTGATAATCTCGACCGTCTTACCCGACATCGTGGTAACGATGTCGCTGGGTCGGGATGCCCTGCCGCCGGGCATGTTCTCGGCCGCGGCGGCCATGACGATCAGGTTGATGGGAAGTTCGGCGGCGACCGTGGCTCTCATCGCGCCGAGCACGCTGGCCGCGCCGCACATGTCCCACTTCATCTCCTCCATGCTCGCCGAGGGCTTGATGCTGATGCCTCCGGTATCGAAGGTGATGCCCTTGCCGAGAAGAACCACGGGCTTGTCGCCTCGATTGCCGCCCTTGTAGTTGACGATAATCAACTTGGCCGGGGTGGCGCTTCCCCGCGTCACTGAAAGGAACGCCCCCATGCCCAGTTCGGACATCTTCTTCTCGTCCAGCACGGTGGTCGTCACGTTGGCCGCGCCCCGCGAAAGCGTGCGCGCTGTACGGGCTAGGAAGGTGGGATTGCAGACATTCGGTGGCTGGTTGCCGAGATCCTTGGCCAGGGCGAGCCCGTCGTCGAGTGCCTGCGCATGGTCGACGGCGCGGCGCGTCTTGGCGCGCTGGCGGGACAACATGCCGACCCGGCGAAGCTTGGCGTCTTTTGCCTTGGTGGACTTGTAGGGCGTGAACCGATAGCTGGCGTGGGACACCGCGGCAAGCATCGTTCGGGTCTTCCAGTAGGCATCCGCGCTGCCGGCGTCGAAGTCGTCCAGGCACACGGTCGCGTCGGCCACGTCGAGGGCGGCGACCGCCGATGCCATGGCTTTCGCGTCGCGCCGGAACGCCGCCACTTTCGTTGTCTCGTCGGCGTCCTTGTCGTCGGCGCCGACGATCAGCAACCGCGAAGGTCGTCCCTTGAGGAACACACGGGCGACGCCGCCCGACTTGCCCTTCGTGCCGCTGAGCACCAGGTCGACCTGCTCGCTGACGCCCATCGCGGCGGCGACATCCGGTGCGGTTCTGCGAGGCACGACAAGACAGTCGGTCGCCACCGAGGCCGCGTTCCCCGTTCTCGATGCATACCGCATAATCGATCCCCCCGTCCGCCCGCGGCATTCTAGCGGAATAGTCATGTGACCGTAGCAACCGCGCAGTCGAGATCGCCATTCGGGCATGTCGCCGCCCGCTACGTGGCACGGGAACTCACGCTGGTGTTTCTTGGCGTGTTCGCCTTGCTCTTGATCATTGGCTTGAGCGCCCGCTTCATCGGGTTCCTGCAGGGCGCTGCGGACGGCCGGTTCACCGCCGAGGCGTTGTGGCTGCTGCTCGCCCTGCGGATTCCCGAGTTCGTGCAGGTGACGGCGCCGTTCGCGTTGTTCCTCGCCTTGCTGCTGACATTCGGCCGCCTGCATGCCGAGCGCGAGTACGCGGTCCTGGCGACGGCGGGCGCGAGCCCGGGCCGTTTCCTGCGCTGGCTATTGAGCGTTGTCCTCCCGGTCGCGGCGGCGGTGGCGGTGTTCTCGTTGGTCGTGACGCCCGAGGCGCGCAAGCTCTACGCCAACCTGTCCCTCGAACAGCTCGTCGACAGCGAACTCGATGCGCTTGTCCCCGGCGCCTTCCACACCCACGACAGCGGGCGCCGGGTCAGCTACGCGCAGTCGGTGGACCGCGAAACGAATCGCCTGGAGGGGGTGTTCCTCGCAGAACGCCAAGGTCCGGTAGAGGTCACAATCTGGGCCGAGAGCGGTCGCCAGCACCGCCATCCCGTCACCCGAAGCCGGTTCCTGGAGTTGCGCAACGGTGTGCGCTACGAGGGTCGCCCGGGCGAGGCCGGCTACCGCGTGGTCGAGTTCGAGAGGCTTGGACAACGCCTGGAGCGCGAAGCCCCGATCCCGCTCGTCGACGTTCGCAGTTTCCGCTTCCGAGACCTCGACACCGACGACCCGAAGCAGGCTGCCGAACTGCATGGCCGGATTGCTTGGCCGCTGATGACGGTAGTCGCCGCGCTCGCCGCGTTCGGCATGGCCAGACCCCAGCCGCGCGCGGGCCGATTTGCCCGAACGGTGCCCGGGGTGGCGCTCTTCGTCGCCTACTATCTCGCCCTGGTGTTCGCCCAGGACGGGGTTGCCGAAGGTGTCGTGCCCCGTCTTCTCGGCCTGTGGTTCGTGCATGCGGTCATGCTCGTCGTCGCGGCATGGTTGATCCTCACCGGGACGCGTCCGGCGGGTCGCCTCTGGCCGAGTCGACGATGATCGGCGGGCAGATGGACCGCTACATCGCGGTCACGGTGTTGAAGTCGGCGGCGGTGGTGATCGCCTGTCTGCTGACGCTCTTGACCATGTTCACGCTGCTCGACGAGTTCCGCGACATCACCCCGGGTTACACCAAGAGCCACGCCCTGCAATACGTCCTGCTCAGCACGCCGCGGCAACTCTACGACCTCATGCCCTACGGTGTATTCATCGGCGCCCTCGTGGGTCTGGGGGTGTTGGCGAGTCATAGCGAAATCACCGTGCTGCGCGGTGCCGGAACGTCGATGGCCCGGCTGTTCGCCAGCGCAAGCATCCCCGTCGTGTTCCTGGTCGGACTAAACCAGGTGCTCGGCGAGTTCGTCGCGCCCGCCGGCGAAACGGCCGCCGGTTCGCTCAAGCTCACGGTGCAGCGGGGCGACGGCGACGGCCGGATCGTCTCCTCGGCCTGGTACCGGGAGGGGGCGTTGATCACCAACGTCGGAGGCTTCGACGACAACGGCGAACTGATCGGAATCCGCCAGTACGAATTCCAGGACGGCAGGATGACCAAGAGCCGCCGGGCGGAGCGCGCCGCCTACGTCGACGACGGTGGCTACTGGCTCCTCGAAAACGTCGCCGAGACGCGGTTCGACGCCGAGGGCGCGAGCGTGCAACGCTACCCCGAGATGCCTTGGCGCATCACTGCGAACCCCGAACTCCTGAGTGCGAAAGCGCTGTTCGACCCCGGCAAGCTCTCGTTCGCGGACCTTCGTTTCCAGATCGACTACATGGCTCGCGAAGGACTCGACGCGACGCGCTACCAAGTGGCGTTCTGGAACAAGGCGCTGCAACCGTTGGCCGTGCTCGGCCTGGTGCTGGTGGCGCTGGCGTTCGTGACCGGACCCCTGCGCGAGGCGGGCTTGGGAGCGCGGCTCGGCGCGGGCATCGCAGCGGGCCTCGCGTTCAAGTACCTGGTGGACGTGTTCGGTCCGATGAGCGTGGTGTATTCGATCCCGCCCTTGCTCGCGATGGCGGTCCCGGTCGCCGTCACGTGGATTGTCGGCGTCGTGCTGGTGCGCCGCGTGGCGTCGTGAGGTCCCTCGTCAGACCGACGAGGCATGCCGTAGGGGACGGGCTTGTCTTGCGCCAGGCGAAGCTTGGCGAAGGGGGAAGTG
>JAPPND010000121.1:1308-34240 GCA_028818795.1 Gammaproteobacteria bacterium | reverse complement strand
AAGCTCAGACCGACGAAGATCGTCCTGCAGGCTCGCCCGACCCCATTGACCTTGGTACGGAGAGTGCCTCGTCGGGTGCCTCCTCGGGATATGCAGCGACCCGTCGTGTTGGGTTGAGGAAAACCAGTACATGCGATGTATTGAAAGCGTCGATCCGCCCCCGCCTCCTCCGCCCCCGCCCCCTCCTCCGCCGCCACGGCCCACGCAGTGCTCCAACGGCGAGATGGACTCGGCGGCCGTATTGAGCCTCCAAGCGATACCAAGAGAACCTTGGGAGCGCTTGGAGTCGTACACGTGCCTTGACAACGGCCACATCAACATTCGTTATCTTGGCGAGTCCCGACACAATGCGGATGTCTGCGAAATACGGCGCGACGGTCCAGTATCGTCCTCCGGCTACGGCCACTCTCACCCGCATTTTGCGTGGCGAAGGGACAAAGGTGTGGTCTGTCGAGGCGAGAAAATCACTTCAAGTGCGGATGTTTCAAAGTTGAACCGAGACAACAAAGACTTCAGCGACAACGACAAGCGATCCGCCAGGAACCTCGGCAAGCCGCTGTACCTTGTCGTGCCGGAACGCGATGTGGTAAAGGTCCACCGGATAGTGGGCAACGGCCCTTTTGGTGGCCCTGTATGGAGAACGGAGATAGTCCAATGACGATGACAAAGCGAGCTGTCGCCGGGCTGTTGTGCGCCTTGGCTTGCGGAACGCCGGCCGCCGATCCGGTGGAGGAATACCGGCAGGCGTGCGAAGCGCCGCATTTCGAGGCACTTTCCGTGGAGACGCATCCGTTCGACCGGAGACCCATAGACTGGGCCGGCGCGGAGAAGCCTTGCAGGGAGTTCATTCAGCGGCTGGAGGCCGATCCCGCCGCGCCTTCCGATGAAACTAGATTGGCTCTGTACCTGGCGAAGGCGTGGCTAGGCGGCTACTCGGAGGACGAAGAGCGGTGCGCGGAGGTCGGCGCGATCGTCGAGCGCCTTCCGGACAACGCCGATGCGCTTTTCGAGTGGGCCTACTGTGTCGACGACCGCATCGCGTTGTTGAAGGAGGTTGCCCAGATGGGTCATCCGGACGCGCGAAGCCATCTGCTCTCGTCCGTCAAGCACACTGGCGACTACTACGGAATCCCGCCGAAGACCCTTGCCGGATACGCGGAGGAGATGTACGAAAACGCCGAATACGCATCTCGAAGGTACGAGGCAGCCGTGTTCGCCTACAAGATCGCAGTCGATACCGGCGACCGCGACGCGGCGAAGGCCATCCAGACCCGGCTGGTCCGCGACCACGGACTCGACTCGCTGGACTACGCTCCGGCGCACCGGGACGAAAGTCTCGACCGCTCTTGCGGCGTTCACATGTTCGTCATGGACTTGGAAAAGGACCTGTGCATTCCGGCGCTGGAGGCGCTCGTCGCCGAGGCGGCTTTGGCGGGGGAGGCGATCCCGCCCGACGTTCTGCTACACATGGAGGACGCCTTCGAGCACTTCGAGTACGGAACGTGGTCAAACGGACCAAAGCCCCGGGGCACGGCGAGGCTTGCCGCTATCCTTGACTTCTACCCGATGCCCCTGTGGTCGTCCGAACATTTGCGCGTGCGGGCCAAGGCTAAGGGCTGGGCCGACCGCGTCGCCGGGCTGCGACGGGCCGTCGAGACCGACCCCGGCAATCTCCGCGCCCGGTGCGACCTGGCCGAGGCGCTGGTATTCAATGGTGCGGTGGACGAAGCCGCATCCCTGTACAAGGGGTTGATGGCAGCGGAACACCCCCCGTGCCGCGCCGGGGATGCGCTTGGGAGGCTTGCCAACCGTACCGCCGGGGAGACGATGGAGATGGTCACCGTCGGTCCGTGAATGGGACGCTGAACTCGCCTTGGAGGTGCAAGCCCGCAGCTCAGTCACTCTAGGATGGCGTGACCTGTGGGCGGTTCTTGGCGTCGACGAACGCTCGACGAACTCCTCATCAGCGGCGTGAGGTGAACGCTCGTAGGGCCCGGTTCGGGGCTGGATGATTCCTCGGGGGATTCCGCTACACGCGGCTGCAGGACGGCTACCACCAACCACCGCCGGCAACGTCGGGTCGAGTTGCTGTCCGGGGTAAGTTCCGACGATGCCGTCGTGCTCCCGCCGAAGCGGTGATGTAGCGGCCGGCGTTGAACGCCTCGCGTTCCTTCTCGTAGATCGCCTCGTGAATCTCGGGCGGGATGCCCAGGGACTCGGGTGCCAATGCCACGAGCCCACGACTCGCGAAATCCCGGAGCAATCGGTCGGGCGTCGTATAGGGGAGTTCCCCGTTGGTCACGGGCGTAGGATGCCTGACGAGGATTCGCGGACACACGCGATTTCCGTCCCGCACGAGAGGAGTCCGGGACACACGCGAAGCCGTCCTACACAGGGCCGGGCCGGAGGGGCACAGGCAACCCCCGGGAGATGGAACAATACGCGCGTTGGCGATCACACGCGGCTGCAGGACGGCTACCTCCAACCACTGTCGGCGACGGCGAGCGTCCTTTCCTGACTTTGTGACCCGGCCCTTTGCGATGTTTGCCAAGCGATTCAGCGAGTCGAGGGCCAGGCCGAGGCTGGCAAGACGATCAACCACGGCGTCGAGAACCCGATCATCCAATGCGGCGACGTCGCCAAGACCATAGACACCGGCCTTGCGGATCCACTTGACCGCTGATTCGGTGGCACCGAGGAACACGCTGGTCGCCTCCGACCCGAATGCCACAAGGCCGTAGGTCGCAGCGCGGCGCACGCTTTCGCGTTCGTCGTATAGCGCCTCACCCAGCAGCCGCAACGCGGAGTCGTCTCCGCAGGACGCGAGCTTGTAGGCGGCGCCGATCCGATTCGTTTCCGCCGCTTCGCCCGTCGCATACAACTGGGCGGCAAGTCCCTTCAGGTTTCGACTGGCGCGTCGTCTTGGAGGCCGGCCGGTGTGCAGCCAATGATGGTGGTGGTGCCACAGGACGGTCGCGTCCTCCGGTGCCATGGACAGGTCCACGCCGGTCATGTCGTCAATGCCCAATGCCCGCCAATCCACCTCGTCCGGCGCTTCGCCGTCGGGTTCGGTGGTCCGGTACAGCCAGAATCGCCACATGAACCGGGGCGTGTCCTTCCACGTCTGCCAGTCGTCCCGGCGGTGGTTGCCGCGGTGGAACAGGTTGTGCGAGTAGAGCACCACGCTGCCGGCTTTGAGCGGGCACGCTTCGAACGGCACGACCAGCGGCCAGCCGGTGTTCGCCACGGCTTCCCGCATGCGAATGTCGTGCGCCGTCCGCCGGTTCGCGATGTCTTCGACGTCGTAGTCGGAGTTCGGCCCGCTTACCGGCAGGCGTTCCATCCCGCCAACCTGGTAGCCGAAGTCCAGGTGATCGGCACCGGCGAAGTTGTCGTGGTTCTCCTCGTGGTTGAAGGTCCAGTACTGGGAATAGGGGATCACCGCGGTGGGGCCGTTGTCGCCATGCACCGCCTGCGGGTAGTAGAGCATCTCGATCTGGATGGCCTGATGGTGACGATGCTTGCGCAGGTTGTACGGACCGTTGTCGTCCTTGTGCCAGTGCTGGTCCCGGGAACCGCTGGGGAACGGCGTGTTGTGCGTGAACGGCACGATGGCCCAGTTCTTGCCAACGAGGGCATCGCAGGCGGCTACGACGCCCGGCGACTGGATGACATCGAGAATCTCGGGGATCACCGAAGCGGTGATGTAGCGACCGGCGTTGAACGCCTCGCGTTCCTTCTCGTAGATCGCCGCGTGAATCTCGGGCGGGATGCCAAGCGACTCGGGTGCCAACGCCACGAGTCCACGACTCGCGAAGTCCCGAAGCAGGCGATCAGGCGTCGTATAGGGCAGTTCTCCGTCCGTCACGGTTCCCTCGACGCCGGATTGCCGTTACATAGCGCCCCGCCCCTAGCGGAGCGTGACTGCCGTGCCGCTCGCCGCGACCATGAGCATGCTGCCGCCTTGGCCAACGACCTCGTAGTCGAGGTCGATGCCGACCACCGCGTGGGCACCGAGACGCTCGGCGGCCACGGCCATTTCCTCGAAGGCGATCTCGCGCGCCTTTTGCAGTTCCTTTTCGTAGGCGCCGGACCGACCGCCGACGATGTCGCGGATACCCGCGAAGAAGTCCCGGAAGATGTTGGCGCCGATGATGGCTTCGCCGGTGACGATGCCGCGATAGTCGCCGATCGTCTTGCCTTCAATGCTGGGTGTGGTGGTCAAAATCATGGTGTCGTCCAAGTCCATACCGGCCAAACCGCTAAGCATGAACCGCTGGTCGGAGCGGATTCAACTCGCGCTTGACGGCGAAAATCAGTCGGTTCGGGGTTTCGTGAGCGCCCGGAGACGGTCGAACATGGAGACCAAGGTCGAGACCACAACCGCCAATGCGGCCCAGTAGATGGCCTCGTCCGGCAGCCAGTCGATGCCCAACGCGTTCCTCCCGATGACCGTGCCCGCTACCACGTAGTACGCAATGCCGTTGACCCGTCCAAGCCAACTGGTGCGCAGCGGCTGGCCCGAGAGCGCCTTGGAATCGAAGAGGTATTGCAGAAACGCCAGGACGATGAACCACGGCAGAATGCCGGGCACAACGTCCGTCCCGGTGCCGACTTCGAGGTACGCGATCCCCCACAGGGTAACTGCGACGAACACGGCGTCGGCGGTGTGGTCGAGGACGCCGCCGAGGTTCGAGACCGTGTTCCGCCATCGCGCAATGATGCCGTCGAGGAAGTCGCTGGCCACGGCGCCGGCGAAGATCATCCCGGCGAGGCGCCAATTGGCGTCCAGAACGGCGACGACCGAGAAAGGCGTGGCGGCGAGACGCGCCAACGACACGACGTTTGCGGCGGTCAGCCAGCCTGGCTTGGTGGCGGGCACCGGATCGCCGGTACCGTCGCTCATCGGGAGTCGAGCCTGAATACCCAGGCATGACGGATGAAGCTGCGGTCCCGCTCGCCGCCGTACTTGTCGATGTAGGCGTCCGTGACGTCGGCGAGCTCCTGGGGATCCTCGGTGCGCTTCGCGAGCAACGGGTAGATGTCGTCGCCGACTCGCAGGCGCACCCGCGGTTCGGCTTCGATGGCCTGTGCCCACGTCGCTTCGCCGGCATCGGACGCGGCGACGTAGAAATCCCGGTCTACGCTAACGCCCCACACGTTCACCGAGTAGGGGTCGGTGGGTCGGGTTTCGATCTGGACCGTGTCGAAATCCTCGGTGAAGCCCCAGTCGATCGGCATGGGCCGCTCCGTGCCCGCCAATTTGCCCCCGGCAAAAACAAACGTCGGTTCACAGGCCGCCAGGACGAGCATCGCGATTACCGCGAAGGTCAATCGCGCCCCTGCGTACTGTTCGCCGGACACTTGAGCCTCCCCCCAATGCAACGGCAGTATGCTACGCGAATGTTCCATCCGCGGGATGCCGTTGCCTGCCGGCGGCGCCAGCGGACAACGGAGGACTTTGTCTCATGAACAACACGGGTCTCGTTCAACCCCCTTACGACACCAGTTTGGTCGGTGTAGTCAAGGGTGCGCTCGACTACTACGGCATAGACACTGCGCCTGCGGAAACGTTCGCGCTGTCGGGACATGCTTTCGCGATCAACATCCACGAGGAGTTGTGTCCGAGCGGGCCGTATTGCTGGGATCAGAACCGGTTCCGCGACCTGCTCCCCAACCTCGGCATCCGCATGGTGGAGTTGGGGATGGTGATGCCAACTGCCAGCCCCGCCGAGAAGGAGCAACTCGCCGAACGGGTCCGGTCCGAATTGGACGACGGCAACGTCTGCTCGGTATTGAATATGGACCACCAGCTCGTGATCGGCTACGACGACACCGGGTTCGAACTCGCCCTGCCGTGGGGAGAAGGCGTCGTCGACAGCACGCCGGCGCGTTTGACCTTCGCCACTTGGGAGGAGTTCGTCCACGGGCCACCCGTCGTGTTCTTCAGGTTCGATCCCACGCCGCGTCGCTCGGAGTCGGCGGCGACCGCGTCGGTGCTGGATTTCGCCGTCGACGTCTGGCGTCGCCCGGAGCAGTTCGCCGAGAGTCCCTACGGCACCGGCAACCTGGCCTACGAGAACTGGCTTACGGGCATTGACGCGGGCCATGGCGAGAGCCATGGCAACTGGTGGAACGCCGTGGTCTGGGGGGAGTGTCGCGAGCGTGCGGGCGACTACTTCCAGAATCTTGCGGCGGCGGAGTTTCCCGGCGTCATCGATCAGCGCGAAGCACGGGAACTGGCGGTGGACTACCGGGCGTTGTCTCGGCTCCTCTACAGGGCATCCGACAAGAACGCCAGCCCCGCAGACAAACGCCGGTTCGTCGAGCAGGCCCGGGATCTCGACGCGGGGTGCGTCGAACGAATGGCGGAGCTTCGCGCCCACTGAGAAAGTCGGTGGATCGAGTCCTCGTCACCGGCGCCAACGGCCATTTGGGTCGGCGCCTGCTCAAGGAACTCGAGACGCCAACCCGGGCCGTGGTGCGTTCGGAAACGGCCGCGTCGAAGCTCCGGGACCACGACGACGTTCGCATCGTCGACTACGCGGACGACGAGGGTTTGAGACAAGCCTGCAGCGACTGCAAGGCCATCGTGCACCTGGTTGGGATCATCAAGGAGGGTGCCCGGGCGACATATGCCGCCGCGCACGAGCAGTCTACGCAGAGCTTGCTGAATGCGGCCACGCATGCGGGCGTGGAACGCATCGTCTACCTGTCTATCCTTGGGGCCAGCGAGGACTCGGCCAATGCGTGTCTCGCCTCCAAGGCGCGGGCGGAGAGCCTCCTGCTTGAATCGCCCATCCCGGCCTTGGCAATCCGTGTGCCAATGGTGCTCGGAGAAGGCGACTATGCGAGCGTCGCTTTGCTCGCCCAGGCGCGGCGTGCGGTCGCCTTCACGTTCCGGGCATCGAGCCTGGAGCAGCCGATCTATGCCAGCGATGTCGTCGACGCGATCGTTGCCGGACTCCGTGCTGATGGTCCCGCCGGCATCATCGAGTTGGCCGGCCCACGATCGTTGACGCGCCGCGCGTTGATCAGCACCGCGTCCGCGGTGGGGACCAGGACGGTGTCTCTGCCATTGGCGTTGGGCTACGCGTTGGCCTGGTTTTTGGAGCGGATGAGCCGCAACCCGCCGGTGACGCCTGCCATGCTGGGTGTCCTGGACCACGACGACGACATCGATCCCCAACCCGGCGCCGAAGCCCTTGGCATACGTTTGACCGGCCTCGCGGATATGTTGGCGCGGGTAGCCGACTAACAGCCGTACTGTATTTGCCGCGAACACCTAATCCGTTGCGGACGCCTCAACGGTATCCGCTGCACCGACGGTTGCCGCGGTGGGACCGATTGCCAGCGGATCGCTCATCGTCCGTCGCGGGTCCAGGGCGTCCCGCGCCGCTTCCCCGACGAAGATCAACAGCGTCAAGAGGATCGCCAGCGTGAAGAACCCGGTCAGGCCGAGCCATGGCGCGTGGACGTTGTTCTTGCCCTGTGCCAGTAGCTCGCCCAGCGAGGGGGATCCCGCAGGTAGTCCAAAGCCGAGGAAGTCCAACGCCGTCAACGTGGTCACGGCGCCGCTCAGGATGAACGGCACGAAGGTCAAGGTGGCCACCATGGCGTTTGGCAGGACGTGGCGGCGCATGATGGTGAGATTCGATACGCCCAGCGAGCGGGCGGCGCGCACGTAGTCGAAGTTTCGGGCACGCAGAAATTCCGCGCGTACCACCGCGACCAGCGCCATCCAACTGAAGAACACCAGGATGAGTAGGAGCATGTACACGGTCGGCTGGAATATGCTCGCCATGATGATGAGGATGAGCAGGGTCGGCAGCGAGTTCCAGATCTCGACCAGACGCTGCCCGATGAGGTCCACCAGGCCGCCGAAGTAGCCCTGCAGCGCCCCGACCGCGATGCCGATGCAGGAACTGATCAAGGTCAGCGTGATGCCGAACAACACGGACAGTCGGAACCCGTAGATCAGGCGCCCGAGGGTGTCCTTGGCACTGTCGTCCGTACCCAGCCAATGCTGGCCCGAGGGGTGGGCCGGCGCCGAACTGTCGATGTAGAGGTCGATGGAGTCGTAGCTGTAGGGAATCGGCGGATTGACGGTCCATCCGTTGCCCTTCTCGATCAGATCCTTGACGTAGGGGTCCGCGTAGTCCGCTTCGATGGGCAGTTCGCCGCCGAGCTCCGCCTCGGTCACGAACTCGTACACCGGGAAGAAGAGTTCGCCGTTCAGGTAGACGACGATCGGCTTGTCGTTGGCGATGAACTCCGCGAACAGCGAGGTGACGAACAAGGCGAGGAAGATCCACATGGAATAGTAACCACGACGATTCGCCTTGAAGTTGTTGAGCCGGCGACGGTTCAACGGCGAGATAGTCATGGTCAACGTGCCTCGAAGTCGATTCGGGGATCGACCAGCACGTAGGTGAGATCACCGATCAGGTGCATGACAAGGCCGACCAGTCCGAACATGAACAAGGTGCCGAACATGATCGGATAGTCCCGCTTGATCAGCGCGTCGTAGGAGAGGAGCCCCATACCCTCCAGCGAGAAGATCACCTCGATCAGGACGCTGCCGTAGAAGAAGATGTTCACGAACGCCGCCGGGAAACCGGCGATGACGATCAGCATGGCGTTTCTGAACACGTGCCCGTAGAGAACACGCCGCTCGGTCAATCCCTTGGCACGGGCGGTCAGCACGAACTGCTTGCTGATCTCCTCCAGGAACGAGTTCTTGGTGAGCATCGTCAAGGTCGCGAACCCGCCCACGGTGAGTGCCATCAGCGGCATCGCGAGATGCCAGAAGTAGTCCCCCACCTTGCCGAACAGCGACAGTTCGTCGAAGTTCTCCGAGGTCAGTCCACGCAGCGGAAAGATGTCGAAGTAGTGGCCGCCCGCGAACAGGATGATCAACAGGATCGCAAGGATGAAGCCGGGGATCGCGTAGCCGACGAAAATCACCGTGCTGGTCCAGAAGTCGAACGGCGTGCCGTCTCGTACGGCTTTGCCGACACCGAGCGGGATCGATATGCCGTATATGATCAGCAGCGACCAAAGGCCGAGGGAGATCGACACCGGCATGCGCTCGACGACCAGGTCGATCACCGGGCGATCCTGGAAATAGCTTTCGCCGAAGTCGAACCGCACGTAGTTCCAGACCATGGTGAAGAAGCGCACGTGGACGGGTTTGTCGAAGCCGAACTGCTTCTCGAGATCGGCGACGAGTTCCGGATCCAGTCCGTAGGTCCCAAGGGTCTCGCTGCCGGTCAGGGTTTGGTCCGTTGCCTGCGAACTGACGCCGGTATCGCCGCCCCCACCGCTGAAGTTCGAGGTCGTGGACAGATTGCCCACGGTCGCCTTGGCGATGATCTGCTCGATGGGGCCGCCGGGCGCGAATTGGGCGATGGCGAAGGTGAGCAGCAGGATGCCGAACAGCGTCGGCAGGATCAGCGTCAGCCTGCGCAGGATGTAACGGCCCATCTACCTCCCCAAGATGTCGGGCAACTTGCCGCACGGACGCGCCGGCACTCCGTTGACTAGCCGCATCCGGCGAGACCCCTCTCCTTGCGGTCAGCGGCAAGCTGCCGATGCTACCGAAGATGGGCGCGGCTGTGGTAGTGCTTACTTGGCTTGGCTGTTTGGCTGTTCGCGTGAGCACCAAGGATCAGACGGTCTCGGCGCAGATTGGATGGGAACCAATAATCTGTGGTATATAGCAATGCCGTATTACAACTCAGGATCGCAAAGTGGCTAGAACGGCAAAACTATTCTGGTCGGGTCGTTCGCAGGCAGTGCGTCTTCCGAAGGACTTCAGAATGGAGGGCGACGAGGTGCGGATTCGCAAACAGGGCGCTGCGGTCATCCTTGAGCCGATGGCTTCGGATTGGGCCTGGCTTGACGGAATCGCCGGGAAATTCTCCGAGGACTTCTTTGTAGAGGGACGGCGACAACCCCGCCTCCCCCGAAGCTCGGAGGTCGATGGCATGTTCGACTGATGCAGTACCTTCTCGATACAAACGCCTGCATTGCCCTTTTGAACGGTACATCGCCAACCTTGGCGAAGAGGGTCCGACGCCACGCTCCCGCCGAGATTGGGCTACCCGCACCCGTCGCCTATGAACTCTACTACGGCGCGTACAAGAGCGACCGAACGAAGCGAAATGTGGCCCTGCTCGATCAAATGGAATTCGAACTGGTTCCCTTTGACGGTGGGGACGCACGCATGGCCGGTGAGATACGGGCGCGACTTGAAACCTTGGGGCAACCCATCGGCCCCTATGATCTCTTGATCGCCGGGCAGGCGTGCTCGCGCGGGCTGGTCTTGGTGACCGCAAACACCCGGGAGTTCCAACGCGTCGAAGACCTTCGTTGCGAGGACTGGTCAGTGGACTGACCGATGCGACATGGCCGCCATGTGCCGTCGAGCGCAGGTAGAATCGAGCAGGTTGTTCGGGAGGGCACCATGAAACCGATTTCGGCAGACTCGCACGTCGTGGAGGGCCGCGACGTGTTCACGGGCCTCGCGGACCGTTTCGGCGACCAGGCGCCGCGGATCATGGACGTCGGTGGTCAAGTGGATGCCATCGTCATCCCGGCGAACGGCATGCGGGGGGTCAGCGTGGCGCGCATGGGCATGGCCGCCACCCGACTGGCTCGCAACGAGCCGCTCAACCGCCGGCCCGGCCACAAGCCGGATGTCGCGCACATGCAGGATCCGGAACTCCTCGCGCTGTTCAACAAAGGCTACGCGGGCATGCGCAAGGGCCTCGTGGACGGCGCGCACCGCTACGAGGATCAGGACGTGGACGGGCTGGCCGCGGAGTTCCTCTATCCCGGCTTCTTCGGGATGTTCGGCTTAAGGAACACGCCGCTGCTCGTCGCGCTGCAGAAGAACTACAACGACTGGCTGCACGACTATTCGACGGCCTCCGACGGACGTCTATTCGGATTGGCGGCCATCCCGGTGCAGGACACCGAAGCCGCCGTCGAGGAGATCGATCGCGTTATCGCGATGGGATTCAAGGGCGGGTGCATTCCCTGCACCTCCCCCGCCGACAGGCCGTACTTCGACGAAGCCTACGAACCGGTCTGGTCCCGGGCCGAGGAGGCCGGCTTTCCCCTTTCCATGCATGTCGGGACGAACGCGTATGTCCCCAGGGAGCAGCGCCGAAGGCCAGTACGTTCCGACGCCATCGCGGACTACGCGGCGTCCCAGGGCACCGTGCAACGCACCATCGTCGAGTTCATGTGCCGCGGGGTCTGCGAACGCCATCCGAACCTCAAGATCGTCGTCGCCGAGTTCAATGCCGGCTGGATTGCCCACTGGCTGGACCGGGTCGACCAGGGCCTGCAACGCGAACGCCGCAACATCGCCGAACCGTTCACCGGCACGCCGCCGCAGGAGGTGTGGAGGCGCCAGTTCTACGCCACCATCGAAGACGACCGGCCGGCTCTCGCCACGCGGCATTTGATCGGCGTCGACAACCTCATGTGGGGCTCGGACTATCCTCACACGGACTCGACGTGGCCTTGCTCCAACGAGGTCCTCGACGAACTGTTCGAGGGGATTCCGGACGCGGATCGCGCGAAGATCACGACCGACAACGTGAAGGCGTTGTACGGGGTGTGACAATGGAAATGCTCAAACCTGTCCAACTAATGACGGTGCTGCCTGGGGGGAAACGACATAGCCCAGGGAGCAACGTGTGGCAGTGTGCAGTGCAACTGAACGATGGTTTGGGAACTGCCTACGTCAAGTTAGTTCCACCGTATCAGCTTGTTCGCGAGGTGGTTTGCGCGCTAGTCGCCCAAGCAGCGGGGTTGCCAGTACTTGCTCCGGGGGTGGCGTTGCTCGACAGCGCGCAACTGGATGACGTTGAGTCGCGCTATGCGTTCGCGACACTTGCGGTCCACACGCGAGCGGCCCAGGGCATTCGCGACGACTATGTGCTTCGGGAGCAGCTGTCCCGATGGACGGATTTTCGCAAGACTATTGCGTTCGATAGTTGGATAGCAAACTCTGATCGAACGCCCGCCAATCTGTTGTTTCGTGGACCAAGCGACTTTCTCCTGATCGACCATGGCGAGGCGATACCTCACGGAATGGCAGTCGATGCTCCGACCGTGAATCGCTTGGCTCGGCTCGCACTCTCCGATGTAAGTCGTGTGGAAGAGGACGTTGCCGTGCAGCGGGTGCAACATGCTGCTGCCGCCTTTGACCAAGTAGACCTCAAGAAGGTCGAAGTTGCCTCACTGTCTGGGGGATGGGGTGGTGAATCCATGCTAAGGGAATGCTGCCGTTTTCTCGCAGATCGCTTACGATATTTGGACGATCTGATCGTCCAGTCATTTGGCGCCGGCCAACAGTCGTTGCCGTTACGACAAGCGACTGATAGTCCCGAAGGAACCAGGCGATGACGATCTCTTTCCCAAAAATCGATCCGACCGCATTGCGGGTGGTATGGGCACCGTTACTCGTGCGGCCTATCGCACGGGGTCCCGAGTGCTTTGTCGCGGCCATTGCTGCACAGTCGCATTCGGGTCAGGTGGGCGCCTACCCGTTGTTCGATCGCCGCAGAGTTGGTGTCCTGTTCGAGGATCATGCTGACACTCTCACTGGCGTTCTTGACGCGAGCCTAGACAGCCTCCGTCGACATCTCGAGAGCAAGATTGCCCTCGACGGGTGGTCGAGTCCCTTTGAGGGTGTTGCCTTAGGCAACCCTGCGACGGCGTACGTTCACAGGTTCAGTGACGTGTTCGAGGTGGCAGCGAGGATGTGTTCGGCGTTTGGAAGTTTACGGCAGTTCGACCAGACGCCGAGGGAACCTAGGGATTCGCGGGGTCCTTGGACGCATTCCGTGCCGGACCTCCTAAGAAGCATGAAACCGGCACTGTCCAACTCGATCAACGCCGAGCTCGCGTTAGCGGGAGCCGGGCACGCGATGACGTTCACCTTCTATGGCGTTCAATTGGCGGCGAATTTTGTGCTGCTGAATCCTCAACGAATGGCCGCATCCATGCGCGAGGCAAGGGCGCATCTGTGGAACCTTAGTCTTGTCGCGGAGGCCCCCGACCTGTTGATTAGGCCCAATCGGCTGGAGCTCTTTGCTGGCGTACGAATTGACGATTCACGCGCCCGGGGCGTCATCGAGGAATTGGCGGTCGAAGCCAAGTGCCGCCATGTGGGGGTGACTCGGGTCGAGTCGTCGGAACACGCGGCAGAGCAAATCGTTGCGATAGCGGCATAGCCCGCAAGACTCCGCTAATCCGCCAATCCGTCGGGCTGGCGTTGTTGACGATATTCGTCGCGCTGGCACTCCGGCGACCTAGCCGATAAGGTGGTTCATTCCACCTAACGGAGTTCCCGAATGGCCGTCCCAACCACCCTCTTCGATCTCACTGGCAAAGTCGCGTTGCTGACCGGTGCCTCCAAGGGCATGGGGCTTGCGATGGCCGAGGGCCTCGCCGAGCACGGTGCCCGGGTCGTGGTCTCCAGCCGCAAGCTCGACCAGTGCGAGGTCGCTTGCCAGCAGATCAACGACAAGTGCGGGGAAGAGATGGCCATCCCGGTGGCCTGCAACATCGGCTACAAAGACCAGCTTGAAGCCTTGGTCGGCGAGACGCGCGATAGGCTGGGACCCATTGACATCCTCGTCGCGAATGCCGGGATCAACCCGTTCTACGGGCCGATGTCGGAGATTCCCGACTCGGCCTTCGACAAGATCATGAGCTCGAACGTCCGATCCAATCATTGGCTCGCCCAGATGGTGGCGCCGGACATGGTGGCGAGCGGCGACGGCTCGATGATGATTACCTCCAGCACGGGCGCGTTCACGCCGTCGCTGACGCTCGGTACCTACGCCATCTCCAAGCTCGCCGACATCGCGCTGGTGCGCAACCTCGCGCTGGAGTACGGGCCCGCCGGTGTTCGCGTCAACGCGATCTGCCCCGGCCTTATCAAGACGGACTTCGCCCGCGCTCTCTGGGACAATGAGCAGGCCAAGCGCAACGCCGAGACGAACACGCCGCTGCGCCGGCTCGGCGAATCCGACGACTTGAAGGGCATCGCCGTGTTCCTGGCGTCGCCGGCGAGCGCTTACATCACCGGCCAGGCCATCGCCGTGTGCGGCGGCACGCACATGTGGCGGTGAGCCTCCTGCGCTGACTCGGCAGTGGCCGTGGCGGAGCAGTCGATCAAACCCGCCGGCACCGCGCGCGGGTTCATCCTCCAAGCCAGCTACCGCGTCCAGGGCGGCTCGCCCGTCGTCTACCTGTTCGGCGTACTCGAAGGCGGCGGCACGTTTCTCGTTCGCGACGCCCGCCAGGTTCCGCACTTCCACATTCGCCGCCGCGATGCCGAACGGGCCTACTTTCTGGGTGCCACGCGGCAGTTCGAGACCGCGAGACGGACCTTCGCGGGCGACGCCGTGCTACGCGTGGATGTCGCGGTGCCGCAGGACACCGTGCCGCTGCGGGAACGGCTCCACCGGGACGGCATCGAGACCTTCGAGGCGGACGTCCGGTTTGCCGTACGCTACCTCATCGACCGCGACATCCGCGGCGGCTGCGAGATCACGGGTGTATTCGAGGAAGGGGAACGGATTGCTCGGATATACGACGATCCGCAATTGCGGCCGGCCGACGTCGTACCCTCCCCCTCGGTGCTTTCCTTCGACATCGAGACCGACCCGAAGGCAAGGCGGCTGCTCGCCATCGCGGTCTACGGAGCGGATGTCGACGAGGTCTATGTCGTCGACCCCGGCGGTCGTCCGATGCCCGAGCGAGCAAAAGCCTGTGCCGACGAACGGACGGCCCTTGGTGCTTTCGCTGGCCGCGTTCGAGAGGTCGACCCGGACATCCTGACGGGCTGGAACGTCATCGACTTCGACCTCAACGTCCTGAACCGTATCGCCAAACGCGTCCGTATCCCGCTGGACATCGGACGGGAAGCAGGGTCCGTCCGCATCCGATCGGCGCAGGGCTACTTCGGCAGCGGCCAGGCGTCCGTTCCCGGGCGGCTCGTGCTGGACGGCATGGATCTCGTGCGGGGCGCATTCATGCGCTTCGACGACTATTCGCTGAACAGCGTCGCCAGCGAAGTGCTGGGCGAAGGCAAGGTCGAAATGGGTGTTGGCGACGACCGGGCAGCGGACATACTTGCGCGCTACCAGGACGATCTCGACACATTCGCGGCCTACGCCCGCACCGATGCCCGCCTCGCGTTCGAGATCGTCGAAAGACTCGATCTCGTGAACTTGGCGATCGCCCGCAGCCGACTGACGGGAATGACGCCGGACCGAGTGTCCGCCAGCATTGCGTCGTTCGACTTCCGCTACCTGTCGGCGCTTCGCAGGCGGCGCATCGTCGCGCCCACCGTGGGTTCCAACGATGCCCGTGTCTCCCGGCACCAGGCCGGGGGCCATGTCTTCGAGCCCACCACGGGCATTCACGAGAACGTCTGGGTGTTCGACTTCAAGAGCCTGTACCCGAGCGTCATCCGGACTTTCAACATCGATCCGCTAGGGTATTCCGCGAGCCCCGACGACGAGAAGTCGGTGATCCGGGTTGCACCCGACGCCGCGTTTCGCCGCGACGAGGCCATCTTGCCCGCCATGCTCGACGATCTCTTCCCCCAGCGCGAGGAAGCGAAGCGCCAAGGGGACGCGGTGGCTTCCCAGGCCATCAAGATCCTGATGAACTCGTTCTACGGCGTGCTCGGCACGCCGGCCTGCCGGTTTCACAACGTCGCCATCGCCAATGCCGTGACTGGCATGGGCCGCCACTTCCTGCAATGGTCCAAGGCCTGGTTCGAAGATCGCGGATATGATGTGCTCTACGGCGATACCGACAGCGTCTTCGTGCGTTCCGGGTTGGATGCCGATAGTGCGCGATCCACGGGACCCCGGCTGGCTGAAGAGTTGAATGGGGCCATCGCCGCCTACACCCGGAACGAATGGCGGGTGGCGAGCCGCTTGGAGATGGAGTTCGAGAAGCTCTACCTCAAGCTCTTCCTGCCTTCCGTCCGGCACGGTGCGTCGGGTGCCCGCAAGCGGTACGCGGGATTGATCGACGGCCAGGCCGGCGTTGAATTCACGGGCATGGAAGTCGTTCGGCGCGACTGGACGGAACTCGCCAAGGACGTGCAGCGAGAACTCTACAAGCGCTTGTTCGCCGGCGAGCGGGTGGAGGACTACCTCGAGCAGGTCGCGCAAGCGTTGCGCGGCGGCGAACTGGACGACAAGCTCGTGTACCGCAAGGGCTTGCGCAAAAGACCGGCGGCCTACACCGCCAACACGCCGCCCCATGTCGCGGCGGCCCGCAAATCGGACGATCCGGGTCGGGTCATCTCCTATCTGATCACGACCGCCGGGCCGGAGCCGTTGGATGCGTTGCACCACGAACCGGACCGGGAACACTACCTCGACAAGCAGGTCCGACCGGTTGCGGAACCGGTTCTCGGCGCATTGGGCCTCGACTTCGACCGGGTGATCGGCGACGACAGGCAGATGATGTTGTTCTGATGACACGGACTTTAGCGGACCGCGTCAATCAACCCCGAGGATCGTATGGGCTCCAGGCAAAGGCCGTGGCCCCGACATTGCACTCCTGCATGCAGATTTGGCGCCCGTTCTTTCGTTCGAGATGGCGGACATGCCATACCTGGCCCAGCCTGTGGGCGTCACCGGGTCGTCGGCGATGATGCGATTGGCACTCACCGAGGGAGAATCGGAGTTGACTCCCTTCAGTTCCGTGGCCGTTGGCCGCGTAGTCAAGGTGGGAAAAGCACGTGGCGGCAAACAAGAGCCCGCCTATCGTTTAGTCCGTCACAGCGCACCGACCGTCCATGGAGACAGCGGCGGTGCCTTAGTTGACGAGCAAGGAGGCTTGTTGGGGATCAACTCCACGGTGCATCCGCCCTCCTGGCTCGGCTGGATTCTCTATGTCGGCGTGCGCATGGGCGCGGCCATCGATGGTGTGAGCTTCCATTCGCAAGCCATCCGACCAGACTTTGCCTGGGTGCGGAATCTCATCGAAGCCGACCGCCGGAAGCGCCTAATGCGTAGCAGCGTTTCGGAGAGCTTGCCAGTGACAGATGCCTTGCCCACACTCCGCGCTTTTTTGCGGGGAGTCTCTGAATGAAGCTGAAGGACAAGGTGGCGATCGTCACCGGCGCGGGGCGGGGTATCGGCAAGGCCATCGCGGAGGCGTTCGCAAGTGAGGGCGCATCGGTCGTCTGCTCGGCGCGAAGCGTCGACGAGATCCATGCAGTGGCGGAGGCGGTCGGTGGTTTGGCCATCCCCTGCGACGTTGCGGACGAGTCGGGTATCCGCGACCTGATCAACGCGACGGTCGACGCCTACGGTCCCATAGACATCCTGGTCAACAATGCGGGCGCGGTAGCCAGGTTGCCCGTTCACCAACTGCCGGTGGAGGACTGGGACCACGTCATGAACGTCAACCTGCGTGGGCTCTTCCTCTGTACCAAGTATGCGTTGCCGTCGATGCTCGAGAAGGGTAGCGGTTGCATCATCAACATTTCCTCCGGTGCCGGGGTCGTGGGGCCGCGCAATCGCTCGGCCTATGCCGCCTCGAAACACGGCGTCATGGGATTCACCAAGACGCTGGTTGCCGAATACCTCTACCAAGGCATCCGCTCCCACGTCATCCTGCCGGATGCAACGGTCTCGAGGATGCGCAGCGAAGGATTCCCCAACGAGGATCCCGACTCGCTGATCCAGGCCGAGGACATCGCTGACGCAGCGGTCTTCCTGGCTACCCAGCCGGCGACGGCCCATACCATGGAGGTCCGGGTCAGCCAAGGTCTTCGTACGCGCACCAGATAGACAGGCACCCTCGCGATGCGTGTCGCCGTCATCGGCGCCGGGGTGGCCGGTCTGGTCACGGCCCACGAACTGGACGTCGAGGGGCACCGGGTGACGGTGTTCGAGAAATCTCGACTCCTCGGTGGGCTGTGGAACTACACCGACGCCGTCGAAGACGATCCGCTGGGGCAACGGCCGAGCCGGCGTATTCACGGTTCGTTGTACGCATCGATGCGCGTCAACCTCCCGAGAGACCTGATGGCCTTCGACGGCTATACCTTCGACGATGCTGGCGGCGGTCGCGACGACTGGCCGCGCTACCCCCACCACTCTCGGGTTCTCGAGTACCTGCGTCGCTTCGCGACCGACACCGGCGTTGGCGACTTGGTTCGCCTGGGTGATCCGGTGAGCAATGTCGTTCGGGGCGATGGCTGGCTCGTGGACGGCGAGCGTTTCGACGCCGTTGCCGTGTGCAACGGACATTTCTCCGAACCACGTGTGCCGGAACTGCCCGGGCTCGCGGATTTCCCGGGAGTCGCGCTGCACAGTCACAACTATCGGCGTCCGGATGCCTTCGCGGGGAAGCGCCTCGTCGTGCTCGGTTCGTCGGTGTCCGGCGGTGATCTTTCCAGCGAGTTGGCACAAGTCGCCGAGGTGTTCTTCTCGGGGCGGTTGTTCGAGAACCGGCCGCCGCTCTCGGAACAAGCCGGACCGATCAGGCGTTGCCCCCCGATAGCGCACTTCGACGGATCCGATGTCGTCCTGACGAACGGGGAACGGATACGCGAGGTGGACGCGATACTGTTCTGCACGGGCTACTGGTACCGGTTTCCCTTTCTCGCTTCCGATTGGGTGTCGGTCGGCGACAACTGGGTGAAAGGACTCTATCGGCAAGTGGTTGCCGTCGAGGATTCCTCGCTGGCTTTCATCGGACTGCCGTTTCGTATCGTCCCGTTCCCCCTGTTCCAGCGCCAGGCCCGATGGTGGGCGCGCTCCCTGGCCGGACGGTTCACCTTGCCTGATCTCGACGACCGGCGGCGGGACCATTGCGACGAGGTCGCCCGCCTGCGGTCGGAAGGCGTGGCGGAACGGCACTTCCACCGCTTGGAGGATGCGCAGATCGGCTACATGAACCGGCTTGCGGAACAATGCCACGACGGACCCGTGCCCGACTGGTTCGTGGCGCTTTGGCGGGAACACAACGCCAACGCCCGGAGGCATCCCAAGGACTATCGCGACCGTCCCTTGCAGGGTGGTGGACCGACGATCGTCGTGGTTTCGCCCAGTTTAAACTGACACATACGCCTGGCCGCCGTTTCCGCCTGCGGTATGATCGAAGGCGCTCCGAGCATTCCAACTTGAGCCGTATGCCCGATCGAAACCCGAAGGCGCGCGAGATGTTCCTCGGCAAGAGACACGCTTCGGCGGGACCCATTGACTATGACGTCTACCGTCGGGAACAGCGCCACGACGAGGCGGTCTTGAGCTTCATGTCGAAGCGCGTGGGTGTGCCCAAGTTGAGCATTCGCCTGGAGTCCGAAGCTGAAGTTGCCCCGGTTGAGTCGACGCAGGTGTCCATCGAGGAGTTGGACGCGGGGGGTAGCGCGCTCGACGCGGTGGGGATCGCCCGGATGGTTGCGCCGCTGGCCGTCACGGATTTCTACACCGAACAATATCGCCGGCCCCGGCCGTTGGTTTTCCGGGGCACCGATGACCGGTTTGCCGGATTGATCACTTGGGACGGCTTGAACGATGCGATCTGCAACAGGAATCTACGGCCGCCGCAGTTGCACGTCATCATGGACGGCGTGGAGGTGGGCAACGACCTGTTTCAAGTCGACAACCTGGGTCTCGGCACGCGCCAGCCGGGTCCGTTCGTGTCGAGGGTCGATGGCCGGAAACTGGCCAACTTCCTGCGCAGCGGCGCCACGTTCATCGCAAACGCGATTCACGACTACCATGCGCCGATCCGGCAATTGGCGGAGGAAATCGAGCAGGGCCTCGCCACCTACGTCAACGTCAATCTATACGCCTCGTGGCGGTCGACCCGGGGCTTCGCAACCCATTGGGACGATCACGACGTCTACATCATCCAGGCGGTCGGCGAGAAGGAGTGGCACCTTTTCGGAGAAACCCGGAACCTGCCGACCACGCTGGACAACCGGCCGAACGTGGAGCGGCCCGATGAGCCGGTGTGGTCGGGCAAGTTGACCTCGGGGGACGTGCTCTACGTTCCGCGGGGGTGGTGGCACGATGCGCGGGTCGACCAGGCCGATGACGGCAAAGGCAGCATTCACCTGACGCTCAACACGCGCCCGATCACGGGAACCTGGGTCCTTCGATGGCTGGAAAACAAACTCCTGGACCACGAGGTGTTCCGCCAGAACACGCCCCTGGCTGCGGACGAGGCAAGCCGACGGGACTATTTCGAACGATTGGTGGAGCTCATCCGAGAACAACTGGTCGCCGATGTCGGTGATCGTTTCGCGTCGGATATCCGGGCGTCGTGGACGGAGGCAACCAGGACGTCGCTGTCGACATATATCGAGCCTTGGAAGTCGCCGCTATGGCGCAGCTTCCGACTCTCGCTCAAGGGTCGGCGACACGCCGCGATGGAAACGTGCCCCGCCAAGGGGTCTTTCGTGCTGCGGGCCAACGGCATGGAGCGGGAGTTCGACCTCAGATGTCTTGATTTGATGCGTGCGCTAGCCGGAGCGGAGTCGTTGTCCGTGGAGGAATTCAAAGGCGTCTGCCGGGGACGGTTCTCCGACGAGTTCATCGACGACTTCCTCAAACAGTTGATCAAGGACGACGCCGTGTTGGCAATCCACCCGAGTGCGCCTTGACGCAGGCTTCGCCGCGACCGACCGTCCCTACGTCACTTGGCGTGCGATCAGGTCGTGGAACATTCCCGGCGCGGCGGCTAGTTCCTCAAAGGTCCCTGTTTGCACGACCTGGCCGCGCGACAGGACGTAGATGCGGTCGGCGTTCCTGATAGTGGACAGCCGGTGCGCGACGACGATACGGGTCGCGGCGATCTCGGCAATGCTGCGCATGACCTCCGCCTGGCTTTTGTTGTCGAGCCAGTTGGTGGCCTCGTCCAGCAGGATGACGCTCGGGTTCCGCACCAGGGCGGCTGCGATGAGGATCCGCTGCACCTGGCCGCCGGAGAACATCCCCGAGTGTTCGCCGACCGGCGTGTAAATGCCCATTTCCATCGCCTCGATGTCCTCGGCCAGGGAGGCCTTGCGGGCCGCCGACCAGGCATCCTCCACCGAGGCCTCGCTGTTGATTCCGACGATGTTCTGGAGAATCGTCCCGGGCTGCAGCGAGCCGTTCTGCATGACGACGCCGATTTGGCGGCGCAGCGCCTGGTCGTCGAGGTACAGCAGGTTTCGCTCGTCGAAATAGACGGCCCCGGTTGATGGCTTTTCCAACCCGAGGATGAGGCGAAGCAAACTGCTCTTGCCCGACCCGGATTCGCCGACGATGGCGACGAACTCGCCGGACCGGACGTGCAGGGAGACATCCCGAAGTACCGGGGGGCCGTCCTCCTCGTAGCTGAATGTGACATGGTCAAGCCGCACCTCGCCTTGGATCCGGCGGATGGGAGCGACGTTCGCGGACGTCCGGGTCTTTATGGAAGGATCGAACAGGGGCTTGAGTTGCTGGTAGGCGGGAACGAGCGATGCGACCACGCCGACCGAGCCGCCCAGCCGGGTGATCGCACTGAAGAAGGTCATCGAGGCCGCGAACACGGCGAGGAATGCACCGACCTCGATGGGTCTGCCTGACCGCAGCAGTACAACGGCGAACAGGCAGGCAGCGGCGAACATGGGGAGCGATCCCGTGACGGCGGTCGCCAGGGCGTTCAAGCGTTCGACCTTGATCTCGGCCTGTTTCTTGTCGAGATAGCCGCGCACCCAGAATGCGAAGACGGAACTCTCCGCTCCGGTGGCCCGCAGCTTCTCGATGCCGTTCACGAACTGGAACATGTTGCCCGCCAAGGTCTGCTGCGCATCTTGGTACCGACGCTGCCAGGTGACTTGGCGGAACCCGAAGCTCGCGACGACGATCAGCCCGAGGACTCCCAAGGCCAGGCTTGTCGTGGCCAGCGTCGGGTCGTACAGGAACAACAGGCCGAGTATCGGCAGCAGGAAGAGGATCGAACTGGCCGTGCCGGAGACGACGCCGGATAGGCTCTCGCGCAGCGCCTGGACCGCGAATGCCCGTTGCGAGATCTCGCCGGCCTTGAATCCGCGTAGATCGTCGCGCTTGAGCCGCAGCAGACGGTTCCAGACAGCGGCGGTCAGCCGTGCGGCGCCGCGTCCTTCGACGTGCAGCAGGGTTGTACTTTGCAGAAGCTGGACGAGCACCCCGGCCACCGCCAGCAGTGTCAAGGTGGCGATCGCCAACCAGAGGAAGGCGTCGCTCCGGGCGGGAACGAGCCAATCGACGATGATGGCGACCATGGCAGCGGGCGCGAAGGAAATCAGGCCTGCGACCAGTCCGCTGAGTGCGTAGCGGATCGACTCGATGCCGATCTTGTTCGCGAAGATTTTCAGGGCGTCCCTGGCCTTGACCGGACGGTCGGGAAGGGGGCGGATGAACATCCAAGCGTATTTGTGCAGCTTGCCCGCCATGCTCCGACTGACCGCGGTCGTCTTGCGTGTTGCGGGATCGCGCAGCTTGTAGCGACCGAAACGACCAGGCAGCAGTGCAATGGGGGAACCGTTTTCGTGGAAGCCGAGCAGGGCGCTGTTGTCGCCAAACCACCAGCGTTTGTGCGACTCAAGCCGCACGGCGCGGGCCCGTACCCGCGAGCTGAAGGCGATTTCGACAACGGGATCGCCGGCGCTGTCGTCGGGATCGGCATCCGGGAACTGAAACTCGATGCCCTCGTAGTTGCCGACGACCCGGAGCGCTTCGTGGAGCGTCGGCAAGGCGGCGTCGGAACTGGTCTGCTCGAACAGACGCCTCAGTTCGACTCGGGCTTGCTCCTCGTGTTCGCGCCGCAGAGTCGAGCGGTCCATTTGGAGGTTGGCTTCGTCGACGACGGCGAGCAGCCGGTTGACGCGCTCGGCATCGAGCAATCGCCGGTGGAATCTGCTTAGGGCCTCTTCGAGCAATCCGTCGTCGCGAAGTTGCCGGCTCGAAGTCGCGACGAGACCTTCCTGGGGTCCAGATACCGTCAACCAGCCTTGCAGGGTAAGAGGGAGCCAATCGCTCTCGTTGTCGGCGGCGTCGACCAGACCGAGATAGGAAGCCGTACCGAGCCCAGACAGCCACACGACGCCACCCCGCGCGGATACCACCTTGCCGGCCTGAAGTGGCGGAACCCGACCCCGGGATACGAACGCATCGGCGCGAGGCACGGGCATGATGTCCCTGGCGACCGAGTCCGTGAAGCTGGTTATCCAATGGTCGACTTCCGCGGCAACGTCGGTTTCGGCGTCACCGTCGATCAGCTTGCCGACGGTTGTCTCCCGCAGTGTGAAACCGGGCAACCCCCGGGCCCACAATTCGAGCTGGCCATCGTCGCCCAAGGTCAGGGGGTCGACGCCGAAGATCACGTGTCCCGCCGTGGCGCGAAGGACGTGCTTGTAGGGGGCGTTGACGACGCCGTTGTTCGCGTGGACGAAGAAGACGTCGACCGCCCCGGAGTCGACGCGCCAAGCGGCGCCGTCGCCGGTCAGCGGGAACGCGGCACGGTGGGTGTCTCGGCTGATGTCGCCCACGCCCGCTAGCCCTATTGGGCCGTGACCAGGTCGTGGTAGAGGCCAGTATCGTCTTGCATCAGTTCTTCGTGTTGGCCTCGCTGAACCGTCCTGCCCCGATCCAGGACGAGGATTTCGTCGCAGTCCCGGATCGTACTCAGCCGGTGCGCCACGATCAGGCAGGCGCAACCCCGCCTGCGCAGCGAGTCGTCGATGCGGGCTTCGACAGCGGCATCGAGATCGCTGGTCGCCTCGTCGAGGATGATCAAGGACGGCCGTGGCACGAGCGCCCGGGCGATCTCCAGCCGCTGGCGCTGACCACCGCTGAAGTTCTGGCCCCCTTCCTCGATCGTCGTGTCGTAGCCCAACGGACGTTGGGCGATCTCGTCGTGGATGTGTGCATCCTGTGCCGCATCGACGACCAACGCATCGGGGACTGTTGGGTTCCACATGGTGAGGTTCTCGCGGACGGTGCCGGAAAAGAGATTCACGCGCTGGTTGACGTGGGCAACCGAGTCGATGGCGACCTCGCGCGGTATCTCGTCGCGCTCGTGGCCATCGAATAGAACCTGGCCGGACCAAGGCCGATAGACGCCCGCGATCAGCGACGCGATCGTGGACTTGCCGGAACCGCTCGGGCCGACCAGCGCCACCCGCTGGCCCGGTTCGAGCGTGAGGTTGAACCCCTCGATGACCGGGTCGTGGTGAGGCCGGTAGCCGAATGTGACCTCGCGCAGTTCCAGCCGTCCGGCGAGGCGGACGCGGCGACCGATACTGACTAGACGATTGGCCCGGTGCGTTTCGACGGTGTCCGAATCCGATGCGGGGTCGGCATCGAGGACGTCCTGGACGCGCTGCAGGTCGGCCTCCAAGACCTGTACGAGGCCGATCGACTCGACGTACTTTCCGACCGGCAGCAGGAAGTTGCCGATAACGAAGTAGGTTGCCACGACATCGCCGATCGACATGTCTCCGGAGATGACGCGCATGCCCCCGATGCCGAGCACCACGGCGCCTCCCACCATGAGAAAGAACGGCGGCAGCGCGTTTGCAAAAACGCCGAGTTCGGCCGACCGCTGCCGATAGAGCAGTTCCAGAGCCTGGTAGCCGGATAAGCGCGTGAAGAAGTCGCCCTCGGTTCCGGTGGCGCGGAGCGCATCGAGGCGACTCAGCGCCGTGGCGCCGATGCCCGAAAGCATGCCCTGGCTGCGACGGAGGCGGTAGTTCTCGTGCTTGGTGCGGTAGGACACGGAACGCGCCACGGCCACGTTCAGGAACGCCACGACAACCGCTGTCCCGGCGAGCAGCAAGTCCTGCGCCGCGATCCAGACGAGGTAGATCAGGCTCATCGTCAGTTCGATCGCAAGCCGCGTCAACCGCGTCGTTGCGGTGTTCGCGATCCTGTCCAGCAGGCGGGCTCGCGAGGCCAGTTCGCCCGAGAACCGTTGTGCGAAGTACTCCATCGGAAGCCGCAACAGGGCGGAAAGGAACCGCTCGGACTGCGAAAGTGCGATTCGCACGCTCACCGCGAGGAGAACGCGTTGCTGTATCCAGAGGATCGCAAACAAGGCGACGGCGATGCCGAGCGTGCCGCCGATTACCACTGTTGCTGACGGGGGCTCCGGACCGGTCGCAGCGTCCGTGAAGTAGCGGAGAAGCTCGGGCAAGGCCAACGTGGGAATGGCCAGCAGCAAACCCAGCGCGAAAGCGATGCCGATTTGGGTGCGATGCTCGCCCAGCCACGGTAGCAGACGGGCACGGATCGTCAGCGGGCGCTCCGACGGCGTGAAGTCCGGCCCGGCCCGCACCATTAGCACGATGCCCATGTAACGCTCTCGGAACGTCGCCTCGTCCAGCGAGTAGTGGCCGTTGGCCGGGTCGTTGATGTAGTAGCGGTTGTTCCGGAAGCCCTCTAGCACCAGGAAGTGATTGAACTCCCAGAACAGGATTACCGGCGCTTTGAGGCCCTTCAGGTAGTCCGCCGAACGCTGCCAGCCGGTCACTTCGACCCCGTACCCCGCGGCGGCGCGTTGAATGTCCGCCGCGGAACACCCGTCGCGGCTCACGCCGCAGGCTCTGCATAGCTCGTTCATGCCGGCCCACCTACCGAGGTGGGCCAGCACGATGCCCAGACTGGCCGCGCCGCATTCGCTCGCTTGGATCTGTTGGTACAGGGGCGTTCGCGGAACCGGCCGCAGCCGGCGCAGGAGATCGGCGAAGGGTGGATTCATGGCCCTCGGGCCCGACCTGGGTTTGCGAATCCGAGGAGCAGTTCGATCGGTCGTTGCGAGCCGATGGGTATGCGTAGCCGCAGGTCCTCGCCGGGGCTGGGTGGCAGGTACACCGACGATGGATCCCGTTCTATGTCGAGTCGCAGGGTCGCCGTGGGACGTCCGGGATGCGGCTCTAGGAAATGCACACCGCGGATGTTCCCGGATAGGAAGGTGCCCGCGGAGTCGTTGCGGAACACGAAAATCCTCCCGCCGAGACTCAGAGCTTGGGCATCGGCGAGACGGACTTCGGTTTCGAGCCGAGTGAGGCCCTTGGGGGCGCCGTTGTCCTCGACGTCGGTTGCCGGCGCGTCCAGGAGCTTTCCGGTCAACCAGAGACTGTGATCGATGGAACCCACCGACAGCCAGATCGCGACGGCGATCGCGAGTACGCCGAGTGCAATGGCGACGAGCCCGCCCCGCGGCGTCGTGGAGCGCGTCAGGTAGTCGATGGGTTCCAGTTCGGCACGGTTTCTCGACGCGTCGTCGTTGAACAACCGGTTCCTGTAGAGCCCGTAGTCCCTTGGCGACGGTGCGTTCGTTGAACGCGAGCCAGGCGACGCCGACTCAGTTAGGTTTTGGCCCGGGGGCCGGGCCTGTGGCGCTTTCAAGGAGGCGAGTCGCCTTCAATGCGCTGCTAGCGGCGTTGGCGGTCGATGTTGACGATCACCGTGACGATCGTCAAATGGGCGGTTTCCCGCTCCTAGTCCCGGAAGATGGGGTGGTTCTGCCAGTCGGTGTCGCCGGAAGTGCTGGTGGTGTTGTCGATTGCCCCGATCCCCCCGCTGACGGCGCGCATCTCATCCAGCGACAGTTGAGGGTTCGGCGGCAGCACGAGATGGGACGTCGTTCTCGAGTCCTCGATGACCTTCAGCTTCATCCCGTCCGGAACCGCGAACCCGTACTCTTCCCTCAAGGTCGCTTCCGGCTCGGACAGCAGGCGGGCCCTGAAGTCTGGATCTTCACCCGCTCTCGACAACAATTGTTCCAGTATTTCGGCTGCTCGCACCTCGGCACCCCAGTGTTACTTGAAGCAGTAGGGCACCGGTCAACCTACATCAAGCGCCCTTGGCGCACAATGCCGACCGTGTCTCAGTTTGAACCAGCCGCCCGCTTCCTGTAGGTCTTGGGACGGTTGGGTTTCTTGGCCCGGGCATCGATCAGTGCGACGATCCAACCAAGGTCGCGGATGTCGCTGTCGAGGCCTGCGGCCATCGCGGGCGTCACGGACAGAGCCGGGTGTACTCGGCAATAGTTGTAGTGCAGGGCGTAGAGATTGACCATCGCGACGTGCTTCTCGAACCGTCGTTTCTCCGAGTTCGAGGGCATCCGCGGTATGCCATCCGGTTCTGGCATGGTGCTGTCGCCGTGACGGCTGGCACCGCCATTCCCTTCGGTGTCCCGGTTCCCAAGCAGACCGGTCGTCGCTAGTTCGGGAGTCTCTTTCAGTCTACGTCGGATGTCCTCGACGAAACCGGCGCGGGTCTTTCGACTGTTGTCGCCCGCCAGACAGGACACGATCAACCTGCTGTCCGCGTCGATCGCGGCAAGGGTCCATGTGTCTTCGGTGGCCGGTCGCCGTGACGTTTCGGCTCGCCGAGGTGCCGGATAGCTGAAAGCCCAGGTCTGGCTGCACTCGATTCGACGACGGCCGGGAATCTGTCGCACGTGCTCGTCCAGATAGGCTTTCGCCGCTGCACCGGCGTCGTTCAACAGCTTGGCCACGGTGTTGATGCTGACGCCGTCGCGGCGGGTAATCGACCGCATCGAATACCCTGCGACCAGCATGGCGAGTATCGCGGCGCGTTTGTTGCTGGGTAGGCGGTTCATCGGGACTTGGGGCGCTACGGGGCTACGCGCCACCGATCGCCATTCCCTTGGCTCGGCGCGGCGGCCCCCATCGGGCGACGGCGGCAAGCATGGTGACCCGGCTGGGGCGTCTCCCGGACAATGCAACGGGGCGGGTTTCCACTCCCGCTGCGGTCGGCTTCTTGACGATCGTCTCGTTGGCCTGCCCGGTGGCAATCCGCATGCTGATTACCGCGTTCGCAATCACGGCAGGCGGACGTTTCTCGCCGTTCGGGCCGATGGGCATGAGCTAAGAGTCCTTGCCGGTTAGACGGCACAGGGAAATCCGCTGCACCGCCTCCGCGTGGCAATTGCGCAAAATGCCTCGGGCGTTTCGGCCCGAGATCCCCCGCCCGTATGTTAACGGCTCCGGGCTTGCCGTGCTGACACCGGTGGAGCGAGGGATCATCGGCCAAACCGGTAGCGGAGCTTGACGAGGAGAGCCTCCCGCTGCGGCTCGCCGAAGGCATCGTCGAGGAGATCGCGGAAACTCCTGTCGGTGGACGACTCGAACAGCGAGGCGTTGCGGTTGTAGACCACGAAGAGATCGGAGAGCGGTGCGATCTGCCAGCGGTAGCGGACCTGTACCGTCGTCCTGCTGATGGCGAACCGACGCCTTCCGATGGCACTCGGCACGAGGTCGCCGTCCGGGTCGATGGCCAATCGTTTGGTCCCGTGCGACTTGAGCCCTGTCCATTCGGCCTGGATCCGTAGCTGCTGACGGGAAGTGAAGAACGCATCGAAGCGAAGGCGTGGTGACCACTGCTCGGTCTCGAACGCCTCGAAATGCCGACCGGTTTGCCAGAGCACCCAGGCATCGCGAGTGATGTAGATGAGGCCCGGGGAGACTGTAAGCCGAGGGACGGGTCGCCAGGTCGTACTGATGTTGGCTTCGAGGAACCACCCCCCTTCGGGTTCGGTGCGGGCTTGGGCGCCGATGAAGGAGTAGAGACGCTTGGACGTATCGCTTCCCCAACTGGCCAGGATGCCGGCATGTCGTTTCACGCGGTAGTCGCCATTGCCACGGCTGTTTCGATCGTCCCAGTGCCCGGGGCGGAAGACGCCCCGGAGCGTGGCGCGGGTGTTGCTTTGAAACGACCAGTGTCGCGCGACGTCGACGACGCTGCCGATCCGGCGGCCGCTGCCGTTGAAGTCGGCAAACGTCGAGAACTGGGTGAATACCTCGCGGAATCGTTCGGATTGGTGGTCTTGACGTTCGAAGCTGTACGAGACCCCGTGGTAGTCGTTGCGCCAGATGAAGCCGGCGTCGTTGAGGTCGAGTTCGTCGTCGTAGTAGTCCACGCGCAGGACGTGCAAGTCGCCCCGGCGAGGAGCCCACCGAAGTTGGCTGTGTCCCCCTGCACCGGTGCTGTCCGGCACATCGCTGAAGTACAACTGACCGTCCCAGGTCCATTTCGCGTCCGCGGTGCGATAGTGGCCGTCGATGCCGTGAGTGACGGCACGCCGGGCTGGATGGTCGACCAGGGTTCCCATCCAGCCAATGGCCCGGCGAGCACCCCCGGCGGTGTTTTCATGCTGCCAACGCATCACGCCGAACTTTCGTCCAGCGGCGTCGATGCTGCCCTCCGTGTTGCGTAGCGTCAGCTTCGTGTCGTCCTCCGCAACGCCCAGCGCACCCCATCGCCAGTTGCCGAGTTGGCCGATGCCCTTAGCGGCGAAAAGGAGGTCTACGGGTTTGCCGGCGTCGTACGGGTCGAAGGCGACGCCGGGCTCGTAGTCCGGTCCGCCGCGCCGGGATCCGACGGACGAGCCGATGCGCCGGGTGTGAAGCAGGTCCGGCCCGAACGTGCTGCCGCGGAAGACCTCCTGGTTTTCGGTGAAGAACAGCCGCTTCTCCTCGAAGAAGGTCTCGTAGGCGGAGAGGTTGACGATGATGTCGTCCGCCTCGACCTGGCCGAAATCGGGATTCACCGCAGCGTTGACAAGGAACGCCGTGGAGGGTCGCCAGAGAACATCGACACCGGCCTTTTGTTCCCGGTGATCGCGAGCCATGTCGGCGAGGTGCGTGGCATAGGGGAAGACACTGCTCTCTTGGCGCGGTGCGACCCCTTCGAAGACCATGGGCTGGAACGCCGAGATGAACTTCGGCTGAATCCACGACAGGCCGGGCCAAGCCCACCGCTCGTTGATTGCGGCCAGATCGCGGGTGATCAAGAGCCCCATGTGCCGCGGCCCGTCCGCTGCGGGCATGTCGATCATCGACCAGGGCAGGAACATCTCCACCGTCCAGCCGTCGTCGGCTTCGTGGGTTTCTCCGCGCCACGGCCCATCCCAATTGCTGCTGAATCGACGCTCGGGCATGAGGTGACCGTCGGCCAGGGTCCCGCCGAGCACCACCATGAACCAGTAACCGTAGCGGCCGTCGCCGGAACTGTCGATCATCACTTGGTAGGCGTCGCCCGTTCCCCAGCCGTCGCGACCAGCCAGTCTTGGCGTCAGCGAGTCAGTCGGCTGCTCGTTCCAGGCACCGAAGTAGATGCCTTGTTCGGTGTAGAAGATGAACGTCTGCGTCCGATAGCGGCCGGTGCCACCCTTGTCGGGCCGGATGATCGTCATCCGGTCGTAGGCGGGCGCTTCGGCCCAGATCGGATCGTCGAGTTTGCCATCGAGATGGATTGCCGCCTCGGCTTCCGAGAAGCGGGGGATGGCGAGCGGGGCGTCCAGGGCGGCGGTGCCGCCCCCGAGTTGAAGAACACTGCCCGTTATCGAACGTTCAGCCGCGTCGGTGCCGCCGATCAACCCCGCGAGGCAGATTGCGATTGACCACGACGGACAACGTCGAATGTGACCCACCATGGCGTTGAGCATAGCGCGTTGGGGAACACGTTCACTCTTGCCCTTGGGAGTTGGTGTCGCGAACGAACACAGCCGCCGATCGCGTATGCTTCCTTGGTCATCATCCGGAGACGCGACGCAAATGATCGCCAGACGCAAACTCGGTGCCACGGACATCGAGGTGACCGAACTCGGCTTCGGGGGTGCGCCGCTCGGCGCGGTGGGGGACCGCATCACCGACGACGAGGCAGCCGCGATCATGCATCGTGCCCGGGAAGGCGGCATCCGCTATTTCGATACGGCACCGCTCTACGGCCACGGTCTAAGCGAGAAGCGTCTCGGGCAGGTGTTACGCGAGCTACCCAGGGACGACTTCGTGCTGTCCACGAAAGTAGGCCGTTTACTGGTGCCCCTGTCCGAGGGCGAGCGCTTCGAGGGAATGCGGGATGCCGAACCGGTCGCCATCCGCTACGACTATTCCTTCGATGCCGTCAGGCGATCGCTGGGGGAGAGCCTCGAGCGCCTCGGTCTCGACCGTGTCGACATCCTGCTCTGCCACGACATCGACATCTGGACCCACGGCGACGCCCAGCCGGGAATTTTCGAGGCGGCGAAGAATGGTGCTCTGCCGGCGCTAGCCGAACTCCGCGAGCAGGGCGTGGTGCGTGCGATCGGACTGGGCGTCAACGAGTGGCGGGTATGCAGCCAGGTCATGGACCTGATGGAGGTGGACTGCTTCCTGCTGGCCGGTCGCTTCACCCTCCTGGAACAGGAGCCCTTGGACGAGTTCCTGCCCAAGTGCCGGAAACACGGGGTGTCGATCATCATCGGCGGTCCGTACAACTCGGGGATACTCGCGACGGACGAGCGGCGTTTCGCCACCTACGACTACAAGCCGGCACCGGAGCACCTGTGGCACCGGGCCCAGGCCATTCGCAGGATGTGCGAGTCCCACGGCATCGACCCGCGCGCCGCGGCGCTGCAGTATCCGCTGCGGCACCCGGCGGTCTCGGCGGTAATCCCGGGCGTTCGGGCGATCGACGAGGTGGAGACGAACCTCGATCTGTTCGCGACCGAGATACCGGACGCGCTCTGGCGAGACTTGGCCGACGCGGACTTGGCGCGGATGGTGGACTGACGTGCAGCGCCTAATCATCGGTTTCGCGGTGGGCGGGGTTCTCGGCACGGGTTTCGGTTTCGCGGTGGGAATCCTGGTGTTCCCCTACCTGTTCCCGCCGCCGGAAGTGAACGAGCCGCTGGTTGGTAAGACGGAACGCGAGGCGGTAGCGCATGCGACCTTCATCCACGCCAATCCCGCGGATCCGATTCACTACGGGCGCGGCAGGGCGACCCTGTACGACGACCTCGTGCGCCTGGAGCCGGACTTCGAGGTCGGACCGGGGCCGAAGTTCCACGTCTACCTGGTGCCACTGGCGGACGTCACCCCGGACACGGAGGTGGAACGGACGATGTTCGTCGACTTGGGGCGCTTGAAGTCGTTTGCCGGTAGCCAGAACTACCCGATTCCCCAGGGCACGGACCTAGCGGACTTCGGTTCGGTCGTGATCTGGTGCGAACAGTTCAACGTCCTCATCTCGCCGGCGGCAATCTCATTCGCCGAGTAATCCGCGCAGAATGGCGAGGGTTTCCATCGGCGTCCTGACCAGGCGTGCGTCGAGACCCGCAGCCTTTCCCCCGGCCACGTTTTCCGCGTTGTCGTCGACGAACAGGATATCGGCTGGCGCGACGCCGATGTCGTCGGCGACCGCGAGGTAGGCCTCGACGTTGGGCTTCCTTAAGCCGATTTCCCAGGACGTGTAGATTTTCCGGACCGGGGTGAGCGCGCTCGCGAATCGCGATTGCCAGGCTTCCTGGTGGACGGGATTCGTGTTCGAGAAGACGTAGAGCGGTAGCGCCGACGCGACCAAGGGCAATAGCCCGGCCACGTCTTCGAAGAGGTCGCGCAGCAATTCGTTCCAGCCCGTTCGCCACTCGTCGCGGGTCAGCGAAATGCAGAGACGTCGGGACAGGCTATCGACGTATTCGTCGAAGTCCATCGCACCCACCTCGAAGGCCTTGTAGGCGTCGTCGACGGCCCACTGGGCGGCGATTGCGCCGACGTCGACACCGGCCGCTCGAGCCCAGGAAACGAAGCAGGCGCGAGGATCGATGTCCACGATGACGCCGCCGAGATCGAGCAGCACGGCATGCGGACGGGACGCCTCGGGTAATTCGGCGGCGCGACTCGCCATGTGTGTTCCGATGCCTATTTGAGGGCGACGTATCATAGTGCTCGAACCAAGGACAATCAGTGGATCGAATCCACGCATGCACCAGGATCGCTTCGGCCAGGGAATCACGTCGCAATCGGCGCGGGCTGTCGAACTCTACGACGACGCGGTCGACCGGATGTTCGCCCTGCAGCCGGGTAGTGGCACCCTGATCGACGAAGCGCTGGAGCTCGACCCGGCGT
>JAPPND010000121.1:0-1208 GCA_028818795.1 Gammaproteobacteria bacterium | reverse complement strand
CTGCAGCCGGGTAGTGGCACCCTGATCGACGAAGCGCTGGAGCTCGACCCGGCGTTTGCGTTGGGGCATTGCGCCAAAGCCCGGTCTCTGGCCGGCGTTGGCGAAAACGCCCGGGCGCGGGACTACGCGGCGCGCGGCCGGGATCTCGCGGCGAATCTGCCCGAACGCGAGCGCCGTCACGCCGAAATCGTCTCGCTCGTGTTCCACGGCGAATCGGTCGCGGCTCTCGATCTGGTGCACGAACACGCGGCGGCGTATCCGCGCGACGCCGTACCCCTGTCCTTCGCGCTGGGCGTCTACGGACTGTTCGGCTTTGGCGGCTTCAACGACTTCCGCGAGCGTCAGGTCGACCTCCTGGAAACCGTTGCGCATGCGTACGGCCAGGACGATTGGTGGTTCCTCGCATCGTACGGGTGGGCGCTGGTCGAGGCGGGACGGAGCGACGAAGGAATCCCCCTGTTGGACCGGGCGCTATTGCTGCGCCCCGACAACGCCAACGCCACCCATGGCCGGGCCCACGGCTACTACGAACAGGGCGCTGCAGAAGAGGGGGAAGCGTTCATCGAGGCGTGGCTGCCCGACTACGATCGCGGCGCCATTCTGCACGCGCACCTGGCCTGGCATCAGGCGCTGTTCGCGTTGCAGCGCGGCGAGATGGAGCGGGCCCAGTCAATCTACTTGGATAGCATCCGTCCAGCGGTTTCGCGGACCTTGCCCATGTTCACGATGGTCGATTGCGCGTCGTTTCTGCTCCGGGCCTCGATGGCCGGCTGCGACTTCGACCCCGAACAGTGGGAGGAGGTCCTTCGCCTGGTCGAAGAGCGGTTCTCGAAGCCCGGCATCCCTTTCGTCAACACGCACCTCGCAATGGTCTACGGGGGCATCGCAGATCACGATGCGATGAAATGCCTCGAACAAGGCGTCGCGGCCCTCCTCGACGAAGGCAAGCAGCCGTCGGGGTCGGTGGTCGCAGACATTTGTTCGGGAATCGCGGCGTATGGCAAGGGCCGATACCGAGATGCCGCGCAGGTTTTTCGTCGAGCGGTGCCGGAACTCGCACGGCTTGGTGGCAGCAACGCGCAGCGCGACGTGTATATCGACTTGGCGGTCTCGGCCAGCGCACGTGCAGGGGACTTCGAAGCGGCGCGGGAGGTCGCGAAAGAGCGGTGGACCCGGCGGGCGGGACACCTCGACGACGTATGGCTCGA
>JAPPND010000174.1 GCA_028818795.1 Gammaproteobacteria bacterium | reverse complement strand
GCGCCGTTGGCCGCTCGCGACCGGCGCTGGTATCGTGCGCGTCCCTTTGCAGCCAAGCCATTCCATGACCGACTACAGAGTCGCCGACATCGGCCTCGCCGATTTCGGTCGCCGCGAGATCGCACTTGCCGAGGCCGAGATGCCGGCGCTCATGGCGTTGCGGCGTCGCTACGCGCCCGACAGACCCCTCGCGGGTGCCAAGATCATCGGCTGCATCCATATGACGATCCAGACCGCGGTGCTGATCCGCACACTGGTCGAACTCGGTGCCGAAGTGCGTTGGTCGTCCTGCAACATCTTCTCGACCCAGGATCACGCCGCCGCCGCGATGGCTTCCGATGGCATCGCCGTCTATGCGTGGAAGGGCGAGACTGAGGAGGAGTACGACTGGTGCATCGAGCAGACGATACTCAAGGACGGCAAACCGTGGGACACCAACCTGCTGCTCGACGACGGCGGCGACCTGACGCAGATGATCCACGGCAAGTACCCGGCGATGCTAACCGGAATTCACGGTGTCAGCGAAGAGACCACCACCGGCGTGCATAGGCTCTACGAGATGCTCACCGTCGGCGAACTGAAGGTGCCGGCCGTCAACGTCAACGACTCGATCACCAAGTCCAAGAACGACAACCGCTACGGCTGCCGGCACAGCCTCAACGATGCCATCAAGCGCGCCACCGACATGTTGATGGCCGGGAAACGCGCGATGGTCATCGGCTACGGCGACGTCGGCAAGGGTTCGTCGGCGAGCCTGCGCCAGGAAGGCATGATCGTTCGCATCGTCGAGGTCGATCCCATCTGCGCCATGCAGGCCTGCATGGACGGTTACGAGGTGGTGTCGCCCTATGTCGGAGGAAACAACACCGGCCGAATGGAGGACATCGACGAACGGCTGATGGGGCAGACCGACCTGCTGGTGACCTGCACGGGCAACACCAACGTCTGCGATTCCGCCATGCTGCGGAGCATCAAGTCGGGCGCCATTGTCTGCAACATCGGTCACTTCGACAACGAGATCGACACCGCCTACATGCGCGAGCATTGGCGATGGGAGGTCGTGAAGGACCAGGTCCACCAGGTGTTCCGCAGCGACGACCCCGGCGATTACCTGATCCTGCTGTCCGAAGGCCGGCTGGTGAACCTCGGCAATGCCATGGGCCATCCGTCCCGGGTGATGGACGGTTCGTTCGCGAACCAGGTGCTGGCCCAGATGCACCTGTATGAACAACGCTGGGCGGACCAGCATCCCGCCCAGCGGGCGCCGGTAGGCGTGGAAGTGCTTCCGAAGAAACTCGACGAGGAAGTCGCCGAGTTGATGGTCGAAGGTTTCGGCGGAGTCGTGACCCGGCTAACGACCGCGCAGGCGGATTACATCAACGTCTCCGCCGACGGGCCGTTCAAGCCCGACACGTACAAGTACTGAGCACGCCCGCAGGCGCGGATCAGAGAACCGCCCCGGTTGCCTCGGGCCGGGGCAACCAGTCCGGTGGCGTCAGAACAACTTCGACTGGTCGGGATGCTCCAGGTCGGCACGCCCCTGCAATTCCTTAACGAGGGCGTCCTCGTCCGGGAATTCCCCGGTCTCGTGCTTCGAGTAGATGAGCTTGCCATCGACGTTGACGTCGAAGATGCCGCCAGCCCCTTCGATGATGAAGGTCTCCTCGCCGAGGGTGTCCTTGATCTTTGCAGCCAAACTGACCGCTTTGGGCTTGTAGCCTCAGGAAGTGCAGTAGGTTATGGAGATGTCCATTCGTCGGCCTCCGGATTCGTGTCAGTACCGGCCACCCAGCTTGGCGTGATCCCAGGTGACATAGCGGTTCGGGGTGAACTGTAGCACGACGCGCTTCGCCGCGGTCCCCGAGACAGCTTCGCGGAGCTTGTTCCTCGCCTCGTCATCGAGATTCCGACCGCGGGAGTTGATCGCCACCAGGGTGTCCTTGACCGCGTCGAGGTCGTCGATGATCTCGCATGTCGCATAGATCACGACGCCTTTCAGTTCCGCGTATTCGATCCCGCTCTCGACCAGCAGCGTCGCCCTGGGGTCGCGCCGCCAGTTCAGGACCTTCTGGCTCTTGCCGAAGGTCGTGCAGCGGATCGTTCCGTCGGGGTCGTGGGCGAACCACATGGGCATGGGGTGGGGATAGCCGTTGTGGCCGTTACCGACGATGATCAGCGTCTTTTCCGCATCCAGGTAGTCGCGGACCTCGTCGGCATCGAGTTCGATCAGCTTGCGGCGTGATGGCATCGGGACTCCTTAGTGGCTGAATTCCTGCCGTATGTGCTCGTTGTGCTCGCCAAGGCGCGGCAGCCGGGGCGACTTCGGGGGCGCGGCGGCGGCGTTCGGATGGGCGGGAACTTCCACGTCGCCGGTTTCCGAGTCGACCGTCAGCCGGCGCAGGTGGGGGTGGGTCGACAAGCCGGTTACGTCGTTGACCGCGCCGTAGGCGATTCGCGCCGAACGCAGCTTGTGCTCCATCTCCGCGCGCGTGTGACGGCCGAAGAACTCCTGCACCATCCCGTCCACCACCTCGCGGCGTTCCAGGCGCGCCGGATTGGTGGCGTAGCGGGGATCGTCGACCAGTTCCGGGCAACCCATGACGTTGGTGGCGAACGATTCCCATTCGCGGTCGTTCTGGACGGAGATCACCAGTGTCACGCCATCGCCGGTGACGAACCCGCCGTACGGCGTGATGGACGGATGCGCCAGTCCGATGCGCTCGGGCCCGGCACCCAGGTAGTCGTGATGCAACAAGGGCACCGCCATCAGGTCCGCCATGACGTCGAACATCGAAATCTTGATCTCCGAACCGAGTCCGGTGTGCTGCCGTTTGACCAGGGCTTCGTTGATGGCGAGCGCCGCTGCGAGCCCCGTTGACGTGTCGCACACGGAAATCCCGACCCGGCCGTACGGTCCCGGAGCCCCGTTCACCGAAACGAGGCCGGACTCGGCCTGCACGAGCAGGTCGTAGGCCTTCATGTCCGCATAGGGACCGGTCTCGCCGTACCCGGAGATTCCACAGGTGATGAGATGCGGGAACCGTGCGCGCAGATCCTCCGACCCCAAACCCGACCGAGCCGCGGCACCGACCGCCAAGTTCTGGATAAACACGTCGGCCTTGGCGAGGATGCGCAGGACGAGCGCCCGATCGTCGTCGTTCTTGATGTCGACGGTAAGGGACTCCTTGCCCCGGTTCAGCCAGGCGAAATAGGCCGACTGACCGTTGGCGGCGGTGTCGTAGGCCCGGGCGAAGTCGCCGTTGGTGCGTTCGAGCTTGATCACCCGGGCCCCGGCATCGGCGAGACGGCAGGTCGCCAGCGGGGCGGCGACAGCCTGTTCGAGGCTGACCACTAGCACACCGTCGAGGGGTCTTGCTGGTTCTGCATTCATCCGGACCATTGTCGCTGTACCGGCCCCGCGCGGCAAACCGCGGGTTTTCCTGCAGCGACGTTGCCGGAGAAGTGGACGCTATAATGGCCTGCTTTTGCGCCGTTCGAATTCGTGGCGGCAGTTCGGAGGACTCGTGGCGGATATCGAGCAGTTGGCGGAGTCGGTGGATTCCTTGAAGGACAGCTTCGAGGCGCACTGCTATATCTGCAGCAACCAGATCGCGACCGCCGTCTACCTGGCGTACCACCTCCGCAAGCCGGTGCTCATCGAAGGTCCGCCGGGAGTCGGCAAGACCGAACTCGCCAAAACCACCGCCGAGATGTTCGCGCTGCCGCTGATCCGCCTGCAGTGCTACGAAGGCCTCGACGAGGCCAAGGCGATTTACGAGTGGAAGTACGGCAAGCAACTCCTCTACACGCAGGTGTTGAAGGAGACCCTCGACGAGGTTCTGCAAGGAGCCCAGGGGTTCGCGGAATCCGTTTCGAGGCTGCACGAGTTCGGCGACATCTTCTTCTCCGAGGAGTTCCTGGAGCCCCGGCCGTTGCTCAAGGCCCTCCGCGAGGAGGACGGCTGCGTACTGCTGCTCGACGAGGTGGACAAGTCCGATCACGAGTTCGAATCGCTGCTGCTCGAGATCCTCTCCGACTTCCAGGTGTCGATCCCCGAGATCGGGACCGTCAAGGCGCACCGGGAACCCCCCATCGTCTTTCTGACCAGCAACAACACCCGGGAGATCTCGGATGCGCTGAAGCGCCGCTGCCTGCATCTCTACATCCCGTTCCCCGACGCCGATCTCGAGCAGCGCATCATCCATGCCAGGGTTCCCGACATCCCCCCCGAACTGCGACGGCAACTGGTCACCTTCATCCAGGATCTGCGCGATCTCGACCTCAAGAAGGTGCCCGCGATCTCCGAGACCATCGACTGGGCCCGCACCCTGCTCCTGTTGCATACCGAGAGCCTCGATCCCGAACTGGTCCGCGACACCCTGAACGTGATCCTCAAGTTCCAGGAGGACATCGAAAACGTCGACGCCGAGATTGCCACTTTGACGAACAAGGCCGTACGGGCAGACGGAGTGGGTGCCAAACGCGGTCCGTAGGGGGCTTGTCTCGTCGTCTGGACAAAGAGGGGCGCTAGGCGTGAGCGACCAATCATCTGGCGTTTGGAGATACGTCGACCGTTTTCTCTACCACATCACGGATGTCGACAACGTTTCGAGCATTGCGGAAGCGGGCTTACAGTCGCACAACCGAGCCCATGGGGGATATCGCCCAAGGACATATCCGATCCCGAGGTTCAAGATCGGCGTCGGCGCATCTGCGATCCGCACTATGGTCGCCAGTTGCACAACTACGTCTGCCTCTACTTCAGGGCAAACGGTTCGATGCTTTATCGACGGAAGCAACACCAACGCCGCCTAGCGGTTCTGTATGTCGACAGCTCGGTGCTGGGGATGCCCAGAGTCGTTTTCACCGACGGCAATGCCGCATCACCACACACCGAGTTCTACTACTCGCCTGACGATCTCCAGAAACTTGATTGGACCTGTTTGAAGGCCCGCTACTGGACAGCCTTCCTCTACGGTAAGCGCAAACGTTGCGCCGAAGTGCTCGTACCCGACGAAGTGCCCGTCAAACTCATCAATCGTGTCGTGGTACACAACGACTGGGCCCGGGCGCGGATTGGGCCCACGTTGTGGCCAGTTGAGGTACGTCCCGAGTACTATTTCAAAGATGATTCGCATACTCAGAGCTAACATCTTTACGAGCGAGTGCCAGACGCTCGTCAACACCGTCAACTGCGTTGGCGTGATGGGGGCGGGCCTCGCTTTGGAATTCAAGCTGCGATATCCCGCAATGTTCGATCGCTACGTGCGCTATTGCCGGGAGGGCAACCTGACCATTGGCAAGCTCTGGCTCTACAAGCCCGAACCGGGAGAGGGCACGAAGTGGGTGCTCAACTTCCCGACAAAGAACCACTGGAAATACCCGTCCAAGGAGTCGTACCTGCACGACGGACTAGAGAAGTTCGTCGCGACTTACTCACACAAGGGAATTGAGTCGATTGCCTTCCCCGTTCTCGGCGGTCGCAACGGTCGCATCCCGGAGGACGTCGCAATCGACATAATGACCGGTCATCTCAGTGCCTGCGACATCGACGTTGAGATATACCGGCACGATCCCACTGCGGAAGATGACCTGATTGGAGCCCTCAGGCATGCTTGGACCAACGTTCCCGACACTGAACTTGCATCACGCACGGGTCTCCGGCGCGACCGAATCGCCGTGATCCGCGAGGCGTTGGAGCAGCACGAGATCCACACAGTGGGTCAACTCGCCTCTGCTGACGGTGTTGGCGAGAAGTCATTGGCCAGAGTGTTCAAGAGCGGCCCAATGCTGATGCGTCCTCCCGATCAACCACAACTGACCCTCCCGGCGGTGAGCGGGACCTAACTCTACCGAAGCCGCTCGCCACCATCGCGCACAGTCGTTAAGGTGGTCCTCGATGGACCGCACGCTGACCCACTTCATCGCCGCCCTGCGCAACGCCGAGGTGCGCATTTCCCCGGCGGAGACCCTCGACGCCATGAACGCCGTGGAACTGGTCGGCTACCGGGACCGGGCGTTCCTGAAGGACTCGCTGGCGCTGGTGCTGCCCAAGACCGCGGACGAGAAGGAGACCTTCGACACCACCTTCGACCAGTTCTTCTCGTTCGAGGACTTGGCGGGCCAGAGCGTCGCCGTCGACGGAGACGGTGACGGCGAAGACGGCGAAGGCGGCGGCGAGGGCCAAGGCCAGGGCGAGGGTCTCGGTGGCGGCAAGGGCTCGCCCGGCAAAGGCAAGAAGAGCAAATACGCGGCGGCGGAGGAAGAAGAGGAGGAAGACCTCGGACCCGGCGCCATGGCCGAGCCGCGTTCCGCGCTCGCTCGTTTGCTCATGCAGGAAGGCACCACCGAGCTCACGATGCGGATGGCGGAAGCAGCCGAGGAGGCCGATCTCACCCAGATCCAGGTATTCACCCAGAAGGGCCTCTACACGCGCAAGATCATGGATGCCATGGGGCTCGCGGATCTCGTTCGTGAGATCGCCGAGCTACGCGCGAGCCCGCAAGTCCCGGAGCGCCGCCTCGGCCAGGAACTGAAGCGCCGCCGGGACTGGCTGCGGGAGTTGGTGCGCGACTACGTCGAGCGGCAGTTCCTGCTCCACGCCGACGCCACCGGCCGCCGATTGCGCGAAGACCTCTTGCAGAAGGTCAAGCTATCCAACATCGAGCACCGCAACTTCCGCCTGATCCAGGAGATCGTGCTGCGCATGGCCAAGAAGCTCGCGGCGCTGCATTCCCGGCGGCGCAAGGTGTTCAAGCGGGGCCAACTGCACGTCTCTCGGACGTTGCGGCACAACATGAGCTACGACGGCTCGATCTTCGACCTGCACTGGAAATCGGTGAAGGTGGATCGGCCCAAGGTGTTCGCCATCTGCGACGTGTCCGGTTCGGTCGCCGCCTACGCGCGGTTCATGCTGATGTTCCTCTACAGCCTGGAGGAAGTGATGCCGAAGGTGCGCTCGTTCGCGTTCTCATCGGACTTGGCGGAGGTCACGGAACTCTTCGAACGCAACAAGATCGAGGATGCCATCGCCAAGACGCTGCGCGACTACTCGGGCGGATCCACGGACTACGGCCAGGCCTTCCAGGATTTCCGCAAGCTCTGCATGGACGAGGTGGACAACCGCACGACGATCATCATCCTGGGCGATGCGCGCAACAACTACGGCGACCCGCGCACGGACATCCTAAAGGAGATGTATGATCGGTCGAAGCGCGTCATTTGGCTGAATCCGGAGTCGCGCAACACCTGGAACGTGGGCGATGCCGAGATGCGCAAGTACACGGCCTACGTGCACCAGGCGGAGGAGTGCAATTCGCTCATGCATCTGAACCGCATCGTCGGTAACCTGTTGCGCATGGTGTCGTAGGAACGGGCGCTTATCGTGAGCGAGATCGCCGATACCCCAAGTCCGAGCGTCCCGGAGGGCGTGGCGGGTACCGGTCTCGACATCCGCTCGCTCGGTCAGATTCTCTATCTCGGCGGCATCGGCGTCGCGGCGCTCGGCGTACTGCTCTGGCTGCTGGCCCAATGGAACGAGGGCGGCGCAGGCGAGGCGGTGGATTCCGCGACCGGGACGATCACCCTGTCCTTGGGCGGCGAGCCCCCGCAGCTCGATTCCACCCGAGGCACCGACGCGGTGAGCTTCAACATCCTCGGACACACCATGGAGGGCCTGCTGCGCTACAACGCCGAGAACCGCCTGGTCGGCGGCGTCGCGCGGGATTGGGAGATCGGCGATACCACGGCGACATTCTGGCTCCGACCCGAGGCACGGTGGAGCAACGGGGAACCGATCACGGCGCACGACTTCGTATTCTCGTGGCGCAAGGTACTGGACCCGCGCAACGCCTCGGAATACGCCTTCATTCTCTACGGCCTGAAGAACGCGGAAGCGGTGAACCGTGGCGAGATGCCTTTGGAATCGCTCGGCGTTTACGCCGTCGACGACCGGACACTCGAGGTCCACCTGGAGCGGCCCGTTCCCTACTTCGACAAGCTGGTGGCCTTCGCGACCTACAACCCGATCAACGAGGCGTTCTACGAGTCCCGGGAGGGACGCTACGCCGCCGACGCCGAGGACCTGCTCTACAACGGCCCGTTCACGATCGCCCGATGGGTCCATGGCGCGGGCATACGGCTGGAAAAGAACCCGCAGTACTGGGACGCCGACCGCATCCGCCTGAACGCCATCGACTACGCCTACTTCACCACGGACCCGAACGCGATCATCAACCTGTTCAAGGACAACAAGACCGCGCTGGCGGGGCTCGTGGCGGAGAACCTCGACGATGCCCTGCAGCGGCGTTGGAAGATCAAGCGGTTCAGCGATGGCGCGGTGTTCTTCATGGAGTTCAACCACCGCGAGGATCGCCTGACCCGCAACTACCACCTGCGCAAGGCCATCCAGGCGGTCAACGACTCCCCGGAGCTGGTCTACCGGATCATCAAGCTGCCGGGAAACCTGCCGGGCGCGTCCCTCTTTCCGGTGTGGCTGAAGGGCGTGGACGGCTACTTCCGCCAGGAGTACCCGCTTACCGACCCGCCGCCCGACGACGAGGCTGGTCGGCGCCATCTGGCGTTGGCGATCGAGGAACTCGGCCTCGACGGGCCACCGACGCTGGTCATGCTGATCGGCGACAGCCCCACGGCCAAGAAGCAGGCGGAGTACTACCAGAACCTCTACAAGCAGAAGCTCGGCATCGACATCAAGATCGACGCCCAGATCTTCAAGCAGCGGCTTGCCAAGATGACGGCCGGCGACTTCGACCTCGTGATGGCCGGCTGGGGCCCCGACTACGACGATCCCATGACGTTCGCCGATCTCTTCGCGTCTTGGAACGAGAACAACCGCGGGCGCTTCGACAGTCCCGAACTCGACGAAGCGGTCGACATTGCGCGTTCCTCGTCCGACACCAAGACGCGCATGGACGCAATGGCCCGGGTGCAGCAGATCCTCTACGACGAGGCGGCGATCGTGGTCAACTACGAACGCGGTTCGGTCTACGTCTCCCACCCGAGGCTCAAGGGCATCGTGCGCCGCGCCGTGGGAACGGACCCCGACTACACGGGCGCGTGGATCGACTAGCGGCGAGAACGCGGGATCGACCATGCCACCGACGCAGGACGTCATCCAAGGCACCGTGAGAATGACGGCGATGCAACGCGGACCGGCGAAATAGTGTTCCTCTACGCGATCAAACGGCTGATCCAGGGCATCGTCACGGTGTGGTTCATCGCCACGGCGACGTTCTTCGCCATGCACGGCGTACCCGGCGACCCGCTGATGAACGACAAGGCCGTGCTGCCGGAGATCCGCGCCAACCTGGAGGCCCGCTACGGACTCGACAAGCCCATCGCCCAGCAGTACTGGATCTATCTCAAGAACATGGCGAGCGGCGACTTCGGCATCTCGTTCACCCAGCAGAACCGCGAGGTGAACGACATCATCCGCGAGCACTTCAAGGTCTCGGCGACGCTCGGCATCCTCGCCATCGTGTTCGCCGCGTTCGGCGGCATCCTATGGGGCGCCCTGACGGCGCTTTACCGCAACCGGATGCCGGACATCGTGATCATGTTCCTGGTGATTCTGGGAATCTCGGTGCCGGGGTTCGTGTTCGCCGCGCTCGGGCAGTTGAGCGTGGTGGAGATCAACGACTGGCTCGGCTTCACGCTGTTCCCGGTCGCCGGCTGGGGAACCGTGCAGCACATGATCGTGCCGTCGATGGTGCTCGGCCTCGGGACGATGGCCTTCCTGACGCGCCTCATGCGCTCGTCGATGCTCGAGATCGCCAACTCGGACTTCATCCGCACCGCCCGATCCAAGGGCCTGCCGGTTACCCGCATCCTGCGCAAGCACCAGTTGCGCAACGCCATCCTTCCGGTCATCACCGTGCTGGGGCCGTCCATCGCCGCCATCACAACGGGCGGCTTCGTGGTGGAACTGGTGTTCGCGATTCCCGGGCTCGGGCGCTACTTCGTGCAGGCGGTCCAGCAGTCCGACTACACCGTCATCATGGGCACGACGGTGTTCTACGGCGCGTTCCTCGTGTTCATGGTGATCGTCGTGGACGTGATCTACGGGTTCGTCGACCCCCGGGTCCGGCTGGAGTAGGCGATGGCCGAGGGAACGCTCTCCTGGGAAAGGGTGCAGGTCGAACGGGAAGTGGAAACCGTCTCCCGGCCGTCCCTGTCGTATTGGCAGGATGCCTGGATTCGCTTAAAGGCCAACCGCCGTGCCTTGATTTCCCTCTACCTCGTGGTTGCCCTCTTGGCATTCACGGTGCTCGGGCCGTTCGTGTGGACGGTTAATCCGGCCGCCCAGGATCTCGACCAGATCAGCGTTCCGCCCGGCGCGGACCGAACCGCCACCGTCGCGGAGGACTACACGCCCTGGCGCGGGGTTGCCGCGACGCCGATCGAAGGCGGCGACACGTTGTTGGCACCTGCCTCGGTTACCGTGGCCGACCAGCCGACCACCACCGCGGTCAGGCTTTATTGGGATGCCGTGGCGGGTGCGGGAGGCTACCGGGTATACCGCAACAAGTACGATCCCGAACCGGACGGCGCCTTGGGCCTTCCCATCGCCGAGATCCTGAGTCCGGCGAACGTGAGCTTCGAAGATCGGCTGGATCTGAAGGCAGAGACCTATTTCTATTCCGTGGTCCCGTTGGACCGCAGCGGTGGCGAATCCGCCAGCTACACCACCGTCACGGCGGACGTGACCCGGGTCATCACGGCCGCGGAAGCAGCGTCCAAGGGTTTGATCGAGAATGCCTCGGACGTAAGCCCCGGGGACACGGTCAAGATGGCGTTCCATCCGTTGGGGACGGACTACCTGGGCCGGGACATGCTCGCGCGGCTGATGCATGGCGCCCGGGTCTCGCTCTTCATCGGCATCGTGGCGCCGTTCTTCTTCGTCATCATCGGCATCCTCTACGGCAGCGCAGCCGGCTTCATGGGAGGCAGGGCCGACCAGGCGCTCATGCGCTTCGCCGACTTCGTCGTCGCGCTGCCGTTTCTGCTGTTCATGATCCTTCTGCGGATCCTCTTCAACGTGGAATCCGGCGACAGCGGCATCGGGCCGATGCTTGTCGCCATGGTGCTCCTAAGCTGGCCGGCAGCCGCGCGGCTCGTCCGGGGTCAGATCCTGCAGATCCGGGAGGAGGGCTACATCGGCGCCTCCCGGCTGCTCGGCGCCAAGACCAACTACCTGGTTCTTCGCCACATGATCCCGAACACCATGGGGGTGATCCTGGTAACGCTGACCTTCGCCGTGCCCAGCGCGATCTTCACGGAGGCGTTCCTGTCGTTCATCGGGATGGGCGTCGCACCGCCGACGCCGTCGTGGGGCAGCATGTGCAACGAAGGCTTGAAGACCATGCTGACGACGCCCCATGAGCTGATCGCGCCGGCGGCGTTCATCAGCATCACCGTGCTTGCCTTCAACCTGCTCGGCGACGGCTTGCGCGATGCGCTGGACGCGCGGATGCGGGCCACGGAATGAGAGTTGCCAACCCGCGTCCCGGCTGCGGACGTGTAGGAAACATCCGTAGGGGACGGGCTTGTCCCGTCCCGCTGTCCAGCAAGCCGGCGCGCGCCGCGCCGCTGCTCCTTCTCTTCCTGTTGGCGGCGGGTTGCGCCGTCAACCCGGTGACCGGCCAGCGCGAACTGTCGCTGCTCTCGACCGCAGACGAGATCTCCATCGGTCAGAGCCAGTACCGACCGCATCAGCAGATGGCTGGCGGGGAGTACCACGTGGACCCGGGCGTTGCCGAGTACGTCGATTCCGTGGGCAGGCGGGTAGCCGCGTTCAGCGACCGGGATCTCCCCTACGAATTCGTCGTGGTCAACGACGGCACGCCCAACGCCTGGGCGTTGCCCGGGGGCAAGATCGGCATCCATCGCGGCCTCTTGGTCGAACTCGAGAACGAGGCTGAGCTGGCGGCGGTGCTCGGCCACGAGGTGGTGCACGCCGCGGCCAAACACGGCGCGAACCGCATGCAGCGACAGATGCTGTTCGGCTTGGCGGGGCTCGGGGTGGCGTTGGCGGCCGACGATTCGAAGCATGCCCGCAAGATCGTCGGTGCCACCAGTATCGGTTTCCATCTCGCCGGGCAGAAGTTCGGGCGCGACCAGGAGCGCATCTCCGACTACCACGGCATGAAGTACATGCACGGGGCGGGCTACGACACGTCGGCAGCCGTCACGCTGCAGGAGAAGTTCGTCGCGCTCTCGGAAGGGCGGAACAGCAATTGGCTGCAAGGACTGTTCGCGAGCCACCCGCCGTCTCCCGAGCGGGTGGCGAACAACCGCGTGGCCTTGGCGGAGTTCCCGCCCGGCGGGGAACTCGGCGAAGCCCGCTACCGAGCGCACATGGCTGCCCTGTTCGAAGACCAGGAAGCCTACGACCTGGCCGACGAGGCCCGGCGAGATATCGACCGGAACTCCGCCCGTGCGTTGCGCCTGATCGACCAGGCGATCGGCCAGCAGCCGCGTGAGTCGCTCTTCTACGGCATTCGGGCAGACATACTCGCTAGCCAGGGTCGCCACGGCGACGCCGTGCGGTCGTACGACGACGCCATCGAGCGGAATCCCGACTACTTCGGGCACTACCTGGGTCGGGGATTGTCTCGGGACAGCTTGGGGGATCGGCGCATGGCCCGCGCCGATCTCGCGGCCAGCAACAGCCTCCTGCCGACGCCGTTCGCGAGCTACAAGCTCGGAGGCTATGCACTGGCCGACGGTCAGCGCGTGGAAGCCAAACGCCTGTTCGAGGCCGCAAGCCAGGCGTCGGGGGATGTGGGGACGGCAGCCCGCACCGCCTTTGTCAGTCTCGACGTCGAGGATGCGCCTTGGAACTACGTGAAGACCAAGCCCGTCTTTCAGGATGGCCAGGTCATGGTCGAGGTCTCCAATACGAGCGGCTACGACCTCGTGGACATCGTCGTTCGCGTGCATGTGGAGATCAACGGCGAGAGCGTCTACCGGCGCGTCGACCTGAGCGACCTTGCCTCGGGCTACTACGACGTCCTCGAAAGCGGCATCCACTATGGCGCGGAGGATGACGTGAATGTCGGGACGCGTGTCCTCGAGGCTGCGCCGGGTTGGTAGCGAACCTCGAATCCTCGAATTGCGGAACGGGCTAGTAGCCGAGTAACTCCTCGACTGTCATCCACTCCCGGTCAGTTCCCTCCTGCTCCGCACGCCGTTTGGCAATGTAAGCGCGCACCTCCGCGATCAAGTCCGCGCGGCGCTGATCATCCTTGAGGATGGCCGAAGGATGATCTTCGCCGGGTCGGTCCTTCAACGGATCCCAATCGCGTTTCGTTTGATTGCACAGATAGCAGCTCAAGACCCAGTTGTCCGGCTCATCCTTCAGCTTCCCGTAGTGCGCCTGTGGAAGCAGGTGGTCTACCTGGCCGTAGCGTAGCCTTGGCGATCCACCAGGAGATCCTGACCGCAATAGCCGCACCGTCCGCGGTAACGGACGAACGGAATGGCCGAATAGTTCGGCAGGTTGGCCTCGCGCTTCAGCCGACAGACGAGTTCCTTGTCGATCTCGTTCATCGTTGCAATCAGGCAGTCTCGACCTCGAACGCTGCGACGTTGCGCTCGGCCCGGCTGAACTCGACGCCGATCAGGTGGATCGGTACGCCCAGATGCCGGTACTTGTCCGCATAGCCGCGGTCGCGTAGCTGGGCGATGGCTGTGTGTTCGGCATCGCGCTCCACCACCTTGAACTCGAACACGTAAACGCTGCCGTTGTAGCGGATCGTCATATCGGCTCGCCCGCGACTGCTGCTGTCCTCCGAGACGATGTCGAACCCCTCGGCGGCGAAGCAGGAGTACACCACGCTGGCGTAGTAGCCCTCGTAGCTGGCGATCTCGTTTCGCGTATGCCATTGGTGCGGGATGGCGGCGAAGATCGCGCGCAACTGCGACTCTAGGCCCTCGAAGTCGTTGGCCTGCAACAGGTCGTGGAGCGAAGAGCGTTGCACCACGGCGGAGGATGTCCGTGGGAGCAGTGCGTTCAGCAGGTGTTCGTTCAGACTCTGCCGCACCTCGCGGTTGGGATAGCCGAGGCGGTAGCGCGTCCGCCCATCACCGGTCTGTTCGTGCTTGATCGTCAGGTAGCCGGTTTGGAACAGGAGCGCTTCGGTCGAAGTTCGGTCGATGTCGAAGGTGGACAGCAACGCTTCGGTCCCTACCATGCGGTCGAGATCTGGCGTGGCGACACCACGTTCGAGCAGCGTGTCAACGAGAAACGAGGGCGTTGCCGTTTCGAACCAGTAGGCACCGAATCGGCGGCGCCGGAAGAGCAGAAGTATGTCGTAGGGGTTGTAGACCCGTTCTTCTCCGAGCCAGTGGTAGCCGTTGTACCAGTCGCGGATGGCGTCCCGGTCGAGCCCCGGCAGTTCGTCCCCAAACACCGTGTCGATGTCCTGGTCCGTGTAGCCGCACAAGGCGGAGTATTCGCCTTCCAAGGTGATGTCGATGAGGTTGTTGAGGTCTGAGAACAGGCTGACCTTTGAGAACTTGGTAACGCCGGTGAACAGCGTGAACGCGATGTGCGCGTCGCTGAACTTGATCGTCGAGTAGAGTCCGCGCAGAAACCCTCGGTTCGCGCGGGCGAGCGCCGGCTCATCGAGCGCATCCAGCATTGGCTTGTCGTATTCATCGACCAGGACGGCGACCGCCTGCCCCGCCTCCTTGGCGAGTGTTTCCAATAGGCTGGCGAAACGCCCTGGCGCGGTTTCGTATTCGGTGGCAACGCCAGCACGGCGCTCTGCGGCCGCCAGTTGCTCCATCACGTTGGACTCGAGATTCCCCTGCACGCTGAAGTTGCCGTTGCTGAAGTCGAGGCGCACGACCGGACGGCGAACGGACCAGTCCCATCCGTCATGGATCGCCGTACCCCGAAACAGCGGTTCGTTACCCTCGAAGAGTTCCTTCAGCGTGTCGACGAGGAGGCTCTTGCCGAACCGACGGGGTCGCGACAGGAAGTAGTGCTTGCCTTCCGCCACCAGGCTTGCGAGGTAGTTGGTCTTGTCGACGTAGTAGCAGCCCCGTTCGCGGAGGTCGCGGAACGTCTGTATTCCGATGGGCAGCATGCGTCTTGGCATCGCGGCCACGATACGCCCGACGCTCGTAGGTGGTCAAAGTCCGAACCTGCGGGCAGCGAATCGCGAATGCGCAAAAGCCGACGCGGGATTGGCGTTGTACACTGGGGGGGCGAACGGATTTTGTCGGCGTCGCCACGGGAGACGAGCGTGAGCACACTACTCGAAGTGAACGACTTGAGGGTCGAGTTCGACACCTACGGCGGCACCGTTCAGGCGGTGCGCGGCGTGTCCTTCTCCCTCGACAAGGGCAAGACGCTCGCCATCGTGGGCGAATCCGGCTGCGGCAAGTCGGTGACGGTGCAGAGCATCATGGGCCTGATCCCCATGCCGCCGGGACGCATCACCAGCGGCACGGCGATGCTGGACGGCGTGGATGTCATCGCCGAGAAGAAGATCGACGGCAAGGATATTCGCGGCCGTCTGGTCGGAATGATCTTCCAGGATCCCATGACCTCCTTGAATCCCACCATGACCATCGGCGACCAGATCGCCGAGACTCTGGAGGTGCACCAGGGCATGAGCCACCGGGCGGCCTTCTCCCGGGCCATCGAACTGATCGACCTGACCCGCATCCCGGAGGCCGCCAAGCGCGCCCGGCAGTACCCGTTCGAGTTCTCGGGCGGCATGCTGCAGCGCTCCATGATCGCCATGTCGCTCGCCTGCGAACCGCTGATCCTTGTCGCCGACGAGCCGACCACCGCGCTCGACGTCACCATCCAGGCGCAGATCCTCGACCTGATGGGGGACCTGCAGCGCGAGAGAGGCATGGCCATCATCCTCATCACCCACGACCTCGGCGTGGTGGCGCGGATGGCCGACGAGGTGCTGGTCATGTACGCGGGCGAGGTCGTCGAGAAGGGCGGCGTCGACGACGTCTTCTACCGCTCCGCGCACCCCTACACGCTCGGACTGAAGGCCGCCATGCCGTCGAACCGCGACGACTCCGCGCAGGAGCTGACCCCCATCGACGGCAGCCCGCCCGACCTCTTCGCGCCGCCGGCGGGCTGCGGCTACTTCGCCCGCTGCCCCTACGCCATGCAGGCCTGCGAGGACAACCACCCCGAATCCTTCGACCTCCACGCCGACCACTTCGCCCGCTGCTGGCTCCACCACGATGGCTGCGACGTGGAGGCGGCGGACGTGTTCCGGACCGCGACCGCATCGGAGTAGTCATGTTCCGCGCGGTGACCGACCGTGGCCGGCAACGGATTCGATTTCCTTCGGCATGGCCAAAAGCTCGAGCACAGAGCCCAGAAGATCATCAAGGGTAAGACGTCGAAGTGACGGACAGGGCGCCAACAGTGCCGGCCTGTGCGCTAGTCTAGGTCCATGAGAATACACATCGCGTTGCCCGACCACCTTGTCACGGAACTCGATCGACGGGCGGGTGCCGGGCAGCGTGACGCCTTCATCTGCGAACTGATTCGACGTGGTCTCGACGATCAACGGCGTTGGGACGACGTTGAAGTGGCACTCGGCGGGATCGATGACACGGGACACGAATGGGACGACGACCCGGCGGAGTGGGTGCGGCGGCAGCGCCGAGGGGATGATCGCCGGTCTGGTTGATGCGTGTGTGGGTATTGCCTGACTCGACCAGATTTGCGTTGCAGCATGGCGGTACGAAGTCTCGATCCCGGCGATCTTGAACACGGATAGGGAGAACTACGGGTGACCAATGAGACGGACAACCAGTGGATCGGCAAGCCCACGATCCGCCCCGACGGCGAAGACAAGGTCACCGGCCGCGCCGCGTTCGGCGCCGACTTCGCGCAAGCCGGCATGCTATGGGGCAAGGTGCTGCGCAGCCCGCATCCCCATGCCCGGATCAGGTCGATCGACCTCGACCGCGCCGCCGCGGCACTTGGCGTCAAGGCGGTGATGTCCGGCGCCGACCTGGTGGATTTTCCCCTCGACACCCCCGTGCTGGTCGGTCCTGCGGACATGCGCTTCGTAAGCCGCAACGTCATGGCACGTGACAAGGCGCTCTACGCCGGGCATGCGGTGGCAGCCGTTGCGGCCACCACCGCGGAGGCAGCGGAAGCCGCCCTCGGGTTGATCGACGTCGACTACGAACCCCTGCACTGGGTGATCGACGTCGACGACGCGATGCAACCGGACGCCCCGGTGCTCCACGAGTTCCTGCGCACCCAGGGCGACGCGTCGGCGGCGGATGCGCCGACCAACGTGGCGAGCCGCGCGGAGTTCACGCTGGGCGACGTCGGCGACGCCTTCGCCGAAGCCGATGTCGTTATCGAACGAGACTTCAAGACGAAGCCGGTGCACCAGGGCTACATCGAACCGCACGCCTGCCTGGTCAGCGTAGCGGCGGACGGTCGGGCCACCATCTGGAGTTCGAGCCAGGGCCAGTTCATGGTCCGGAACGCCACCGCCAAGATGACGGGCGCCAAGCTCTCGGAGATCCGCGCGATCCCGGCGGAGATCGGTGGGGGGTTCGGGGGCAAGACCATCGTCTATCTCGAGCCGCTGGCTTACACGCTGTCGAAGAAGGCCGGCGCCCCGGTGAAGATGGTGATGACCCGCGAGGAGGTGTTTCGCGCCACGGGGCCGACCGCGGGTTCGTCGAACACCATCAAGATCGGCGCCCGGCGCGACGGTCGGATCGTTGCCGCGGAGGCGACATTCCGGTTCCAGGCCGGCGCGTTCCCGGGCTCCCCGGTTCGCGGGGCGTCGAACTGCGCCTTTGCGCCGTACGCCGTCGACAACGTCAAGGTGGTGGGCTACGACGTGGTGGCGAACCGGCCCAAGTGCAACGCCTACCGCGCACCCGGCTCCCCCATCGCCGCGTTCGGCGTGGAGTCCGTGATCGACGAACTGGCGGCAGAACTCGGTCTCGATCCCATCGAGTTCCGGCTCAAGAACGCCGCCAGGGAGGGGACGCGCGCGGCCTACGGACCAACGTTCCGCCGCATCGGCTTCGAAGAAACGCTGCACGCCGCCCAGGACCACCCGCACTACGCCACACCGAAGAATGGCCGCCAGGGTCGCGGCGTCGCCTGCGGGTTCTGGTTCAATGTCGGCGGCGAATCGAGCGCGCAGGTGAACGTCAACGAGGACGGCACGGTCGCGGTCACCACCGGCCACCCGGACATCGGCGGCTCGCGCGCGTCGATGGTGAATATCGTTGCCGAGACCCTCGGCATCCACTACCGCAACGTCAGCGTACAGGTCGGCGACACCAACACCATTGGCTACAGCGCCACGACCGGCGGTAGCCGGGTGACCTTCTCCGCGGGTACCGCGGTATCCGAAGCCACCGAACGCGTGGTCGAGCAGCTGCGCGAACGGGCGGCACAGCTCTGGGACATCGACGCCGATGCCGTGGACTGGAACAACGGCCATGCTCGTCCGGCAGGCGCAAACGCCGGTGACTTCGAGCCCCTCTCCCTCGCGGAACTCGCGGCCAAGGCGTCGCAGACCGGTGGCCCGATCACCGCGCACGTGTCGGTGAACGCACAGGGCGCCGCGCCGGCATTCGCCACCCACGTCTGCGATGTCGAGGTGGACGAGGAGACCGGTCGCGTCGAAGTGATTCGCTACACCGCGGTTCAGGACGCCGGCCGCGCCATTCACCCGGGCTACGTCGAAGGCCAGATGCAGGGCGGCGTCGCCCAGGGCATCGGCTGGGCACTCAACGAGGAGTACATCTTCGATGCCTCGGGTCGCCTCGACAACCCCGGCTTCCTGGACTACCGCATGCCGGTTGCATCCGACCTGCCGATGATCGACACCGTGGTCGTCGAAGTCCCGAACGACGCTCACCCGCACGGCGTACGCGGCGTCGGCGAAGTCCCGATCGCCCCGCCGATGGCGGCGGTCGCCAACGCGATCCACGACGCCGTCGGCCTGCGTCTGCGGGAGCTACCGATGTCGCCCCCGAAAGTGCTTGCGGCGCTCACCGCAGGAGACGACGAGATGCCGTAGGGGACGGGCCGAGGACTCCGCACCGCAGGGGCACGAAGTGCTACTTCAAGGCGCGGAGTCCTCGGGCGGCGTTGTCCCGTCCCGCACACCCGAGCGGCTCGTTTCGAGGTTAGATCCCCGAAAGTACGCCTTTAGAACATTTTTATCTACTAAAAAGTACGACATAACAGACTTTTATGCACATAAAAGTCTGAACGTGCTACTCTTTCGCGACGTTCCGGCAATCGCACAACACGATGGATCGGTTGCTCTACAACGATCTGCTGTCCTGGAAACGGCAACCCCGCCGCAAGCCAGTGCTGATTGATGGTGCGCGGCAGACTGGCAAGACGCACCTCATCGAACAGATTTTCGGCGCCCGGCAGTTTCGCAAGGTCCACAAGCTGGACTTCAACTTTGCGCCGGGACTAGCGAGCGTGTTCGCCGACGGCCTGGCGCCGCGCACCATCGTCGACAACATCGAGGTGCGGTTCAACGAGCCCGTCGATCTGGCGCGGGATCTCATCTTCTTCGACGAGGTGGGCGACTGCCAGTCGGCCCTAGACTCCCTCAAATACTTCGCCGAGCAGATGCCGAACGCGTTCGTCTGCGCGACTGGCTCCAATATCGGCCTGTTGACCTCATTTCCCGTCGGCAAAGTGAGCCGCCTCGAGCTGTTCCCGCTTTGCTTCGAAGAGTTCGTGATGGCTTCCGGACAGACGCGCCTGTTGGAGATGTTCCGCACACGGGCAAGGAGCAGCACGACACACGAACGGCTGTGGTCGTTGTTTCTGGACTACACCTTCGTGGGCGGGATGCCCGAGGCGGTGGCGGCGTGGTTCGACCCCCGGCACGGCATGGCCCAGCGCATCAGCCAGGTCGAGACGATCCACAGCGACCTTGTGACAGGGTTCGAGCGCGATTTCGGCAAGTACGCTGGCCCCGCACATGCGCAGCACATCGACGCGGTCTTACACAACATTCCCCGCCAACTAGAGACGACGCTTGACGGCTCGGTAAAGCGCTTCCGGTTTCAAGGTGTGGTGGCGCGCAAGCGCGGCTACCAGGATCTGCAGGGGCCCATCGACTGGCTGGAGAAGTGCCGGTTGGCGTGGAAGTGCTATCCCATCGTCAGCGAGCCGACCCCGCCCTTGCCGCATCTTACGAAGGAGAGCCGCTTCCGCCTGTTCCTTTTCGACATCGGCATTCTCCGATACCTCCTGCGCCTCCCCTACGCGTTGCAGCGCGAGCCCAAATACGGATACAAGGGCTTCATTGCAGAGAACTTCGTCCAGACTGAACTGTGCGCCCGCGTGGGCCATCCGACCTACGGCTGGGCGGAGGGACGCGCTGAAATCGAGTTCCTTCACCAAGCCCGGAACGGCGAGATCGTCCCCGTGGAGGTGAAGAGCCGGCGTCGCAACCGCGCCCGGAGCTTGAGCTCCTACATTAGCCGCTACGCGCCCGAACGAGCGATCACACTAACGGCCGATCCCCGCGGCGGCCGAGACGGCGTGGTGACCAACTGGCCGCTTTATGAGGTGCAGTTCCTGCGGGACTTGTAGCAAGGGGTTCGGCTCAGGTCTCCTGCGGGGATTCGGTAGTCGGACTGCCTTTCGGCAGCGTTGGTCGTACTCCGTGTTCATCATGGCCAGGTGGCCTTGAGCAGGTCGCCGATCATTCGGTTGTCTCCTGTTGGTCGCCTTGGTACTTCGGTCCCTCATCGACCGTCGCGACAAGCTGCGCACAAGGCAGAAGCTGTCGCATCATCGTAGCGTAACCACCTGTAAGGGGGGAATCGTCATGGATACCAATTGCAATCAGACGCACGTTGAACTTTAGACTGGACGGTTGTTGAACTTTATATCAGACGGCACATTGGATTTGAATTGGCCGAAAGATTCGCTATTCTTGCCAGACCATGGCGCAGGGCAAGCTATACGAACGCCACGTTGCTCCCTTCCTCCAGGAAGCGTTGCAGGACTCGCCGGCGGTACTGATTCACGGTCCGCGGCAGTGCGGGAAGAGTACGTTGGCACTTCAGGTCGGTCGACGAGCGGGCTACGACTACATCAGTTTCGATGACGATGTCGCCCGGCTGGCCGCGATGGACGACCCGGCGGGGTTCGTATCCGATCTCCCGGATGGGGTGATCATCGACGAGGTCCAGCATGTTCCCGACCTCTTCTCGACGTTGAAGCTCATGATCGACCGTCGCCGCGAACCCGGCCGCTTTTTGCTGACCGGTTCGTCGAACCTGCTTCTGCTTCCGGCGCTCGCGGACTCCCTTGCCGGTCGCATGCAGGTGCTGCGCCTCCATCCCTTGTCTCAAACGGAGCTGGCACGTCGCAGACCCGAGTTCTTGGATGCATTGTTCGCGCGGAACCTCGAGGCCCGCACGGCCACGAGGCTCGGCTCGGAGTTGGCGGATCGAATCGTCGCGGGCGGATACCCGCCGGCCCTGTTGCGCCCCGCCGGACGTCGCCGCGCCAACTGGTACATCGACTACGTGGACGCAGTGGTCCAGCGGGACGTTCGGGATCTGGCGCGCATCAGCGCATTCGACGTGCTACCGCAGATGCTTCGTCTGGCCGCCGCGCAGACGAGCAGTCTGTTCAACCTATCGGCGTTGGGCGCGCCGTTTCGCCAGACCCTTCCGACGATCACCGATTACTTCGCACTGCTTGAGCGTGTATTCCTGGTGCATCGCTTGCCGCCTTGGCACAACAATCGCACGAGCCGCCTCGTCAAAGCCCCGAAGCTCCATGTCGCGGACACGGGTGTCGCTTGTGCGTTACTCGGTGCGGATGCAGCAACCCTGCGTGACGACCGGCAACTGCTTGGCCAGCTTCTCGAGACGTTCGTCCTCCAAGAGCTTCGGTGCCAGGCTGCCTGCCATCCGCATCCACTCGCCTTTTTCCACTATCGCGACAAGGACAAGGTCGAAGTCGACATCGTCATTGATGCCGGTAGCCGTGGTCTGGCTGGCGTCGAGGTCAAGGCGGGGGCAACGGTCAGGAAGGACGACTTCCGGGGGCTCCGCAAGCTTCAACGCAGCGAGCCCGGCCGATTCGTCGCCGGAGTCGTCCTCTACGACGGCGAGATGTGCGCAAGCTTCGGAGAGGGGCTCTATGCCGTGCCGATCCGCTTACTGTGGGATCCCGTCAGGGTCTGTCGTCGTCCCTGATTGCCTGGGCTGCCCGGCCTGCTGGATGCCCTTGGCATCGAACTGCCGACCGACATGGTTGTCGTGGAAGGTGTGGTGCGTTGGCGACTAACTGAGGCCGACGTCCTCGAGCGCATGCACAAGAGCGGCGTATGCGGTGACACCCGCTGCGAATTCTCTCCCCGTATCCAGAAGGTGTTGTAGCGCCTCGTCACATTCACCTCCATAGTCAGCCAAATCCTCCCGCCCGTAATTGTCCGATCCGGTGAGTATGTAGCAATGTCCGAGCGCATCTTCGAAGAATGCCTCCCGCCAGCGTTCCAGCGGCACCGTTCCTTGTGCGAGAATGATGGATGACACGGTCGAGGAGACCACTTGGCTGGTCATCGGTGCTCGAAGCCTTGCCAGTTCTTCTTCCTCAGCAATGCCTTCCACATGCGCCGCGATACCTGCGAGATCCGCCGCGAACTCCAATCCCCAGCCCCTTGCGCTAGGTTCGGCGGTCAGAGTCTCCCGAGTGACGCCTATCCGGCCAGCCGGTGCCGCGAACCAGACCGTGCCGGCCTTGTCGGCCACGTTTCTGTCCCTCTCGTAGAGGCCGATGGCCTCCTCCCGCCGGCCTGCCGTCTCAAAGCTTGAATCGGCGTCTTCAATTAGCTGCTCGAACATAGCGTCGATGAGCATGTAGGCCGTTCTTGCACCTGCGGCGGCCTCTAATTCCTTGTCGCCCGAATACGCGGCCAACAACGGGATGCTGCTGTCCCCCAGCACGATCGACGCCTCATTGACGATGTCGAGCATGGCTCTCGTCGTTCGTCGGGCTGTACTTGCGGCGGCGGTAATGCGGTTGTGGCCATCCACGTCGCCGGTTTCCTCCCCGATACGCCGTAGCAACTCACTGTCGTGTTCGGCCTTGGCCAATGCATCGGCAGCATCAAGAGCACGCTCACCCCACCAGCCGCCCTCCTCGAACTCGCTGAGTTCGAGTTCGACGGCGTTCATCAGGGCTTGCGTGCGCCGTGCGATCACCTCAGCGGGCAAACGTACCTCCTTCACTCCCGTCTTGTTCCATCATTGCGTGGTCGCTGCGGTGTGCCTACCGATGCTCCGTCGCAGGATCAAAGGTGCGCGAAATTAAACTGCTCATCCACCCAGTCCGCAACGAGCGAGTTCTCATAGCCGTCATCTTCACGATGCAGTACGCTTGCCCTCGTCGAGCTTCAGGAACACGAGGCCGCCTCCAGCCACCCTGGTACCTCCTTCGACCGTATTGTAGTTGTTCAGATTCACGCCCCGCTCACGCCAGTGCGCGAGACAGGCGGTGCGACTGCGCCGCTGATCGAGCATAGGACACACACGCACATGCCCGACCATGCCGATGGGTCAAGTCAACGAGCCCGGTACGCCAGCCTACCAGCAGACTACTGTGAGTTGATGATGTAACGCATCCTTGCTTGGGATGAGACGAAAACCTGTTGACGCCTTCAGGACGGCCCGGTCATGATCGCCCCTGATGAGTGGGCGAAGTGGCCTGGGACGCGAAGGCCGTCTGGAAGAAAGACAAGACTTTGGCAGGGCTGTCCGTATAGGCCATGTTCGATCTCAGAAGCCGAAGACGCCTTCGATCCACTCCCGGTCTTTTGGCCGATGGAAGGAAGGCTGTGGGATATTGTATCGACTGCGGTGCCGAACTCGCGCACGGAAACGCCAAGCGTTGTCCACAACACGCTAGGGAGGACAACCGGAGAAGCGAGGGAGCGCAAAGTGCGGCTTCGGCAAACCCCCGAGGGCCGCGTCCAGATCAAGGCGGCGGCTCGCTACCACCGCAAGCGCATGATGGATGATCCGTAGGGCCGTAGGGTCACTTGGCGGAATCCCAGAAGCGGTCTAGGAAGAGGCGCAGTACGACGTAGGGCTTCCCAGAGCAGCGTGACGTTGGCGAACTCGTCACGTTCGTAGGATAGGTAGACATGGTATTCATGAACCACTACGACGGCGAATCGAAGCTAGAGTCGCTTGTGGATGCTTTGGCCAGTTGCGACCGTCGACGTTCATATTGTGTCTCGATAGCGACCTGTTACTGTACGCCGACATCCGTGCGAAACCTCATCGATGCCGTCCTCGACAGACTGAAGCTCATCGAGGTTCATTTGTATATTGATCGCAGGACTGCGATCTCCATCGGCCATGCGGAACTGTCTGAACTGGAGAATGCCTATCCGGACCTCCTCTCGATATTCGCCGTCAAGACGGGGCGTCTGTTTCACACGAAAGGCTACTGCCTTGCTGCCTATTCCCCTGCGGGTGATCTCGTACACGGTCGTCTGGCGATCGGCTCTGCCAACCTGACCAGCGCGGGATTGACAGGCACACATGGGAACATCGAATCTCTTGCGATTCACTCTGACATCAATACGATCAGCGAGTTTCTCGAATTCTTCGACAGTGAAGGCATCTTGGTTACGCTTGATGACCTTGGTGACTTCTCTCCGGACGACACAACGGACTTTCAGTTTGCGTTGCTGACTTCAGGATTGTTCTCGCACAAGTGGTCTGCAACGCTCGCTACTTATCTGTCGGTACGTTTCCGTTTGAATGAGGAAGGTAGGCAACGGGCACAGGAAGGAATTGATACGCCGGGTTTCGACATGGATAGGGCGAGCATTGCAAAGCCGTACTTCGAGTTCGATCGACAGAACTGGCAACCGAATGACACGGATTTAGTGCGTAATTTTGGGATCGAGTGCTTCCTGGGACATTGGATTCCGAAATCGGTGATCCAAGACGACGAAGAGCACAATGAACGTTTTCAAGAGTTCAAGACAGCGCTCTTCGAGAATGTGGACTCGAGAATGGCCGCTATTCGCGGGGAAATTCTGCACGACTTCGCGTCATTGACTCAAGAGGGAATAGTCGATCCACCGGAGACCGATCCAGCGCAAGGCTTACATGACAGGATCGAAAGGCTGAGGAACGATCAGGATCAACTCTATAGGATCTGGTCCGGACGGCAGTTCTTCCAGTTCCCCTATGATCTCAGTGATGGTCGGGCGATAGAGGAGACGTTCGACGACCTCCTACGTACCGCACATGGTAAAACGCGCAAAAACAGGTCCATGAGGGCGTTCCTATCGGCGGAGAGGGACCGGACGCTAGAACCGCTACAGGCTCTGCATGTTGTTGATCGCTAGTTGATAGCGGCGAACGCGAACGGGATCACTGGAGCGTCTACCCCGTCACGTGGCAGCGTCGCCTTGCTCACGAATAGCGTCCACGGCGCAGCGGGAAGCTGCGGGGCCGAGGTGCACTCTTTGGGATCCGCGTAGGCGACTATCGCGTCGTGTACGGGATCTCGGAATCCAATCGTCGTGTTGAGATCGTGGTGGTGCGGCATCGGTGTGCTGTCTATCGATGAGAACCGCTTGCAGGATCCAACGAGTGGCTGCGAGCCGGGGCGATCGGGCGCGGTGCTGATCGCCGGGTTTAGATCGCGATGGCGTCGAACGCGAACGGCATAGCGAGGCGTTCAATCGCGACGTCCCGACCCTTCAGGAACCCCACTTGCGCGTCCAGCAGCACCGTCGGCTCCTCGTGGCCCATTCCCTCGACCACGACTAGTTGACCGTTCCGGAATCCTCGCAAGGTAGCCTCCGCATTCGACACCGGCGTGCGGCCGTCCAGCGTACCCGCGCAGAACAACGTGGGCGTCTCGGATTGCACGGGAGTACGAAAGGCATCATCGAGTTCAGTGACGCCTAGCTCACGGCCGATGAACGGGAACGGCAGGTTGAAGCTGTCGTCGAGCAGGGCATTTGCGCGCTCCGCTTCGATCCGGCGAGTGCGTTCCGGGCTCGCGCCGGCGGCATGGTCCATGGCCAGCATCATGCCGTGGACGGTTGAACTGACCCGCCACCGGTCGAACCGGCGAACCAGGGCCGCGTAGTCCCGACGCCGAAGCTGGCGAGCGAATCCCGGCAGACCTCGCATGGCCCGGGTGCTGCCGAGTGCGTTCCCGAGCACGCACTGCAGGCCGAACTTGCCAATCCGCAAGGGGTGCTCGACGCCTTCCACGTTGCCTTCGGCCGGCGTCCGTTCGAGCTCGTCGAGCACCGCCGCGAATTCGCCGAAGAGGTCGTTGCACGCGCCGTCGAGATTCGCATCCGCCCGCGCGAGCTCCGTCAGATGCCGGAAGTGTCGATCCACGTTGCCCGGCAGCTTGTGCGTATCGTCCGGGCCTTCGACGAGGCAGAGGATGGCCCGGTCGACGTGCTCGTCGTGAAGCCTCAGCACCATCAAACCCAGGTGGGAACCGTAGCTTGCGCCGTAGAGGTTCACTCGCTCCGCGCCGAGCGTCTTGCGCAGGTCGTCGACATCGTGGGCGCTCTCGACGGTGTTGTAGTCGTTGGGGTCCACGCCACGCTCGCGCCAGTACGCGCCGAGACGTGCTGGGCTGTGACGCTGTGCGTCCAGGTAACTCTCGCGCGTTATCGGTTCGCCCAGGTCGTAGTCCGGCGGGAAGGCGTTGACCAGGTTGGGCAATGCACCGTGGCAGCCGCGCTGATCGAAGGTCACCACGTCGCAGATTGTCGCGAAGCGTTCCACGTGCTCGAAGAAATACCCTTGGAACGACTCGATGGCACCGACCCCCGGCCCGCCGAAGAGCACGACGAGGGGCGGCAGTCCGTGGTTTCGCCGGGCGGGAACGCGTATGAACGGTAGGGCGATGGCCTCGCTTTCGTCCCGGCGTCTTGACGACGGTACCAGGAGGACACCCCGCTCGGCGTCGAGCGCTCGACCATCGGCGTGTTCGAGGCGCGACGGCCAGCGACCCACGAGGTGGTGTTCGGTGTTCTTGATTTGCATCGCAGACTCCGGCTGTGCGGAACGACGGTGTGAAGGCGCGCATCATAGGGTCAACCCGGGAGACCTGCATGGGCGTCGCTTCCCCACGCGATAGCGTGTTAGCTTAGGGTCATCCAGTTGGCGCATCCCCGTGACCGAACCGCTCGTTCAGATCCGCAACCTGACCAAGCACTTTCCCATTGCCCGGGGACAGGTGGTGCATGCCGTGGACGATGTCTCGTTCGACATCGCCCCACAGGAGATCGTGGGCCTGGTCGGCGAGAGCGGTTCCGGCAAGTCAACGCTCGGCAAGACCGTCCTGGGCCTGCATGACAAGACCGGCGGCGACGTCGTCTACAAGGGCGAGTCGATGCCAGCGAGGTACCGGCCGGCGGACTTCCAGCGCTACGCACGCGCCATGCAGATGATCTTCCAGGATCCCTATTCGTCGCTGAACCCGCGCATGACGGTCGGCGAGATCGTCGGCGAGGGATTGAAGCTGCACTCGGACCTAAGCTCCCAGGAAGCCCGGGACAGGGTGGGCGAGTGGCTGAGACGGGTGGGGTTGAACCCGGATCACATGTCCCGCTATCCGCACGAGTTCTCCGGCGGCCAGCGGCAGCGCATCGGCATAGCCCGGGCGCTGGTGCTCGAACCGCAATTCGTGGTTTGCGACGAGCCCATCTCGGCGTTGGACGTTTCGGTCCAGGCCCAGGTCGTGAACCTTCTGGACGAACTCAAGGACTCGCTCGGATTGACGCTGCTCTTCATCGCCCACGACCTGTCCATGGTGCGCTACGTCTCGGACCGCATGGCGGTGATGTACCTCGGCTCACTGGTGGAGATCGGCCCCGCCAACCGGGTGTTCTTCGCACCAAAGCATCCGTACACCGAGCTACTCATCGGCTCCAACCCGGAGCCCGACCCGGCCAGCGAGCGAACCCGCGAGTCCACCGCGATCAAGGGCGAGATCCCGTCGCCGGTGAACGTTCCACCGGGCTGTCGATTCGCGAATCGCTGCCCCAAGGTGATGGACGTCTGCCGCGAGACGACGCCGGAGCTGATTCCGGTGACCGATGTCGGACAGCCGGATCGGCTGGTGGCATGTCACCTCTATGAGGCGAACGCCGTCGCAGCTTGACCGCGAACGATGCGGCTTGCGGGTGTCCCACTGAACCCCTCAGGCCGGTCACGTCGCTACCAAGGTTGTCGTCTAACTGACTTGACCAAATGTGACTGGTCATTAATACTGGTCACATTGTGGAAACGATCAACGCGTCCGAGTTCAAGGCCCGGTGTTTGGCGATTCTTGATCGCGTGCAAACGACCGGAGAACGAATCGTCATCTTGAAGCGTGGTCGGCCGGTGGCGGAAGTCGGGCCCACAAATGCCTCGGCAGCGGAGTATCCGCAGATGGAGCTGAAGGGCACGGTGACGGTAGTCGGCGACATCGTCGGACCCGCTTTGCCAGAGGACTATTGGGAAAGCAACGCGACGTGACTTGCTTGCTCGACACCCACATTCTCATTTGGTGGCTCAACGAAAGCGCTCGACTGTCAACAGCGCAGCACGCAGTGCTGTCGAAGGCCGACGCGGGATCCCCGCTTGTGGTTTCCGACATCTCCGTGTGGGAAGTCGCGACGCTGTGGAGTCTGGGGCGTATCCAACTGACGCTGCCGTTGCGAGAGTGGCTCGAGAAGGCGGTGGCTCCACCCTTGGTGCGTCGGCAGGGGATTTCACCGGCGGTAGCGGCGGAACTGGCCGCCTTGCCGGAGTCCTTTCATCGGGATCCGGCTGACCGAATCCTCGTGGCAACTGCCCGGGTGTTGGGTGTCACTCTCGTTACGCAGGACCAGCGAATCGTGGACTCCGGTTTGGCTGCAACGTTGAGTTGACGATCCACGTTCTCTAGGCTCAACCTCGCGTGCATGAGATGCTTCGTCTGGTCGTCGCACAGACGAGCAATCCAACGGAACGTCGAGGCCTGTAGACGCACCCCGCGCAATGTGGTGCTGCGCTGGATGTTGTGAGCGTCAGGGATGCCGTGAAACACGCTTTCGCCGAAGAAGGCGGTGTTGTCCTCGACGGCCGGTCGAACCTCGGCATGCCCTTGATCTAACGGCAGGTGTTCGACGCGCTTGTGTGGCTGGCAATCTGGCAGCAGACGAAGCCAGGTGTAAGGCTTCGCGGCTCAGAGCCCCCCGTGAGATATTTCTGCCATGTATTGACGGCGTTGTCCTGCATACGTCGTTGGCGTGCCGGTCTAGTCTCGGCACGATGGATGAGTTCTACAAGATCGTGTTCGCGTTCCCGCGCGTGGTGCGCGATCTTGTGCGAGGCTTCCTGCCTGAGCCGTGGACAGCCGATCTCGATCTCGACAGGCTGGAGTTGTTGCCCACGGCCTACGTCAGCGACGGATGGCATACGCGCTACGGAGACAGGATCTGGAAGATCCCCTACCGACAGGATGCCGACCGTCCGCCGGGTGCCTATGTGGTGCTGCTTCTCGAGTTCCAGTCGGAAGTCGACGCGACCATGCCGGTCCGCATGCTGGTATACACCGGACTCCTGTTTCAGGAACTCCTTCGACAGCGCCAAGGACTCTCGGAGGAGCGAGTGCTGCCGCACGTCGTACCGCTCGTCGTCTACAACGGGCGCCGCCGGTGGAATTTGCCGCTATCGATGACCGAAATGACCCTGCCGGGAGGTGCCGTTATGGCCGAGTTTCAACCCCGGCAATCCTATCTTGCGCTTGACGAGTGGCGTCGATCGACGGACGATCTACCGAGTGACAATCTCGTCTCGTCCCTGGTGGCGCTGGAGACTAGCCAGGGTAAGGCGCTGGACCTTGCGGTGGCTGAACTCGCCGGGCTGCTGAACGACCCCGTCGATGCTCAAATCCGGCATGCGTTCCGGTACTGGATCGAACGCCTGCGACCGCGCCGGACCCGACGACCGGGACGCAGCTACACGGCGATGTTGATGGAGGAACCTATGACCCTGTTGGAGAGCGTCAACGAAAGGCTTCAGAAGTACTACGACGACCTTGAACGTCAAGCTATCGAGCGCGGCCTCGAACAAGGCATCGAACAGGGCCTCGAACAGGGCATCGAACAGGGCAGGTTGCGAGCGCTGGAGCAGTTTCTCGCTGAGGAGCGGGCGTTGTTACGGCGTATGGCAGAACGACGTTTCGGCTCTGCGGTTGCGGAACGGCTGGCGACAGTTCTCGCCGACATCGCGGACAACGATGGCTTCGCGGCAGTTGGCGACGCAATCGTCGACAGCGCCTCGGGCGACGAACTGATCGGTCGCGTCGGCGCCAACGACGCCTGATTGCGAAGTAGAATGCGCGGCCCCAAGCCGCGTCACCTTGCCCGATGACCCAACAGGTGGAAGAAACCACCGCATTCTCCTTTGTCGCGATGGAGCACGACATCCTCTCCCACTGGGAACAGCAGGACGTGTTCCGCCTGTCGCTGGCATGCACGGAGGACAAGAAGCCGTACATCTTCTACGACGGGCCGCCTTTCGCCACGGGCCTCCCGCACCACGGGCACCTCTTGGGATCGATACTTAAGGACATCGTGCCGCGCTACTGGACGATGAGAGGTCGGCATGTGCTGCGCCGTTTCGGCTGGGACTGCCACGGGCTGCCCATCGAGCAGGAGATCGACAAGGCGTTGGGAATCTCGGCCCAGGAGGCGGTGGAGAAGATGGGCGTTGCCGGCTACAACGCCGAATGCCGGGCCATCGTCGAGCGCTATGTCGCCGAATGGCGCAAGACCATCACGAGGCTGGGTCGCTGGGTCGATTTCGACGACGACTACAAGACCATGGACGTCTGGTACATGGAGTCGGTCTGGTGGGTGGTCAAGCAGCTTTGGGACAGGGGGCTCGTCTACCAGGGCATGAAGGTGATGCCGGTGTCGACGGCGCTCGAGACCGTGCTCGCCAACTTCGAGGCCGGCCAGAACTACCTCGACGTCCAGGATCCGGCGATCACCGTGCTGTTCAGACTCCAGGACGAGGACGCCTACCTGTCGGCCTGGACCACGACGCCGTGGACGCTGCCGTCGAACCTCGCGGTCTGCGTCGGTGCGGACATCGACTACGTCCGGGTCGCCGACACCGATATCGGCAAGACCCTCTACCTGGCCGAAGCGCGGCTTGCGGACTACCGGGCGCGGCACCCGTCGCTCACTGTCGAAACGCGCTTGAAAGGCACGGACTTGGTGGGGCGGCGATACCGACCGTTGTTCGACTACTTCGAGCCTGAGCGGGAACGCGGCGCGTTCGTGGTGGTCGCCGACGACTATGTGACCACCGACGAGGGCACGGGCCTCGTGCATCAGGCGCCCGCGTTCGGCGAGGACGACTACCGGATCCTGCAGGCGGCGGGTATCGAGGCGTTCTGCTGCCCGGTCACCATGGCGGGTGTTTTCACAGAGGAGGTCCGCGATTTCGCCGGCCAGCTCGTCAAGGACGCGGACCGGCACATCGTCCGTCACCTGCGCGACAACGGGACGCTCTACGAACGCCAGGACATCGTGCACAGCTATCCGCACTGCTACCGCACCGACACGCCCCTGATCTACCGTGCCGTGCCGTCGTGGTTCGTGCGGGTCACCGAGTTCGTGGACGACGTCGTCGCGGCGAACGACCAGGTGCTCTGGGTTCCGGAGCACATCAAGCACGGCCGGTTCGGCAACTGGCTGAAGGGCGTCATCGACTGGGCCATCTCCAGGAACAGGGTCTGGGGAACGCCGCTGCCGATCTGGGTCAACGACACCACGGGCGACGCTCGCTGCATCGGATCGCGGGAGGAACTCAAGGCACTGACCGGCGTCGAGGTGGTTGACCTGCACCGCGAGCATGTCGACGACCTCGCTTTCGAGGTGGATGGGGAAGCGGGCGTCTATCGCCGTGTGGAGGAGGTCCTCGACTGCTGGTTCGAATCCGGCTCGATGCCCTACGCCCAACTCCATTATCCGTTCGAGAACCGGCAGACCTTCGAACAGGGATTCCCGGCCGAGTACATCGCCGAAGGGTTGGACCAGACCCGGGGCTGGTTCTACACGCTCATGGTTCTCGCCGGGGCGCTATTCAAGAAACCGGCGTTCCGCAACGTCATCGTCAACGGCATGGTGCTGGCGGCGGACGGCAGGAAGATGTCGAAGAGCCTTCGCAACTACACCCCAGGCGACGAGTTGATGGAAACCTACGGGGCCGACGCGCTGCGCCTCTATCTCATCAATTCGGGACTGGTTCGCGCCGAGGAGCAGCGTTTCGTCGACCGCGGCGTGCGCGACATGGTGCGCCGCGCGCTGCTGCCCTGGTACAACGCCTGGTCGTTCCTCGAGACCTACGCGTCGATCGACGGCTGGACGCCGGCCAAGGGCACCCATCGGGGCGACAACATCCTCGACGCCTGGATCATCTCCCGGCTGCAGACCTTGAAGGAGGACATCGGCGCGGAAATGAAGCGCTACCGGCTCTACAACGTGGTGCCGAAGCTGTTTTCGTTCATCGCCGACCTCACCAACTGGTACATCCGGCTCAACCGGGCGCGGTTCTGGGGCGAGGGGGTGACCGCCGACAAGATCGCCGCCTACAACACGCTGCACATGGCGGTCTACGAATTGTCGGTCGCCATGGCGCCATTCGCGCCGTTCCTGTCGGAGCACATCTATTTGTCGTTCGCGCGCCTCGCCGGCGAGGATCCGACCCCGCTCTCCGTACACCTTTGCACCTACCCGGAAGCGGAGCCGTCGCTTCGCCAGCCGCTTTTGGAGGACGCGGTGTCGCGCATGCAGCAGGTCATCGAACTCGGCCGCTCCAAGCGCGAGCAGGTGAAGATCAACCTGCGCACGCCATTGCGCACGCTCACGATCATTCACCGCGACGCCGCCCTCCTCGACGAGATCAAGACCCTCGAGAGCTACGTGAAAGCCGAGTTGAACGTCAAGGAAGTGCGCTACGAAAAGGACGAGGCAAGCTACATCGCTCTCTATGCGAAGCCGAATTTCCCCGTACTGGGTAAACGACTTGGGCGGCGCATGAAGGCGTTCCAAGGGAAGATCGCGGCGTTGGATGCGGATGCCATCGAGGCTTTCCAGGAGAACGGGGGCATCGACATCGACGGTGAGCGTTTCGACGGTGACGACATCCAGGTGTTCAGGGAGGCGAAGGAAGGCACGGAGACTGTCTCGAATCGACTCATCTCCATCGAACTCGACTGCCGCCTCGACGACGAATTGCTGCGCGAGGGCTTGGCGAGGGAGGTCGTCAACCGCATTCAGCGCGCCCGCAAGGACAGTGGATTCGCGGTGAGTGATCGGATTCATGTGGTTTACGATGCCGATGGGGATCTCGCTGCGGCGATTGCGGCCCACGGCGACTACATTTCCGGCGAAACCTTGGCCCTTTCGATGGAACCGGGCGTCCTTGCCGATGGCCGAATGGAGACCTTGGTCGACGGCACACGGCTCGCGTTTTCGATGGTGGTTGCGACCGTTGACTAATTCGGTCGTATGGCCGACCAAATTGAAACCGAGCGACTTGGTTCTTCGGTGGTAGGATCGAATGAGGACTACGAACTGCGTGGAAGGTACCAGATGAGGCGAAGTTCAGACGCGAAAGGGACTGCTGTGGAATTGATGAATTGCCCGGTCTACCGCCAGGGGAGTTTCGACAGCCTGTGTGCCTACTACACTGGTGCCATGATGTTGGCAACGCTTTTTCCCGAGTTCGCCGCCAGCTTTGGCACTGCGGTCGGGCAGAGGACGACGAAGTACGTAGCTGAGGATCCTCTGATTCGGTTGTACGGAAACGAAGATCACCGCAAGGTGTTGACGCGTTGGTTCTTTAACGGGGAGTACATCAAGAAGGTCGTGAACATACTCAACAAGACCATGGAATCTGGGGGTGAAGCCACAAGTTTTCAGTACCTCGAAATGGACCGCCGTAAGGAGAGATTCGAGCAAGTGATCGTGCCACGCATTGAGGAAGGTCTGCCTGTCATGCTCGGCTGGAACACCAAGGACTACGGCTGCCACGCGGTTCTCGTGACCGGTTATTGGATCGGAAAAGAGAGATGGCTGACGATCAACGACCCGGGAGGAGCCACGGAACAGGTGAGCTGGAATTCACTGCGGGACCATCAGAAGCACAGGGGAAAGTTCGAGGTCGGGTTGTGCAACAAGCACCTGGGTCCCCGGCCTATGCAGGTGAGAACCACAGACAATGTGCCAGTCGTATACCAGTGGATGCCAGATCAGCAGTACAGGCCGATCAAGTGTCTGTTCAACAGCATTGCTGTCCCACAAAGTGGGCGAAAAGTGACGGCCTGAACGCTCCCTGCTGTA
>JAPPND010000100.1 GCA_028818795.1 Gammaproteobacteria bacterium | reverse complement strand
CGCCGCCGCGACCGGAGGGCCGGAACTCGAACGTGGTCTGCCTGTGATCCAGGCGACGCTTCCTCTTCACTGCGGGGGCCACCGGTGGGGTACTGCCGAATGGAGAGGAGTCTACGCCGGAATACTGCACATGGATGCTCGCCACGACTCCGCCGCCGCCGTTCTCGAACAAAGGGACCGGCGGTTGCGCGTTTTCCACGCTTCGTCCACGGCGCGGGTCCCCAAGACAGCCGAGGCGCGTTGGTCGAAGGGGTGGGAAACGCAACTCGACACCGAATTGAATGGGGCGATGTTCCGTCCAGACGACGCCCTCGGAGCGCCGTTCGACCGACAGGGCTCGAAGATGGCATTTGGCCTTTGGCGTCGGTTATGGTGCGCCGTCCGTCTACCGGAGGTGGTTATGTCGTCTCACGACTCGTGGGCAACGCGTCTCGGGATGGTGGCGCTAGTGGCCGCCATGTCCATCGGTGCGGACGAATCGAAGCTGGAGGAGGTCGTCGTACGCGCCGAGGCCTCGATCCTGCCCAGCCAAGGCGGCACCGGCAGCATTGCGGTGGTCGATGCCGAGGCGATTGAACTCACCCGGGCGAACCATGTCCACGAGCTACTGGTGCGTGTACCGGGGGTGTGGATTTCCCGGGGATCGGGTCACGAGCACCTGACGGCCATTCGGTCCGGGGTGCTCACCGGCGCGGGCGCCTGCGGGGAATTCCTAATTTTGGAGAACGGCATCCCCATACGCCCGGCTGGATTCTGCAACGTCAACAACCTGTTCGAGGTGCAGACGGAACAGGCGGCTGCGATCGAAGTGGTGCGGGGACCGGGCAGCGCCCTGTTCGGCGGCAACGCCCTGCACGGCGCGATCAATACTGTCACCGCCGCCTCTGCCGACGACTGGCGCGGCAGCTTCGAGGCTGGACCCTACGACTACACCCAGGTGCGCCTCCAAGGGGGCAGCGACCGTTGGAGTTTCAGCGCCTTGTCGACTGCGTCGGGCGGTTATCGCGACGATACCGGCTACGGGCAGCAGAAGGCCTACCTGGGATTCGCCGCGAATGCGGGGGGCTGGAACGTCACGAACACGGTGTCGACGACGCTCCTGAATCAGGAAACCGGCGGGTTCGTGCGCGGCTTCCGGGCTTACGACTCGTCAGCCCGGACGACGAATCCGAACCCCGAGGCGTATCGGGATGCTTGGTCGATGCGAGCCGCGAGCGTCTTTCGTCGGACGCTCGCCAACGGTCACGCCGTGACGGTGACGCCCTACGCTCGGCGCTCCTCCATGGCGTTCTTGCAGCACTTCCTTCCCGGACGACCCTTGGAGAAGAACGCCCAGTCGAGTGGCGGCGTGGCACTGCGTTTCGACGGCGGCGAAACTCGGCGCTGGTCGGCGGGTGCCGTTGCCGAACTGTTCCAGGCGACGCTCTCGGAACGCCAGGACGGGGCGACGCAAGGGTCCGCGTTTCTCGTGGCGACCCGACCCGAAGGTACGCACTACGACTTCGACGTGGCTGGTGTGACACTGGCCGCGTACGGCGACTTGGGTTTGGATCTCGCGCCGGATGTGGAACTCGTGGCGAGCGCTCGAGTCGAGCGCAACAGCTACGACTACGAGAATCATCACCTCGTCGGCAATACCCGCGACGATGGCACGCGGTGCGGCTTCGGCGGTTGTCTGTATACGCGCCCCGGTAATCGCGACGACGCGTACACGAATGTCGCGGGCCGATTGGGCGTGCAATGGTCGACGGGACCCGGGGCGACGATCTACGCCGTGGCGGGGCTCGGTTTCCGCCCGCCGCAGACTACGGAGCTATACCGCCTGCAGAGCGGCCAAACGGTCGCCGATCTGGACAGCGAACGCCTGCGTTCGCTGGAAGCGGGGGGACGTGGATCCTTAGGACCATTGGACTTCGACGTTGCCGTCTACGTCGAGACCACCCGGAACCTAATCTTCCGCGATGCCAACGGCTTCAATGTCAGCGACGGGGCGACCGATGCCATGGGCATCGAGGCCGACCTTGGTTGGAGTGCCGGGCGGCATACCGTGGAACTGGCAGCGGCCTGGGGCCGCCATCGCTACGCGTTTACACGCGACGCCGGGCGGGGCGAGCGCATTGTCGACGGAAACGATGTTGATACGGCACCCCGCTGGCTTGGCAGCGCCCATTGGCGATGGTCGGGCGAGGCGCTCACCTCGGAGTTCGAAGTTGCCTACATCGGGTCGCACTTCATCAACGCCGCCAACACCGCCCGCTACGGCGGTCACGCGCTTCTCAGTTGGCGGGGCGATTGGGATGTGACCCCGCGCCTCCGGTTGTTTGCGCGCCTTCTCAACGCGCTCGACGCGGCGTATGCGGATCGCGCGGACTTCGCGTTCGGCAGCTACCGGTACTTTCCGGGGATGCCGCGACAGGTGTATCTGGGCGTGTCGGTGCGGTTTTGCCGCCGTAGTGGTCCTGATTCCGGGTAGTCCATGCGCTTTGGAGAGATTCAGTCCGCTGTGGCTGCAATGAACTCCACCAAGTCGTCCAATCTGTCGTTCCAGTAGATCGTCAGTCCTTCGTGCTGAGCCGTGGCAAGGTTCGGCGGGTTGAACACCCCTGCGATCACTGCCGCCGGAACGACCTGTAGTTGCCCGAATCCGGCGATCCAGTCCCGTGCCTTGCCGGCAGCCTCGTGATTGATTCGCTTGAAGGAGTTGACAGCGCTGTTCGACACCTTGCATTCGAGTGGCATGACACGACCGTCGTACAGCCTCGCGACGATGTCCGCCCGCGTTCCTCCCAGCTTGCTCTCCCCGCAGAACTGCCCCGGGGCGGGGGCCGCATCGAGCAACGGGATGTCACGCGCTTCGACCTCCTCGAAACCTGCTTCGGCAAGGAGCCTCTCGACGGCGTTTTCCTGGAATCGTTTTGCATTGCTGCGCCTGGACGTCTCGACTTTTCGGACGGCGACCAGCACGGCTGATGCGATGACGGCTCGGGCTCGTTCATCGTGCGAAGGCTCTCTGCGGTCGGTCAGCCAACCGAACCGATGGGGATCGATGATCCGCAACACTGTGTCCCTGACACGCTCGGACTCGGTGCGTCGCTCACGCAGAACGGTGGGGGCAAGGCTCGACTCAGCCAATGTCTTGAGATCATCTTCCGACACCGGCGGCGCGCCGAGATACCGGAATGCCGTGCGCATGTCCTCATCGCGCATCACGTCGGCTAGCACATGCAAGTCGAGTTGGTCGGTGTTCAAGGCGGGCAGCTGTTCGATCAACCGCTTG
>JAPPND010000059.1 GCA_028818795.1 Gammaproteobacteria bacterium | reverse complement strand
AAGCGATCAATCCGTTCGGCGATGGCACCGTGCAGCGCGCCACGCTCAACGAGTTCTCGGAATACGCCACGCGGGGCGCGCGGGAGGGTCGTCAGCGTGTCGTTGGCCTAAGCCTTTCCGGCACGCTTCTTGAACTTGCCGGGGGGCCCGTCGATTTGGCCGTGGGAACCGAGGTGAGGACCGACACGCTCGACTTCGACTCGTTCCTGTTGAATCCGTTTACGTTCCGTGTGCCGGGTGCGCCGGAAATCGTTCCCGAGTCGAAAAACTCGGCCTGGTTTTTCGAACTCTCCGCGCCGCTTGTCGGCGACTCGAACTCGCGCCCGGGCATCCATGGATTGAGGTTGTATGCGGCTGGCCGCTATGACGAATACGAGATCGAAGGGCCGTTCGAGGGCATTCTGGAACCTGCGAGCAACCGAACATTCGATGACTTCGTCACCAAGCTCGGCGTGGTGTACTACCCAGCGGAGAGCCTCAAGCTGCGCGCCACATGGGGTCAGGCTTTCTTGGCGGCAACGTTGCCGGAACTGTTCGGGCCAGTGAACACCTATACTTTCTTCCGGTTTCTTGATCCTCTCAACCCCGTGGAGAACGGCGGGCCGTTCGCGTCGGTTTTTCCCACCACCGTTCTTGGCGGAAACCCCGACCTGCAACCCCAGACTTCCGATACCACCACGGTTGGTTTCGAGTTCACGCCAGCCGGAATGTCCGGGCTGCATCTCTCCGCGACCTATAGCAAGACGGAGTTCGAGGGGCTGATCGGGAGCTTGAGTAGCGCCTTCGGGTGGCCGCCGGTGTATGCCTTTGAGAATTGGCAGCAGTTCCCCGACCAAATCAAGCGCGATGCAAACGGCGTTCTTACGTACCTTTCCCTGCAGAGCATCAACCTGTCCGCCAGGACCAGCGAGGCGCTGGACTTCGATGTGCGATATGCATTCGCCACGCCCAGAGGCGAGTTTGAGGTAGGTATTCTCGGGACCAATACGCTGACGCTGGAAACGGTCTCGGGGCCGGGCGTTGATGCGGTTGAACAGGAGGGTACGAACCAGGGCCCTGTCGAGCTGAAGGGTAGCGCGTACGTGGACTGGTCGCTCGGACCCTGGGGTGCCAACCTGACGATCAACCGCGCCGGCAGCTACGAGAACATCAACAACGGCGTAGCCCGCACCGACGTTGACGGCTACACGACCGTCGACGCGCAAGGAACTTACGCGCGTCCCGACTCCCCGTGGCGCGTTACCGCTGGCATGCAGAATGCCCTCGATGCCGATTTCCCCTTCTTCGACGGCTACTACGGTGTGGATTCGGCGCATGTTGATTTTCGTCGCCGTATCGCCTTCGTCGATTTCGTGATGGAGTTGTCTTGGTAGGAGTTCACTTGGCACCAGAAAGCACGGTGTGTCGCACGATCCTCGCGAGTGTTTGCCTGTTCACGATGATTGGCTGCGTGCCGGACGAGGATGGCGCGGCCTACGTAAACGACGCGAACTTCCGGAAAGAGGTCTTCGAGTCGGCCCTGCCCGTGCTGGTGGACTTCACCGCCACCTGGTGCATCCCCTGCAGGGAAGTGGACCCGATCGTCGACGAACTCGCCGCCGAGCTGGCCGGGAAGGCCAAGATCGTCAAGCTCGACATCGACGACTCCCCCGAGATCTACCAAGCGCTTCGGGTCAACGGTGTTCCCACCGTGATCTTCTTTAACGAAGGTCGGGAAGAGGATCGGATAAGCGGCCCGCAGAAGCGGGAGATCTACGAGCGGTACCTGACCACGATGATCCATGGCGGGGACATGCTCGATACGCGCCTCGAGATGCTCGGGCAGGACGAGTACCGACAGCACTTCATCGTCTCGCGCGAATTGGCGGATATCGAGGCCATTCTTCCGCATCGGCCGGATCTCCTGGTCGAACCCTTTGCAGACGGCCGTACGCCGTTGTCCGCGGCGATCAAGCATTCCAGCGTTCGCCAGAAGGCGCTGATCGAACTGATCCTGTCGCATGGCCCCGACATCAGTTTGCATGACCTGCTGGGTATCGGACGCTGCGATGAGTTCCTAGTGGCAGTCGAGCCGGACTATGATGTCGCCAATAAGCCCGATCGGGACGGTGCGACGCCGCTCTGGCTGGGGCTGATGGGGAGCGTCAAGGAACGCGACGACCATTGCGCCCGCGCCCTTCTCGAGGCGGGCGCAGTACCGATAAGCAGTTCGTCCTACTACCTGCCGCGCGCGGTGATGTTCTATGAAGATCCCGAGCTTCTGCGCGAATTCCTCGACTACGGCATGGATCCGGGCCAGACCGACGAACAGGGCATGAACGCCCTGCACCTCGCGACCATGTACGGCTACTACCCGCTGGTGGAAGTCCTCCTGGAATTTGGCATGGATCCCGCCACGGCCAACGGCGATGGCGAAACCGCCGTGGAAATGGTGCGCAGCCAGCAGCAGCGGCGCGAGGAGCTCTGGAACGAGCGCGGGATGCTGGATACGCCGGAACAGAAGGCCGCATTTCGCGAGTACAAGGACGAGTCGAACAGGGTGCTGGCGCTTCTCGAAGACGCTCAAACCTGATTTCTTGCGACAGGAGGCAAGCAAATGCTCGCCAGGAAGATAGTATTCGGCACTCTCGTCATTGCGAGCGGTTGTCTTGCTGCGACGCCTCGCGCGCAGGATGTCGGCAACGACGGACTGCCGAGTAACGCTGCTGCGTCCGAGGCCAGCTATGAGGAGGGTGAGCGAGCCTATCAGGAGCGAAACCTCGATGACGCTGTTGCGCGTTTCCGGGCCGCAATCGAACTCGATCCCAACAACACCAAAGCGCATCAGCAGTTCATCCGGGCGGTTCAGGATCTCGGCAGATCGGAAATCAGCGCCGAGCTGGATGAGGACGCGCGCGACGCGGCAATGATGGCCGCCGGCGATGAGTCCTTTGAGAAGCTGCTAGCCACATACCAGGGGTGGTCACAGGATTGGTCCGAAATCGCAGCGTACAAGTGGGCGCTTGGCGAGCTTCACATGTATCGGGACTACGACAAGGTCAGGCAGTACACGAACGAGGCGATCGCCCTGGATCCGGGCCTTGCCGACGGCTACAGCACCTTGGCGCTCATCGCCGATGTGAGCGGCGACAAGGAGCGGGAATTGGAGCTTTTGAGGAAAGCGGCTGAGACGGCGCCAGAGAGTCCTGACAAAGCGTTCTACTACGCGGCAACACTGAACAAAACCGACCCGGCGTTGGGGCGAATTGCGTCCCTCGGAGTTGCCGAACGGTTTCCCG
>JAPPND010000047.1 GCA_028818795.1 Gammaproteobacteria bacterium | reverse complement strand
GGTACCGGGGTACCCGGGTTGGGGCCATCCCGGTACCTGCCCAAGTAACCAAAAAAATTGCAACTTAATGCAACATATTGTAACCTTTTTTTTTTTGCCCCCCCCCCCCTTGCCTGGGCCATAGTGATAGTCGATGTCAGACAATTGGAGATGAAGGACGTTGGTTAGCCTAACTCGACTGCGTTCCCACTTGGTCGTATTCTTGGCTCCCTTGATTACAGTCCTGCTCGTAGTGGCCTTGAGTGGCTCGGCTTTCCTCGAATATTGCAGTGGCGGAGGGTATGCCTCATATTTCGCCCCAACGCCATGCACTGGCTACTCGGGTTGTCCAGACAATACCTATTGTTTCGATGGAGGAGACATCGGTGACCTGCAGTGTCAGCAACTTATGAATTGTGCAGGTTGCCTAAACAACGGTTGCTACGGATACATGTAAGGCGAACTCAAACCGCGCGTATCCGCGCAACACCAGACCTCCTCGCATCGGCGGCGGTCGGGTTCGACCGGAGCCGGTGCACGAGCGAGTCCCACATGGCGATACGAACTTCGCCTAGCAGCATCTTAATGGTCGCTCATCGAGTCCGCGCAAACCTAGGCAGGCTCTTGGCTACGACCAAATTGGAAGTCCGCCATGCGGTGAGGCAGCCACTGTATTGGATTTACGCCTCGCTACTGCTCGTGCTCTGTATTGGTGCGTTTGCCGCTCTAAGCTATCTGCACAACGCCTTCGCGAGCTTCGCTGGCCCCCCCACGTACCTGGGCCCCCGCTTTCTGATCGGACGCTACGGCGTCTATCCGCTGGTATTCTCGCTGATCGGGCTTGTTTTCCTAGGTTGGCCCCGCACAGACGACCCGACCGACGCGCTCGACACAAGACCGACATCGAACGTCCTGGTGATTGCCGGACGGGTAGCGGGCCTCGCCTGCATCGCCTGGATTCCCCTCGCGTTTTGCTTCGCCATGATCCAGGCCATGGGTGCCGTTGCCCAGTGGTTGGAGTGGCCCTTCTTGGACACGATCGAAGGCTACTCCCTATCGACGTACCTGTTCGTGGACGTGGCACCTGCGATTCTGGCGTGGTGTTCCTTCGTCGTCCTATTGCACGTCGTTTCCGGCAATCGGCTAGTTGCGTCGCTGACCGCAATCCTAGCGCTCATGGGCATCATGTGGACCTCCAGACGAACTCCCACGTTCTTGAACGACGCGATCCTGCCCGTCTCAAACTACTCCCGATTCGCCTCGGACATCGTCCCGCAATTAGCCGCTCCATCCGCCGTTCTCCAACGCCTCGGCATGTTGTTGGGCACGGCTGGCCTCGTCGCCATCACTGCCGTTTGCTGCCGCCGTCGAGACGGCAATCGTCGCGCCAACCTAGTGACCGGTACCTTGCTCGGGACGACCTCGGCAGCCTCGCTTGGAATCGCCGTCTCGATGGCAACGGCCGACGCCCAGACGCGCGCAGACTGGTTCGCAACCCATGCCGCTGCAGCCCGACAGGAAAGTGACGGCGTCGATGTCGAGCAAGTCCGCGGCTACGTCCGAGTCACGCCCGGCAATTCGCTTTACATCGATGTTGACGTGCTTGTGCGGGCGACCGAAATCAGCGTGCCGTCCCTGGTCTTCAGCCTAAACCCCAACATGGAGGTCGACTCGCTCCGCATCAACGGGCACGCGCAGGAGTTCGACCATCATCACGGTCTGCTCCGGATCGAACTGGAAGAACCCCTTTCGCCTCACGATCAACTGACCGTTTCGGTCGTCGCAAGCGGGATCCCGGATTGCCGATTTGCGTATCTGGATGGTGTGATCGACCCTGGACTCCGACGCGCTGCCAACCGCCTCTGGCAACTTGGGGACGAAGCGGCGATATTCGATCCTTCGTACGTTGCCTTGATGCCCGGGGTTCATTGGCTGCCGACACCGGGAGCAAGTATCCACCGCGATGACCCGTCCATCCGAACGCGGGACTTCTTCGAAGTCGACCTTGCCGTGGATGTCCCAGAGGGGTGGCTTGCGTCGGGCCCCGGCGGTTCTGGCTACCAAGTGGTGCAGGCTGGCAACGAGCGACTCGAGCGAGCACTTGGGCAAGGCTATTCTCGGTTCCGTTTCCGACCAAGTGCCGTAGTGTCGGAGGTCGGCATATTCGCGTCACAATTTCGGCGGATCGCGATCGAGGTCGACGGCGTCACTTTCGAGTTGCTCCTGCATGCTACGCACGCCGACCATCTCGATTTCTTTGCGGATGCAGGGGATGCCCTTCGTCGTCGGCTGCGGTCGTTGCTGTCCGATACCCGCGCCCTAGGCCTCCCCTATCCATACGCTCGTCTGAGCGTCGTTGAGGTACCCGCCCAACTACGAACGTACCGAGGGGGATGGAGAACCGACACCGCTTTCGCCTTGCCGGGCGTCTTGCTTCTGAAGGAAGTCTCGCTCGTCGGAAACAACCAACGCTTCGACACGCGGCTGTCGGCCATGCGCACGGACGTCGTAGCCGCCGTTGACCAGAAAGTTGATTTCATGCTGAGGGGCCTTTTCTACCTCGACGAACATGGTGCCGCTCTAGGCCGCGGTTTGGCCCGCAACCTGGCTCTCGCAACCACGTCTTCCCGAGGTTCCAGCGCTGCGACATTGAACTACCTGATGCTTGAGCTTGCGGACTGGCTGCTCAATAGCAACCGGCCAATTGCTTCTGCCCGGGAGGCCGACTTTTCGGCCCACTCGTTCGACAGTGAAGAGAGCTTCGCCGCACCAATCGGTGCGCTGGCGACCTGGCTAGCGACCGGCCAGCTCAACCATTTCTTCAGTCACACGCGCGGAAGGGTGGATCGCCCCCCGGTGTGGGAGCAATTGCTTGCCCGACCCTTAGCCGATTTGGCGCGACCTTACGGTCACTTCGGGAGTTTCGCCAGCGCGGATCTCCCCGTGCACAAACCTCTACCCCAAGCAATCCAGAGTGATCCCAAGGTCGACACGTCCGTGCTCATTCTAAAGTCGAAGAAGATGGCAAAGGCGATAATCGACTCTATAGGGAGGGGGCGTACTGCAGAGTGGATCTCTGAGGTCCGTAGGGTATACGAGGGTAGAACCTTCGACCTCGCAGACTTTCTCCGCGTAGGAGCGTCCATTGATGCGCAGATCTCGTCGTTCGTGCAGCATTGGATTGAGCAATCGTCCGTTGCGGGTTTCGTCACCGTCGAGGCCGAGGTCGGGCGTCTCGACGATAGCGACTCCCACTACCGAACCACGGCGTACGTACGCAACGATCAACCGGCTCCGGGGTTGCTGTTCGCCAGTACAAGCGATGGCCCGACGGTGGCGCGGTCCTCCGTGGCAAGAGTCGAGCCGTTTGGCGCCGTGGTCGTTGAGGTGGTCACAACCGAACGTCCAGAGGAACTATGGCTGCATACTCATCTGGCGTTGAATCGGCACCCGTTTCGCCTGAACCTACGGTCGGAAACCGACGGACGTCGTGTGATCGAAGGGGCAGTCGACGCGGAGCAAATCGGCTCGGGCAATGAGGTGATCATCGACGACCTCGATGCTCGCTTTTTTGCAAGGCGCGACTTCCCGATGCGTGCGGCTAGGGCCCTGCCGTGGTGGCTGCGCCCACTTCAGCAGTTGCCGGATATTGACCAGGGGCTTCCCGAATACAAAAGGGAAATGCAAACGATAGCCCGGGGTGTTTGGCTTCGGGAATCCGCGCCTGGCGCATGGGGGAAGTATCGTCGCACGCTCGCGATCATGCGGTCTGGTGACGGGGCAGTGACCGCAGAGTTCTCTGTGGAACTTCCAAGTCCGGGACGTTGGCGGCTAGGATTCCACGTACCCCGACCGCCCAAGCGGTCGAGCCCCGTCAGGCGTGCACACATCGATTTTCTCGGTCCACACCGCTTAACTCTTCAACACGGAAACGTGGAGCAGCACATCGATTTCGACGCCCTTAGCGCACAACAGGGATGGAACGATCTTGGGACGTTTGACATCGGATCCCGGCGGGTCAGCGTAATAGTTGCAAGCAGATCAGGGGACAACGGTGCGACGGACTCGGCAACGATATCCAACCGCGGCGGCGATCTGGTCATCGCTGATGCCATCAGGTGGTCGCCGGAGTACGCCCATGGTTCGTAGAACGAAAACGGTTGCGGAGTTGCGGAATCCAACCTTGCCGAGAAGGATTGGCGGGTTCCTGAGGCGTTCGTCTCGACACGCCGCATCGCCCTGCGTTCCAGGGGCCGCTAGAGTGGTCTGAAGAGGAATTGGCAGCCTAACGTGGTCGTTCATTCGTTCCCAATCGGCGTTTGTGCTGACATCGGTCTCAATGACCTGCAGTCTCGCGCCACGGCATTGCTGGAATCTGCCCAAGCTGGTAACCCCGATGCCTTGGCCGATGTCAAGCCCTGCGATGCTTCCTCGTTGACGCTGCAGCAAGCGCTACTCGTCATCGCTCGGAAGCAAGGGTTCTCCACCTGGGACAAGCTGAAGGCCTACGTGGATGCCCGGAACGAGCTAGCGGACTGCCAACGGCAGACCGCAAACGTGGCCGCGCAGATCCTATCGACCGGCTATGACGAGTCCGAGCAGCGCCCAGCCTATCGAGGAGCCTCCGCCCAAGTGATTTCACCGGAGCGTGACGCCCTGGGCGACATCCACCGTACTCTTCGGCGTCTGACCCGCCACGTTGCGGCGGCCCTGGAAATAGCGCTCGAAGATGCCGACACGGCATGTTGCACGTTTTGTTTCACGCCTGCACCGCAATGCCGGAAGCTAATCGCCGGAACCGGGGTATTCATCTGTGATGAGTGCATTGGCCGCTGCGCCAACCTAATCGAGGAGCCGCCGAATCCGCCGCAGGCAGGGACGTCACGGAAAGGAATCCCCTGCAGCTTTTGCGATAAGTCCGCAGTCGAGGTCGGTCACCTCGTCGTTGCCAGCAACGGCAGCATCTGCAACCGGTGCGTCGAAGTGTGTCTGCAGATCGTCCGCCCCACCTGCTAGAACACCACGTCACCGACCGTGATCGGCACCCCGTCATCCCACCTGGCATCGGGGTGGATCCTGAAGACGATCGTCCGCTTGTCGTCCGCAACTGCTTGAACTCCAGTTGGTCCAAGAACCGCGCGTTCCCGACGCAAGCGAGTGTCGACGCCAGGGCACCAAGCCCGAGCCGCCATACTCCGCTGTTCAATGGCATGGCGCGATGCGGGCGGTGCGCCCGATCGGGCACGATGGCCCCGCCGCTACGCTTGGTGGACCGGCCGCAACTTCGGCCAGTCCCGCCAGATGTCCAGCATGGACTCCACCCGGTGATTCGCCAGGCCGCGCACCGACAATCGAAAGAAGCACATGTAGCGGATGTCGTCGGACAAGTTCGGCGACACCGCGTGCGCCATCTGGTAGTGGGCCAGAACGATATCTCCTGCCCTGCCGGTGACCGGCACGGGCTTGGGCAGGCGCAGGCCGAGCGACATGACCCCACCGCCGTCGAGCGTGTTGACGCCGTGATCGCGGAAGTAGCGCTCAAGGCGCCGGTGCGTTCCCGGCCAAGCCGTGAAATTTCCGCTGAAGGGCATGGGGACGTCGCTTAGCATGATGCCGAGCAACAGGGTGAAACTCCGCACCATGCCGTCGTCCGGCACGCCGTTTTCGCGCGTGTGGTAACCGTCGATATGTCCCCCGGCGACTCGGCGCGGTGTGCCTTCCGGGAGCGGAAAACGCAGCGCGATCTGGCAGGTCTTCGGGCGGACCACCCGGCGGTCGCCAAGCAAGGCCCGCACATGCGACCACACCTCTGGTGTCGTCGCGAGGCGCAAGAGGCGCGGGTCGTCCCGGAGTTCGGGGCAGAAAGTCTGGTTGTTGAAGCGAACGATTTGCTCGGGATCAATCCCGGTTCCCAGGGAGTTGTTGATGGCGCGCCTGGCCCGGGCCACGAGGCGTGACGGCACCACATCCGCGACATGCAGAAAGCCGTCGCGGACGAAGTTCCTTTTCTGCTCCTCGGTCAACGGCACCAACGCCGCCTCCGAGTCCAACGCGGCGATTATCCCACCGCAGTACGCTCCTCTGCCGAGGGTTGCCAGAACGGACCGATCGGTCGACCGAACTTCGTGTGGTAGTCCTCGTGCACCATCTGCTCGTAGGCGGTGAGGCCCTCCAAAGGCAATGCAACGGGGGCCATGCCGTTTAGCGACGATTCGTAGATCGCCATGGCCATCTCGACGTCCTTGCGCCCTTCCAGCCCGTATTCCGCCGGTTCGTCGTTGAGCGCGGCGTTGGCGATGCTCATGATCTCGGACGCGTGGCCGACCGACCAGTCGTCGATGGCGTAGTCCCGGAACGGATTCTCGTAGACGATTTCGGCATCGGCGTGGACGATGATGCGCTGCAGAACATCCACGCCGTCGATCCGGCGGCGTTCGGTTTCGACCGGGATGTCCTGCCAATCGTCGCCAAGGCGCAGTCGCAGCGGAATCTCGGGTCCGAAGGTGTCTTTGTCCAAAATGCCGCCGAGGGTTCCGGTGATCTGGCAGTACTTCTGTGCCTCGCCGAGCCGGGACGTCTCGTAGATTCCCACTGCGCCGCTCTCGAAGTCGATTAACGCGTGTGCCCAGTCTTCATGGATCCGGTTGGGATCCGACATGTATTTCCGCACGGTGGCGGCGATCCGCTGCGGCTCGCTCTGCGCGTACAGCCGCAACTGCGACAGCCGGTGCGCGCCCATGTCCATGCACATGCCGGAGGTCCGGCCGAAACCCGAGATGGGACGGCCGAGGCCGTTGTGCGTCACGGTCGGCTCGAACGGAACCTGGCGCTTGGGCTCGACGAAGTAGACGCGCACGATATCGCCGAGGATGCCCGCCTCGACGAGCTTCACGATCATCCGCTGCTTCGGCATGCGGAAGTAGTTCTCGGCCACCTCGAAATGCACGCCGTTGCGCCGGCAGGAGTCGATGATGTGGTCGCAGCACGGCAGGGTCAGGGCCATCGGCTTCTCCACCATGACATGCTTGCCGTGCTCCGCGATCAGGCTGGCGAGTACGTGGTGGGTTGGATCCCCAGTGACGATGTCAACCACCAGGATGTCCCTGTGCTTGTCGAGCATTTCCTCGGCATCGGTGTAGTGCGGTACGCCGTACTTCGCGCCGTTTTCCGTGGCAAGCTGCTCGTCCATGTCACATAGGGCGACGAACTCGATCTCGCCGCGCCGGGACAGCTCGCTGAGCGTCGGCAGATGCCATTTGCGCGCCGGGTTGCCGCACCCGAGAAGAGCGACCTTCGCCTTCATTCACTCACCGCCTGATGGGCCGCCGCGTGACGCCTTAGCATCCCCGCGCTGTCCTCCACCTGGGCCTCGGTCAGACCGTGCAGGATGACCGGCACGTCGAAGGAAAGCCCGCACAGCAGGGAGACGTAGTGGGCGTAGTCGAGCTTGCCGGTGCCCGCCGCGAGGTGCCCGGCGTCACCGCCATGATCGAGATCCTTGCCGTGGGCGATGGCGACATGGTCGCCGAGCAGGTCGAAGGCCTCGTCGAGCACTTCCGTCATGCGCGGCAGGTCGTCCTTGCCGAAGATATTCGCCGCATCCATCACGACCTTCAGGTTCGGCGAGCCCATGTCGTCGATCAAGCGCCGACTCTTGACCGCGTTGCTCGCCACGTTGTTGATCTCCGGTTCGAAAGCGACCATGACGCCGGCCGCCTCGGCCGTCGGCAGCACCTGCTCCAGGGTCGCGCAAACATCACGCCACGCCTCGGGCGATGCATTGTCGGGATGGTGCCGCCACATGCTTTCCGGATGTCGGGATCCGGTGCAGGTCGCGACCACGGACGTGCCGACGGACTTGCAGGCACCGATCACCATCCGCAGCCGCTCGATCCCCTGTTGGCGCTTGTCGGGGTCCGTATCGGCCATGTTGACGTTCCCGGCCACGGCGGCGATGACCATGTCGCGCTTGGCGGTCTCCTCCCGGATCACGGGGCAGATCGCGTCGATCACCTCGGCAAGCGGACCCGACGGATGGGCCGAACCCCAGTTGAACTGCATGTGGCGGATGTCGTGGTCGAGGATCGCGTCCAGCGTCTCGCCGAGAGTGGGCCGGGCGAAGGTGCCCGACATGATTCCTACTTGCATAACGGTGCTCTTTTACGTGGTGTTCGGTTGCCCGCCCCTACGCGGCGTCGGGCTGATTCATCAGGAGTTCCGTGATCTCCCGCTGCGCTCGGCGATCCAGTTCCTCGTAGACAGCGCTTTCGTGAAACCGCTTGCAGGCGGGCCTCGTATCCCGCTTGGGGACCACGTCGGCGGCCTGGAACGACATCAGCATCGCGCCGCGTTTGTGCTTCGTCCGGTTGAAGCCCGCACGATGCCAGGTCCTGGCGTCGTACAGAACGATGCTGCCCGCCGGGGCTTCGACCACATCGGCGTCCGGACCGCTGTAGGGCCGGGTAGCGGGATCGGCACCGTGGCGGGCGGGATTCCACTCGGGCGGCGGGTTCGTCTCGGCCCGGTGCGAGCCGAGCTTGTACGCGGTGGCGCCGTTCTGCTTGGTGAAGTCGGATACGCAGACATTGCGCTGAACCGCCTTGATGGGGCCGTGCCGATCCGCCACGGGGTGCCCGCCAATGGACGGAATGTACGGAATGTCGGCGTGCCAGCCCTGGACCCGGCGTTTGCCGTCGTAGGGCGGCAGCGACGTGGGATTCGGCGGATGACCCAGATGCAGATCCCGGGTCCCGATGTACTCCCGGATCAGCCAGAGCGAGATGGGTTCGCTAATCGCCTGGCCGACGGCGCTGTGCTGGCAGACCCTTGGGCGGTCGGTGTCCGGTTCCAGGTGTTCGTAGTCGTCCGTACACGCGACCCGTTGCAGTCCGTCGACGATCTCCGGGGTCAGTAGACAGGTCAGACACACCCAGCCCTCGCGTTTCAAGTGCTCGAGATAGGCACTCGGCAGGCTCTCGGGGCCGTGCCCCATCCGGAAGGCCACATCCTCCGAACCCATGCGCACCGTACAGCCATCGGCATCGACGTCGCCCGGCACCTCCGTCCCGGTTGCCACATGCGTGACACCGCCGGCGGTTCGATCCCAGATCACCCGGTCGTCGCCTTGGTCGGACAGCGTGAGCGCGCCATCCTCGTCGAGGGCCAGCATCGTCCCGTCGGGGGCGATCAGAAACAGGTAGTAACGCGTCGGCCGCTCGTGCTTCACGACGCGCTCCTGAAATTCCTCGTGGTTCTCCACTCGTCCGATCCCCGTCAGCCGTTCTGCACGTACATGCTCGCCTTGTCCCCGCCGTGGAACTCGCGCCACTCCGCCGCCGTCAGGCGTTGCGGTTCGCCCAACTGCCGGGCGAGGACGTACTGCCGGCACATGATCTCCAGGCGATGCGCCTGGTTGACCGCCCGGGCGAGGCTGGGCCCATGGCAGATCATGCCGTGGTTGCCGAGCAGGCAGGCCGTTCGATCGGTCAGCGCCGCCGCGGCGTCGTCGGCGAGTCGCTGCGTCCCGAACGTGGAATACCGGACGCAAGGCACGTCGTCGCCGCCGAAGACGCCGACCAGGTAGTGGAAGCCCGGCAGCGGCAAGAGGTGGCTTGCGACGGCAACGCAATAGTCCGAGTGGGTATGGACCACCGCGTGGGCCTCGGCATGCTTTATGTAGATCGCCGCGTGCATGCGCCATTCGGACGACGGCCTGCCCTCGCCGCGCCACCGGCCGTCGAACGATGTCTCGACGACCGTGTCGGCGGCTATTGTGTCCGCGCGCGCGCCGTTCGGGGAAATCAGCATGCAGTCGCCGAAGCGGACGCTCAAGTTGCCCGAGGACAACTCGTTCAAGCCGATCGCTTCCACCCGCTTGTAGTTGTCGACCAACTGTTGGCGCAGGTCCGCCTCGTCGGTGGTGTCTGCCATGGCTTCCCCTTTCGATCAACCGGATGCGGCGTCCGCCATCCGCATGCGTTCCAAGGCGACGTCAATGAAGTCGTCCTCGCCCGCGCTGCCGGACTTGACGACCAGCGACAACGGATCTTCGTCGGCTCGGTGACAGTAGCCGCCCTGCAGATCGTCGTACGCCCCCACCTCGAGACGCTCGATGCCCAACGACCTTATCACCGACCCGGACGTCTCGCCGCCCGCCACCACGAACTTCCGTACGCCAAGTTCGTAAAGCGCTCGGGACATCCGGCCAAGGAGGTCGTCGGCGAGCGCCGAAGCGCTTTCCTGGCCGAGTTCCGCCTGCGCCCGCTTGACGCCGGCGGCATCCGTAGTGGTCGCGACGCCCACGGGCCCGTGCACCAATCGGGCGCAGGCCCACTCGACGGCCTCGCCTAGGACGCCGCGTTCATCGCTCGCCGCCTTCAGCAGGTCGATCCGGTACACCGGGTGCACGGCCTCGAACCGGGCCAACTGGCGGGAGGTTCTCGGCGTGCAACTGCCGGAGATCACCGCGGAATGCCCCGGCGCGGCGGGCAACAACGTTCGCGGCTCGGTCGAGGCAACGTTGCGGCCCGACCAACCGCGCGCAAGGGCGACGGGGAGATCGTCCGATCCGGTTACCAGGGCGGAATGACTCGCAAGCGCGGCGACGCGCGCGAGATCGCCCGGATCGATGACGTCGACGATGAAGAACCGTACGCCCGCAGCCGACTGCTCGGCCAGGTAGCGCTCGCATGCGGCTTTGCCCGCGCGCATCGTGTCGTGGTTCAGGAGTCCCACCTCGACTCGGCTCTGCGACTGCAAGACCTCCACGAGGTTCGAATTGGTCATGGGGGTCACGGGGTCATACCGCCTCGGGGTTTCGTGCAGCATGTCCGTGCCGAGGAACAGTCGCCCCTGGTAGACGGTGGCACTTCGTTCGGGACGGCCCGGACAGAACAACACGCACTCGGCGTGCGTCATATCCATCAGCGCTTCGGCCACCGGACCAATGTTGCCGCGTGCCGTCGAACAGAACAGCGTGCTGTATTTGTAGTAGAGCTGCTTGGCACCTTGTGCGAGCAAGGCCCGGGCGGAGTGCTTTGCGTCGGCGACCGCCTCTTCAGCCGGTCTCGACAAGAGCTTGCTGCCGACGACGACGGCTTGTACGTCGCCTGGGAGCCCTTCAACGGCATCGGCGGACGTCGCCACGGGGCAACGGACGCCCTGCTCCTCCAAGAGGCTAGCCACCTTCACGCCACCCGTGAGATCGTCCGCGATCACTCCAAGCTCTAGCAGCGTTCGGTCCTCCCCATCTCCGTATTGACGACCCCGCAAGCCGCTTCCTCACTTCACGGGCGCCACGAGTCCGCCCGGATCGGGCCAGTGCATGAGGATCGGCAACGCGAAGGCGTCTATTATGCTGACGCGTCACTCGGCGAAGGAAACACCTGTGTCAGTTGATCAATTGCGGCGGGATGGGCTGGCCGGTCCGTTCGAGTTGGCCGACAGGACGGGACTCGACGCCGCACGGGACGCGGTATTCGAGTTCAAGGCGCTTCGTCGGCAGCAGCTTCTCGCCGCGAAAAAGGCCGGAGGTGACAACAGCACCTACTCCAACCCGTTGATCGACCGCCACCTTGACGTCGGCGTCATCCGGCGACTCTACTACGACGCCAACGTGCAATCCGCCGTGGCCGAGCTTTTGGGCGAAGACCTATACATCTGGCGGTCGAATTTCTTCGTCAAGAGCGACGGCACCGGACAAAACAAGTGGCACCACGACCGCCACTTCGAAAACGGCGATGCGGCGCTCGATCTCTACGACACCAGCAATCATTTCTCGATCACGATGGCGTTGACCGACATCGGCATGGACGAGGGCCGAATCGAATACGTGAAGGGGTCGCACCAGCCGATCGCCGGGTTCGACCGGGACATTCCGCGCCACATCGACGAAGTCCCGGCGGTCGTTGCGGACCGGGTCACGCCGCTACCCCTCGAACGCGGTCAGTTCGTGTTGTTCCACGCTGCGCTTCTGCATCGCAGCTTGGCGTTCGGGGAAGGCAACCGGCGCGTGTCGATGGCGGCCCGGCTCTTGAGGGCCGGCACGAAGATTCCCCCGTACGGATCAGCCAATCCCGCCGGCGGCGCCACCGCCCGCGCCGAGCCGATCATCTACTACCGCGATTCGGGATTGATGCGCTTGAACTAGGGCCGGTCCCCGGGGGCACCCGGATCAACCGCTCGCGTCCTCGCCGAGCGCTGCGAGCTTGCCCCCCAGGTTGTCGAGGCGCAGTTGTACGTTGCCGATCCGATCCTGAACGCCGGTCACGCGCTGCTGCACGCTGGTCAGGCGCTGCTCGACGCTCCGCAGGTGGTGTTCCACGCCCTCGATTCGCTTCTCGATGCGCGCAAGGCGTTGTCCAATGGGTACCAGCGCCTTGGCAACGGTATCCGATAGGTTCTCTTGCTCGTCCGGTTTGGCCATCGTCGTATGTCCACTGGCCCCGTCAGAACCATCTAAGAAGCTCGCCGACCACGTGTCAATGCTACGGGATGACGTCTCAGTTTGAAATGCCGAAATGGCCGTCCGACCGCCTGCCGAAAGTCGTCAGTGATCGGCCCGGGAGTCCCGCTTCCACCAACTGTCGATGACGCGCGCCAATCCGCCGTCGAGGTACTCGTACGCGGCGACGGTGTCGTCGGCCCGGCCGAACTTGTCCCAATACAGGAACCGTTCCTCGACGGGCATGTTCAATGGGATGTGATAAAAGCCCCAGAGGAGGACCCGGTCCAACGCCCGGCAGACCGTCGTCGCGGCCTCCAGGGTCGGTGCGCGCTGGGCGAGTTCGATCAGGCTGTCGACCACCGGGTCGCGAATCCCCGCCAGATTGCCGCCCATCCCCGCTTCGGCGTTCGCCGATCCGAAGTAGGTACGCAACTGGGCCATCGGCGGGTTTAGGAAATCCAGCCCTCTGAAGTACATGTCGAATCGGCGCTCGCGCTTGAAACGGACGGCGGTGACGTTGTCGAGCAGGCGCACACTGGCTTCGATGCCGAGGTGCGCCAGCGAGTCGACGAACGGCAGCAGCAACCGCTTGGCCCAGGCGTTCTGCGTCGCGATCTCGAACGTGAACGCCTCGCCGTCCGCGTTCTCGAGTCGACCGTCCACGAGTGTCCACCCGGCCTCGGCCAATAGCCGCCGTGCCCGCTTGAGTGCTTCTCGATTTGGCCCGCGTGCGACGGACACCGGCAACCGGAACGGTTCGTCGAACACCCGCCCGGGTAGTTGACCGCGATAGGGAGCAAGCAAGGCACGCTCCTCCGTCGACGGCATTCCCCGGCCAGCCAGCGACGAGCCGGCAAAGTAGCTCAACGCCCGGTACTGGGTGTCGTAGTGGAAGACGCGATTCTGCCATTCGAAGTCGAACGCCAGCGTCAGCGCCTCGCGAACCCGCGCGTCGCGGAAGATCTCGCGATCGAGATTGAACGTCAGCGTGCGCTCCTGACCGATGGACTTGCCCACCCGGCGCGTATCCTTCAGCCATCGACCTGCGTTCGGTGACGACGCGTCGTACGCGGTATTCCAGTAGCGGACATCGGTTTCGAAAAAGATGTCGAGGAGGCCTTTGCGGAACGCCTCTCTCGCCACGGTGGCATCGCGGTACACGTCGTAGCGGATCACATCGAAGTTGTGGCGGCCGCGGTTCACCGGCAGGTCCCGGGCCCAGTAGTCGGGTACGCGTTCATACGTGACGTGGTTGCGATCGAGTTCGACGATGCGATAGGGACCACTGACCAACGGCGGGTCAAGCGTCACCTGTCCTGGATCCCGGTCTGCGTAGTAGTGCGCCGGGCGCATGGGGAACGTGGTCAACGCCAGCAGGTTCGAATGGGTGAACACGTCGCGATGGCGGATCAGAAGTTCCCGGTCGTTCACGACCTCGAACGACTCGACCCACGACCGGTAGTAGACCTTGCCGGCCATCGACGTGGCGTCCATCACGTCGTAGGAGAAGCGCACATCGCGGGCCGTAATCGGCACACCGTCGTGCCAGCGCGCGCCCTCGTGCAACTGGATGTAGAGCGATTTCCGGTCCTCCGAGAGCGCCACGCCGTCCACCAGCAAACCGTAGAGGGCCGACTGCTCGTCGGCCGAACGGACGAACAATCGATCCATCGTCCGCTCCAAGCCGCTGGCATTGGAGACGCCCGTACCCCACGCCCCCGAGACGTTCCGGACCGGCCAGGTCGTCGAGAGGGTCAGGCTCCCGCCTTTCGGCGCCGAAGGGTTGGCGTACTCGAAGTGGGTGAAGTCGGCGGGATACTTCAGGTCGTGGAGCAGGGAAATGCCGTGCTGATAGGGCGGTTGGTCGGCAAGGCACACGGACGCCAGCAGCAGAGAGGCGAGTTCGGTCGTGCGCCGGGCTATGATTCTTCCCCGCCATGAGCCCCGAAGCAGCAAGGACACCACGCCCCGCCGTGTCACAGGGTCCCTCCGCCGTCTGGATCAACAAACCAGAGGCCGGTGAACTGCGCCACGGGGTCGCGCACAAGACGTTCTTTTCCGAGGCCCACCAGACCGAGGTGGGCTACTGCATCTACCTCCCGCCCGGCTACGAGACCCACGCCGGCGAGCATTATCCGGTGATCTACAACCTGCATGGCGCTGACGGAAATGAACTGCACGGCTTCGACGAGGTAGACGTGCTCGACGGGGGCATCCGCAACGGACGTTGGCCGCCGATGATCGTGGTCATGGCAAACGGCGGCAAGCGCACGTTCTTCAAGGACTCCCACGACGGGCGAACCCTAAGCGAGACACTCATCGTTCGCGAACTGATTCCGCACATAGACGAAAACTATCGCACGATTGCCGCACGCGAGGGACGCTGCATCGAGGGCCACAGCATGGGCGGCCGGGGCGCGACGCGACTCGCCATGAAATATCCGTCGCTCTTCTGTTCGCTGTTCAACTTCGCGGGCAACGTGCCACGAACGTCGGCGCATTTCGACCCGTCCAAGACGGACTCCTACCCCAACAACTATTTGGGTCCCGACAAGCAAGCCTACATCGACAACGACGCGTTCGAGTTGCTGAAAAAGAACCTCCGCGAGATCAGGGGCAAGCTGCGCATCCAAATGTGGTGCGGGACGCAGGACACGGGCCACCTTCCGACCATCCGCGACTTCCACGGCGCTCTATTGGACGCCGGCGTGGACCACACGTACCTCGAGATCGAGGGGCACGGACACGCCAAGAAACCAATCATCGACCGTTACCGCGACATCTGGTTCGACCACCACGTGGAGTCGCTGCGGCTTGCGGCACCGTAGGGACGTGTCCCGTCCCGGTGCGAAAGCGTCCTGCGATCCGCGACACTAGGGTCGCCCAAGCACACGAAGACGGTCGGGACTAATCGGCGTGGGTGCGAAGCACAATAGGGGCGGGTGTCCCGTCCCGTGCCCAACAGACACGTTCAGCGCGGGCGACGACAAGCGTCGCCCGTACGGGCCTGCCTGCGAATCCCCACCCCCGTGTCCGAGGGGCGCGGCCGATGAACGCGAAAGTCGCAAGGAAACGTTCCGGTGCAACCGGGAAATGCCCCTCGTCCGGGACAAGGCGATACTCGTGCGGGATGCCCTGGGCCGTAAGGACGCGGTGCAGGAACTCGTTGCCGAGTCGCATCACCCAAGCCTCGGAGGACCCTAACACCGCCACTCGCGCGGCGACCGATCGGCGTGGCTCGCTAGAACGGTGTCGACCAAAGCCACGCCCAAGCCCGACCCGCATGGCAGTCGTGCGTGGCCATCCTTGATTTCCCCGAACGGTGTGTCCACTAGCGAATCGAACAACGGGCTTTCGTCGAATTGCAGTTCGAGGATGTCGAAAGCCCCGATCGCCGCCGAGACCTGCAAGCTCGCCGCGTGGCAGATCGGGCCGCTCGGGTTGTGTGGCGAGACCTGAACGCCATGCGATGCGCACCCCGCTACCGTACGCGCCATTTCGTGAATCCCGCCGATGTACTTCACATCGGGCATCACCACATCGTACGCGCCAGCCTCGCAATAGGGGCGCATGGTCTCCCAGCCGACGCTCGTTTCGAGACCTGCCTGGCGCATGCCGAGAGCGTTGCACTGGCGGCACAGTCGTACGAGTGCCGGAATGTTCGACTCGGATTCCGGCAACGGCGCCTCGATCCAGTGCACGCCCAGGCGAGCCGCGGCCTCGTTGAGCGTACCGGCGCTGGCTTCGTCGAAGCGCCGGTGACAATCGACCATCAGCCGCGCTTGTGAACCTACGGCCTCGCGCACCGCAGCAATGCGCGCGAGTCCATCTTGCATGGCCCGCACGCCGTCGCCCTGGGCGCAAACTTCAGGGGTTACCTCATCGAAAGGCGCCACCTTGAATGCTACGTGCCCGGCCTCCATGGCGGCTCGGGCGCTGGCCGCGAAGCCTTCCGGGTTGCGCTTCTCGGTGCGGCGATTGATGTTGGCGTACACCGGCATCCGGTCGCGCCGCACGCCGAGGGTCTGCGCCAACGAGTGGCCGTTCGCCTGCGCATTGAGGCTCCACAACGCCTGGTCGATCGCGCTCACGATGGCCGACTCCTGGATGCTCGCCGGCGGGTTGCGTTCGGCGAACGCACCCGGGTACTGCGGGGCGGCTTGTGAGAGCGCCAGCGGAACGAGGCGCTCGGCAGCCGCAACGAGCGCGTCTTCCCGGCCGGTGAGTGTGGCTTCGCCTTCGCCAAGGCGACCGTCTCCCGTGTAGAGGCGCACGAAGGTCCAGCACGTCTTGTGCGTCACTCGTACGAAATGCAGCGAGGCACTGGACAGCGTCGAGTCGCTCACGGAGTCTTGGCCAATGAGGGGGCGGTCCGCATCGGACCCATCGTACACGCCCGACCGTCAACCCATGGCGAGCGGATGCCATGCACAGGGTTGTGTTGCCGCCGTTTGTTGGCGTCGATGACACCGGGAACAAGCTTGCCGAGCCTTCAGGAACCGGCACGTTGATACGGGCAGACAGTATCAATAGTATGGGCACCCGTATCGCGTTCAACGGGTGACCATATTTGAAGACGACAATCGAGATCGCCGACGACCTCGCCCGGAAGGCCAAGGCCCATGCGGCCAGGGAGAGCACCACGCTGCGGTCGCTGATCGAACGAGGCCTGCGCCTCGCGATGCGCGCCGATGGGCAACCGCAGCGGTTTGTTCTGCGGGACGCCTCCGTGGCCGGCCGTGGCCTCCAACCCAGCTATCGCGATGTCGACTGGCCACGCATCCGTGAAGCCGCCTACGAGGATCGCGGCGGGTGATCGCGACGGATACCAACATCCTCGTCTACGCCCACCGCTCGGACTCGGAATGGCATGCGCAGGCGAAGGCGCGTGTCGCTTCGCTGGCCGAGGGACGCGTCACCTGGGGGCTGCCCTGGCCATGCGTGCACGAGTTCCTAGCCATCGCGAGCCATCCTCGAATCTACGAGCCACCATCCACCACCGCGCAAGTGATCGACCAGGTCGACGCATGGCTGGCATCACCTGCTGCCGTGCTCCTGAGTGAAACCGACTCGCATTGGGGCGAACTCAAGAGTCAACTCAAGAACGGTCGAGTGAGAGGACCGGTGGTACACGACGCGCGGATTGCCTCCCTTTGCGTCGGGCACGGCGTGACGGAGTTCTGGACCGCAGATCGGGACTTCAGCCGCTTCCCGAACCTCGCAGTTCGGAACCCGCTTCAGAATTGAGAGCCGCCAACGCGGAAGGCCGGCGGCAACTGTCCTTCAACGGGTGACATGCATGCCGTAGGACGTGGCGATCACCCACCGGGGCCGTTCGCCGTCGTGCACGTAGGCGATGTCCCGAAACAGGCCGAGCAGCTTGGGCGACCGCCAGATTCTCTTCCCGGTCAGGACATCGAGACCCGCGACGACGGTCGTGGCCGTTTGCCAGGAGTCGCCTTCGGACTCCAAGAACAGGACCGTTCGGCGACCCACGCCATCCCGACTTGCCTCCGGCACAAGCAGCCTCCTCGTGGAATGAGCCCTTTCGTCGATGACGAAGTGACCGAGTTCCTCGAACTCGCTGTTCAGGCGCGCAACGGCCAAGGATCCGTATCCGATCGGCTCGCCCAATAGCGCCAACTCGGGTTGGCCGTCGCCGTCGAAATCCGAAACTGCGATGTCAAAGATCTTCCTCAGCCCGGAGTCGTAGTCCGTGCGCTCGAACTCCGTGGACTCGGTTTGTTGGGAGTAGGTGAAAAGGCGGTCGCTAGAATGTGGTTCACGCTCGGCTGCGACGACGATCTCGGCACGGCCATCCCCGTTCAGGTCCGCACCGGCGATGGCGGCCACCGCGTACTCGCCGTCGTACTCCATCCGAAAATCCGTCTCGAACAGCACCTCGTTGCTGAAGAGGTCGACGGCCACGATGTTCGGCTCCCGGGAGTGGTCGGGGAACGCGCCTCCGGCGAGCAGGTCCGGACGACCGTCCCCGTTCACGTCGCCTAGCGCGAGCCGCCACGGTGCGTACGCGTTTCGCGACCTCGAGGCGTGGCCGAGCTCGGCGAGCTGCTCGATCGCCGTCCACTCGTTTGCATTGGTGTCGAAGGTGTGAAGCGACGTGACGGCGCGGCCCGTATCGGCACCGGTCTCCTGCGGGCCCAGGAGCGCCACGGTCACTTCGACCTTACCGTCGCCGTCCACGTCTGCGGCGACCATGTCCGTGACGGTTCCGACACCCGAGATGGCCGCCTGTCCCGACGGCTGTGTGGTGGTAGGCGCCAGAGTGGGGGTCGCCCGCGGGTGCAGGGGTAGACGCATGACGGCCTGGCGGCAGGTCGGACACCAGATTCCGCCCGGGTTCGGTTCACCGCTACGTGCGATGAACAGGAGACCCGGTGGCTCGCCGGACTCAAAGACGCCGCCGCGAAACTCGGCGGATCGCACGTCGGGCATCAGCCACTCGAACTCGGGCCCGCCATCGAAGCCGACCACGGCATAGTATGTCGGGCCAGTGAGAACCAACTCCTCCCGGCCATCCCCGTCCAGATCGCCGGCGGCGACGTGGGTGACCAGACGCTCGTACCACTGTTCGTGCGGCAACTCCGCCGTGAAACCCGGCGACACCTTCTCGAGCAGCGGAATTTCGTACAGCAGCTCGGGCTCGCCGGCCAGTTCGATGTACTGGTAGACCGCCAGGACGAGGTCGTCCCCGCTGTCCCACCACACCAGTTCCGCTCGCCCGTCGCCGTTGGTGTCTGCCACCGCGCCCTTGGCTCTCTCGTAGCCAGACGGCGATGGCGCGGGATGGTCAAGCGGGCCGTGCCCCAACCTGAAGACCCCGTTGCCAATGATCTCTTGGATTCCGTCACCATCGAGATCCCCGAGACTCACCGATCGCTTCGAGAACGCCCGGTCATGACTCCATTCAAGGGTGCGACTTGCGCCATCGTAGACGTGCCCCGTACTGGTCACGATCTCCAGCGCCCGATCGTCATCCACGTTTCCGACGGCGACACTCCAGCCGAATACGCCATCGTGAAGCGGGGCTTCGGCCTGCTCGGAAGTCCACAGCACGGTCAGGTCATCGGCGGCGAAGACGACGACGTGGAACATGTCCGTAAGGCACACGAGTTCCCACGCGCCGTCACCCTCAAGGTCAGCGGCGTCGATGTCGCGGCACTCCAGTGCGCGGTAACCGTCGACAATTGGGACCGCCCCAGCGGCAGCGAAACGCCGCTCTGCGCCGCCAAGCCGAATGACCGTACCAGCCCGCGACCAACTCTGTGTGGCGACGAAGATTTCGTGGCGTTCGTCCCCATCGATGTCGGCGTGGGCCAACGCCAGAAATGCTTCGGTTCCGTAGGCCAGGGGATACGCCCAGGACTGCACGTACTCCTCCCCGTTCCACTCGAGCACGTGCGGGCCTGCCTTGCCCAGCACCAGCGCCTCTTCGTTCCCGTCGCCGTCGAGATCGTCCACGGATATCCCGATGGGCTCCTGCAGCCGGGTCCGAAACAGCGGATAGCTGCCTTCCTCGTCCACCACCGTCACTGTACCCGTCAACGGCGCGACAGACGCCTCGGAAGAGCCGATCTGCCAATGGAAGTCCATGGCGCGATCGAACAGCGGCATCGTGGGAACGATCGCAGCGCGGCCCGTCTCCCCGTCGATGCTCATGCCGGGAGGCCCGTAGTCGACCCGCAACTGCCCCGGGTCGACCGGGTCGCCGTCGGGATCCTCCAAGACCACCTCGAAAGTCGCTTCCTGCCCATGCGCGACGGTCAAGGGCACCTCGCCTAGCAGGCGCGGCTCCGCGTCCGCGACCGTGACCGTCGTCGCGAGCTCCGACACGTCCTCGCCGTCGTCCGCGAAGAGCGTGTGCGTGACTTGGTCGCCCCGTTCGTGGCGCTCTGCGGGAAGCGTGTCTCCCGACACATCCTCGACGACGATCTCGTTGACGAGCCACTCGTGTCGCAGCTCAACGGCATCGCCATCTCGGTCGTCGACGTAGTCGACGGTGGCGACGATGTCGTCGGCCGTGTCGGCACCGTCAGGCGACAACACGACATGCAGTGCGGGCGGGCTGTTCCGCACGGTCGCCGAGGCCGTACGCGTCGCGTCCGGAGCGCCGCTGAAGAGGAGTTTCGCCTCGATGAGGTCGCCCTTCGTCGTCTCGTTCGCCGGCAGGTAGTCATCCGGATAGGACACGGGGACATGCTGTCCGTTGCGGTACCACTCGTAGCGAGTCGTCCCCGACTCCGGCAGGTTGTCGCGGGGTATCTCCGCGTGCGCATTAAGCGCCTTGTGCGTCTCGGGACCGAAAGGCCACAGGAAAAAGCCCCGGAGCGCGCCGGCGAACCCGAAGAAGCGGTCGAAAAGGAGTTGGGACTCGCCGTCGGCCAAGTCGTCCCAGCGCAACTCGGTTTGCGTCTCATAGTTGCCGCTGGCGTCCCCGTCCACGGCAAGCGACGCCGATGCGCGGCGACGCGTTTCGGGGAGCGTTGCTATCCGGGCCTTCGACCTGCTCGTGGTGATGACCAGCTCGCCGAGCGACGGATGGTGCCGCCAGTCGTGCTCGAAGGGGACCGGGGTGTCGAATCGAAAGGTCTCGCCAGATTCATTCTCCACTTCGCCGGAGAACGACACGGATCGCGACTGTGTTGCATGGTTGAAGTTCAGGTCGTGCTGGCCGCTCCTCAGGCTGACGGTCTCTCCCCCAGTCCGCGTGGCCAGTTCGATGTCGCTGAGCACCACGTCCATCCGACCTTCAGGCGCGGCGTAGTTCAGTGTCAGCGAACCGTCCGTCGAAGTGTCGGGCCGTCCGTCGGCGGCGACGGACGTCGAGAACTCCAGATCTCCGCGTAGCTCGACCACACCCAGTTCGTCGTTGGCGTATGCAGTGATGGCAAGCTCGGCATGGGCATCGGTCTGGTCACCGCACGTCCCGCCGCTCGACACGACCGTGTCGCCCGACGACAGGCGCGCATCCGCATTGGCGTCCTCCCATCGCACCGACGGCGGCTCACCGGGATCGTCGGGCGCGCATGTCAGCGTCACGCTGGCACCCTGTGAAAGAGCGGTTGCGAGGGCTTGCGTGACAAACACTGCGTATTCGGCTTCGCCATGCGCGTTCGCCACCAGCGTCAGCGCCGATGCCGCAGCGCTCGTCGCGTTGTCCGTGGTGAGCTCGAACCCGGTCGGTTCACCCGGCGGGTCCGGATCCGGCGCGGGGCTCGGCCCTCCGCCGGAACCGCCACCACCGCACCCAGCCACCAAAGCCGCTGCAAGCGCGACCGACACCACACCGTGCGCTGGACAACCACGGCGTTGGTCGCACGTCCGCGCACGGGGGAATGGCCCTAGACGACGAAGCGAGCCCAACAACGCACCTGTTATCGCCATGTCGGAGGTTCAAGAACAATGCGATTGGATGGGCTGGAACCCTACTGGGCGATCGGAAAACGCGCAAGTCGGAGCTTCCGATTCGCTGTCCGAGATTCCCGAACGCGTGCAACCAACGCCGATGGACAACAAGACAGAAGATGGGTCGACCCGGTGCAAATCGGGTCCGACATTTCGAGACGGTCACTTGGATGATACTATGTAGACTTCAAGCTACACGTAATGAAAGAAGCGATGGCACTCAACATCAGAAACAAGGCGACCGAGGAACTCGCGAGCACTCTGGCCAGTCTGACGGGCGAGACGAAGACGCAAGCGGTCACCCAGGCGCTGCGTGATCGTCTGTCCCGGCTCCGCCGGCGACGTACGGGCCGCAACCTTTGCGACGAGCTCGACGAGATCGCACGACACTGTGCATCGCTGCCGGTTGTCGACCCCCGTGAACCCGATGAAATCATCGGCTACGACGCGCACGGACTGCCATCCTGATGGTCATCGACACATCGGCCCTAGTGGCAATCCTGCGGGACGAGCCAGAGCGAAGCGACTTCAATCGAGCCATCGAAGCGACCGACACGCGCGTTCTTTCGGTCGCCTCCTTCCTCGAGACATCGATGGTCATCGACTCACGTCACGGTCCGGATGGCGTCCGCGACCTCGACCTGTTCATCGCCAAGGCTGACATCGACCTCGTCGCTGTCGATGCGGACCAAGCGTACGTTGCCCGCGCGGCGTTTCGGAGCTACGGCAAGGGACGCCATCCCGCCGGCCTCAATTTCGGCGATTGCTTCGCCTACGCGTTGGCGAAGACCTCGGGCGAACCCTTGTTGTTCAAGGGATCGGATTTCCCGCAGACGGACATCACGACCGTATCGAGCTAGACGGCGGACTCAGCTCCGGGTTGCGCAACCAGCGCACTTCCGCCGACCCTGCGTGTGGCTGACGGAGGGGTTCGAACCTCTAGTTCGCCGCTCGGAACACCGGAGCGGCGAAATCGAACGACCCGCGCGTCGATGTATGGTTGCCCGAGAAGTCGGACCGGCTACTGCGCCTCTTCGATCGCTATCGCCCGGACCCAGGTGCCTTCCATGCGCTCGACGTTGAGCGGGAGGCTCAGGAAGAAGCAGCGATCCCGAGTGAGCGTTTCGATATTGACCAGCGGGTAGACGATGGGGATGTTGGCGCCGGTCATCGCCCGGTGCGTGGGGCAGTTTTCGGGTTCGGGGTCTAGCTGCTTGGTTTCCCAGCGGATCCCGGGCACTCCCGGGCAGAGCATCTTGATCTTCTTCTCCTCGGCCAGCCAATAGGCGGTGTCACCGTCGATCCAGGGGATGTCGTCGTCCGTATTGGTACTGCCCATCAACACGATGTCGCCTTCCCTTACGTTGTCGAGGTGCTCCGGCAGGATTGGCTGCCCTTTCAGATGATCCAGCTTGCAGACACAAGCTTCGCCGTAGTAGGCATCCACCGGCAATTCCCAGATTCCCTTCATGCCCTCCGGCAGGCCCGTCCAATTGTCGTTGTGGCCGATGCCCAGTTGGACATGCGATCCCATGTGGCCGCTGACCCCGCCAACCGGCCAGGCCCCGACGGTACCCTGGTTGCACGCCACCAGATGCTCGATGGTGCCGTCCTGTTCGTTGTAGGTCTCCTCGACGATCCAAGGCATGTTGTAGACGTCCCGCGCGCCTTCTTCGACGGTCTGGTCCATACGGGTAACCCGGGAAACCAGCTCCCAGCTCAGGTCGACGATTCGATGTCCTTCGAGACTGATCACTTTCCTCTCCCTATTCTTCTTCCAGGGCGATGGCCCTGATGAAACTAGCTTCCGACTTCGTGAACCGCATCGGCAAGCCGACGTAGAACACCCGATCCCGGGTCAACGTGTCGATGTTCACCAACGGATGGGCGATTGGGACGTTGGCGCCGAGCAGTGCCCGCCGGACCGGCGAGTTGTCCGGTGCCGGCAGCTTCAGGTCGTATTGCCACTCGATGCCCGGCGCGCCGATTCCCAGCATCTTGATCTTGCGATCGTTGATCAGCCACTCGCAGGTGGCCGTGGACAGCCACGGCTGCTCGAGGCCGGCAAACGGGCTGGTCATCAAGACGATGTCGCCCTGGCGGACGTTGCCGAGATGTTCCGGTTTGATCTCCTGGCCGCGCACATCCCCTTCCCGGCTCTTCAACGACATTCCCGCGCCAAGGGGGTATTCACTTGGATCGGCGATGGCGCGCGGCTCGAGATCCTTGAGATTGCAGACCGCCGCCTCCCCGATAAAGGTCGTGAGCGGCATCTCCCACAACCCCTTCATGTCCTCGGGAACGCCGGCCCAGTGACTGATATGACCCTTGCCGCCCTGCAGGTGGGCGCCGTGGTGCGTCGTCATGCGCTCCTGGTGCCACGCTTCGTCGCCGCCCGGCGGCGCCGCATACAGGGTGAACAGCGAATTGTCCGCCGGGAAGCGGCCCTCCTTCATGACCCAGGGCCGGCCGTACGGGTCGGTATTGCCTTCCTCGATCGAGCCGTCCACCCGATAGACCCGGGCCTTGAGGCGCGGACTCAGGTCCACCGGCCGGTAACCCTCGAAACTGAACATGGTGCTTCCTATTGCCTTGACGGGGTTAGTGTACCGGACAGGGCTACCGATCAACGCAGGGAACGGGCTTGTCCCTTCCCGCCAGGCTCTCGCCGAGTCCAAGAATCGCCCCCACGCCGGGGCGCGGAGAGACACGACCAATCAGATATACCGTCCGTAGCTCACCTTGCGGGCGCGATCAAAGAACTCGTCCCACTGCGCGCTAGTCAAGTGGTCTGGCTCCCCGTACTGACGGGCGAGCAGGTACTGCCGGCACATGATCTCGAGACGCTGCGCCAGATCCACGGCCGATTTCAGGTTTCCCGCCCGGCAGATCATGCCGTGATTGCCGAGCAGACACGCGTTGCGGTCCTTCAACGCCGCCGCCGCATCCCGGGCAAGCGTCTCCGTGCCGAAGGTCGAGTACGGCACACAAGGCACATCGTCGCCGCCGAACGATCCCACCAGGTAGTGAAAGCCCGGCAGCGGCTCGTTGTGACAGGAAAGCGCCACGCAATGGTCCGAGTGCGTATGCACCACCGCCTGCGCCCGTTCGTGCTGCCGGTAGATCTCCGCGTGCATCCGCCATTCGGACGATGGCTTGACGTCGCCTTCCCAGTCCCCGTCAAGTGAAACGCGCACGATGCGTTCCGGCGCGATGTTCGCCTCGGACGCCCCGCTTGGCGAAATCAGCATGCCGTCCTCGAAACGACAGCTTAGGTTGCCGGACGACAGCTCGTTCAATCCAAGACCCGCCGAATAGCGATAGCACGCCGTGATCTCTTCCCGCACTGCTCTTTCGTCGCTCATTTATTCGATCCCCATACTCAATCACTTCCTACGATGGCAACTGTTCAAGGCCGTTCAAGAAGCTTAGCTAGGCATCACGTTCAGTTCGGATCGTCTCATGCGTTCAAGCGCATACTCGAAGAACGTCGCATTCCCCAACCCTCCCGCCTTGACCACCATGGCGAGCGGTCCCGGTGCGTGGCTGAAACAGTAGCCGCCCGACAGGTCGTCGAAGGAACCCACCTCGACCTGGCGGATACCGAGAGCGGCAAAGACCTGCCCGCTGGTCTCGCCACCGGCAACGACGATTTTGCGGACGCCGAGTGCGTAGAGAATCTTCGCAACCTCCCCTAGCAGACGATCTGCTCGTGCCGCTGCGCCATCCTTCCCGAGCGCATCTTGGGCGCGTTCGACGCCGGCGACATCCGCCGATGTGCTGACGGCCACGGGACCCAAGGGAACGTGCTCTTCCGCCCAGCTTCGGATCTCATCGAGCAGCCCATGGTCCGATCTCACCAGATCGATGCGGAATACCGGGTGGCGCGTCTCGAAATCATCGAGCTGCCTAAGCGTCGGCGGCGCACAGCTGCCGGCAATGACCGCCTCGTGTCCGGGCGCCGCGGGCAGCACCGTCCGGTCTCCGGGAGGACGATCAGCCGGCAGCCATTGGCGCGCGAGGAAACCCGGCAACGCATCGCCACCCGTGGTCACGGCCCAGTCGTTGACGAGCTCGGCGACCCGTGTGACGTCGTCGTCGTCGACGGAATCGATCACGAATGCGCGGGTGCCCGACGCAATCTGGGCATCCACATAGTCCTGGGCGGCCGCGAGGCCCCGATGCAGTACCCGATGGGAAATCACCCCTACCGGTTCCGTCATCTGGGGCTCAAGCACCTCCATGAGGTTGGCGTTGGTCATGGGCGTCACCGGGTCGTATTGCTTGAACGACTCGGACAACAGCCGGTCGCCCACGAACAGGCGTCCTTGGAACACCGTGACGCTGTATTCCGGGAAGGCGGGCGCGAATATCACCCGGTCGCCTCCGGTAACCGCGAGGAGCGTCTCGGCGGCGGGCCCGATGTTGCCCTCGTCGGTGCAGTCGAACGTCGCGCAGTACTTGTAGTAGATACGTTTCGCGTCGATGGCCTTGAGCGCACTGCCGATCTCGCCAACTTCTCTCCGGGCATCCGCGGCGGGGATCAGGCGGAGTTTCTTGCCCACAACCACCGCATCGCTTTCCGCATCGAGATCGCCCAACGCCTCGGCGGAAGTGACTAGGGGACAACGGACACCCTCCCGCTCCAGCAGGCTCGCGACCATCATCCCGCCGGTGAGGTCATCGGCTATCACTCCGAGTTCGAGCGCCATAGAAAACCCCTCGCATGGAATAAAGCCCGATGTGGCATCTTATACTCGAACGCTGGCGTTCCCCACTTGGAGAGGATCCCTCATGACAAGACCGCTGATGCTTCAGGTTCTCTTGCTGGTGCTGGTTCCAGCAGGCAACGCAACATCCGCGGCAGGCAATGAGATCGGCGACGATCAGGGAAAGGACGGATCAATGACCACCACGTTCGAATTGCCTCGCGCAACCCCGGAAGAGGTGGGTATGTCGGGTGAACGACTGAACAGGGTCCGGGATGTCGTCCAGGAATTCATCGACGAAAACCGCATACATTACGCCGTCGTAGGTGTCGCCCGTCGTGGCAAGGTCGTCTATTTCGAGGCACAAGGGGTCTCCAAGCACGACCCGTACGGAAGGATGCGATGTTCCATATGGCTTCATCCACCAAGCCGATTCTCGGTGTTGCTGCCATGATGGTGATCGAGGAGGGCCTGTTCGCACCGTCTGATCCCGTCGAGAAGTACATCCCCGAGTTCAAGGGCATCAAGGTGGCTGTTTTCGACGAGAAGGCCGACAAGAAAACCAAGGCCGACAAGAAAACCAAGAAAGGGTTCAAGGAAGCGCCCGAGTATCGACTGATTGACGCCCATCGTCCCGTCACCATTCACGACCTGCTAACGCATACCTCTGGAATCTCTGGCAGAGCCCCCGGCAGAACCCAGGAGATACAACACGAAGGCGACACACTGGCCACCTGGATACCGATAGTTGCCGAGGGGCCCCTCAGTTTTCAGCCGGGAACACGTTGGGGATACGGCGCTGGGCTCGATGTCGTCGCGAGAGTCATCGAAATCGTATCCGGCATGCCATTCAACGAGTTCGTTCAGAAACGGATCTTCGACCCGCTGGACATGAAGGACACCTATTGGATCGTGCCGAAGGACAAACTGCATCGGATGCTGGTCTTTGTCGAGGGCAAGGCGGGCACGCCCACGACATATTTCTCCGGGTCCTACGGCTTGGTCAGCACGGCCCGCGACTACCTGCACTTCGAGCAGATGCTGGTCAACAAAGGCGTGCTGTTCGGCAATCGGCTGCTCAATCCCGCGTCGGTTGAGATGATGTCCACCGACCAGGTGGGTGACCTCTACGACAAAGCCGGCAAGGCAAGCGCCGGGGTTGCATTCGGCTACACGGTTGAAGTCACCGTGGATCCGGCGTTGGCGAAAGGAGGCCGAAGCGCGGGGTCCTTCGGCTGGGGCGGTGCTGCGGGAACCGTTTCCTGGACGGATCCCAAAGAGGAGTTGGCGGTAGCCATCATGGTTCAGCAACCCACGAAAGACCTGGGGGTAAGGATTGCAGAGGCGATTGGGGCAGCCATCGACGATTGACGCATGGGCCGCGAACGTGCAGGAACCGTACGGAACGGGCCCCGGGGCCAGGCGAGGCACGAGCAGTCTGGCGGCGTTGCCCCGTCCGTTACCCAGGCAGAGCGGGTGGTGCGATGGAGATAGAGGAACTCGTACCCCAACTCCGAACCACGGACCTGGAACGCGCGATCCACTTCTATACCAGGAAGCTCGGCTTCGTACTCTCCTTCAGGTATCAGGACTTCTACGCCGGTGTCAGCTGTGGCGACCGGATGATCCATCTCAAGCTGGTGGACGACCCCGACCCCGGTATCGACTTCGTTCGCAGGGGTCAGCACCTTCACATCCATTTTGGCGTGCACGACATCAGTGCCGCATTCCGGCAGGTTCAGGAAGCCGGCGTTGAGATCGTCGAAGGAATCTCCGACCGTCCGTGGGGAATGACCGAGTTTGTGATTGAGGATCCAGACGGACACACGCTCTACTTCGGCAGCGCTTCCGCGGACGGATAGTCGGCGCCAGCGATGCTTCTCTCCACACTCGCATCCCAAACGCTGAGTTCCTCCATCATCCGAGCGGCGATGTCCGGCCGTTGTCTGATCAGGCTCCTGGACTCCGACGGGTCGCCGGCGAGGTTGTAGAGCTCGAATTCTCCATCCTCGCCACTCGTGTAGTTCCGCACCAGCTTCCAGTCGTTGTCCAACCACGCTCGCCCAGCGACGACCCTGAAGCCCATGGGCTCTTCGCGACGCGCGGGCTCGTTGTTTGCCAAGACGCGTGCCAGCGAGATGCCGTCGTTCACTGGATTGATGGAGTTCGGATCGAGACCCGCGACATCAATCAATGTCGGAAAGATATCCGTCGTGGCGGACGGATACTGCGAAACCCGGGGGTCGATGGTCCCCGCCTCCCTGAAAGCCGTGGACAACATCTTTTCCTGCGTGTTGATCGGATCGCCAACCTTGAACACACCGGTCCTGTCGTTGGATCGGCCTGTCAGGACCGCGGCGCGCGTTGGCGAGCACATGGGAGCGGTTGCATAGAATCGATCCATCCGCAAACCCTTCGCCGCCATATCGTCGAGGTTCGGGGTCTTGACGAGCGGGTGGCCGTAATAGCCGGTCTGCGTCCAACCTTGATCGTCCGACATCACCAGTATCACGTTGGGTTTGTCGGCCGTCAGCGGAGCTCAGCATCATTCCGCCAAGGGACAAAAACAACGCGCAAGCGCTTCTCGTGGATGTTCTCATTCGAGTGGACCTTTCCCGTGGCAGCGAGGCCGGGCAGTTCACTCGCCGAGGACGTCGAGTGCCCCCAGCAAGGGCAGCAGCTTGAGCAAGGTGGCCCGGAACTCGTCCGGTGTGGCCGCGACGATCTTTTTCGCCTTGCGCTCCCGCCACGCCAGGGTTTGGACCAGATTCGCCGCGACGACGGACGGTTGGCCAAGGTTGCCGATCAGCACCTCGGTTGAACCGCCCCGAATGCTGGTGCTGATCGGACAGCAGATCAAGAGGCCCGTCCGGTGGTTGTATTCGCGGCTGCTCAGGACAAGCGAGGGGCGATATTTGCCTATCTCTCGACCCCTTGTGGGCTCGAAGTCGAGCCAGACGACATCCCGGCGGTCGGGGACGTAGCGTGCCACCTTAGAGACCGAGCTCGCGCCCGCTGGGATCGGCGAGGAGGTCGGCGTGGGCGTTCTCCGCCGTCATGCCCGCGAGTAGCACGCTTTCGTCTTGGGGGAAGCGGAACGACCGGAGACTGCCGGCAGCGCGCCTGACGACGAAGCCCTCATTGTCGATGTCTACCGTTACCCGGGTGCCGGGTTCGAATCGCGGCAGTTCCGCCATGGCACCGCTGACCCGCAACGCCAGGCTGTTTCCCCACTTCTTGATTTCCGTTTCTACGCGCACCATCGCTCCGACGAACAGCGGAAATTTAGTGTATCCAGTGTAGACACCAGCGTCAATCTGGGATGCCGACCGCGCACGACCGCGCTAGCCCAGTCAGCCATCGCCTCATCCGTCACCGCGGCCTCCAGCGCCGCGGGGCCGAACGCGGACACCACTCATATGCTCGACGAGCTCCATGATCACCCAGCTCTCCTTGTCCGCCCACCCATGCCCGAAGCCGGCGAGGTAGAGTTGCAGCGCACTGGAGCCTACGGACAGGGGCACGCCGAGGTCGCCGGCAAGCTCGACAGCCAGGCGGATGTCCTTCCCGATGGTTCTTAAGGCCATGTTGGCCGTCTCCCCGGGTGGCGGCTCGGAGCTACGCCCAATCGATGCAACGGTCCCATCGAACGCCCGGCTGGCGCCGCTGCTCTCGCTGATGACCTCCTTCATCGACTCGACGCTCAGACCCGCCTTCACGCCAAGCGCCAGGGCTTCCATCGTCGCGACCGCGCCGATGGCATTGAGCAGGTTGTTGACGAGTTTCACGGTGGCCCCCGCGCCGGTGCCACCGACGTGGAAGATCCGCTCCCCGATCGCCTCGAGCACGGGCCGGGCGCGCGCCAGGGTCGCCGCATCGCCGCCGACCATCACCGAGAGCCGCCCCTCCCGGCGCTGTGCCAGGCCGCCGCTGACCGGCGCGTCGAGGACTTCCACGCCTCCCTCGGCTGCTTCCCGCGAGATGCGGCGAACGACCTTGGGACTGATGGTGCTGAGCTCTATGTAGATTTCGCCGTTCGAAGCACCCGCCAGCACGCCATCGCCGCCGAGCGCGACCTCCACGCTGGCCTCGTTGGACGGCAGCGACGCGAGGACGATGTCCGAAGCGGACGCCACTTCGCGGGCCGTGCCGGCGACGCGCGCGCCATGCTGTTCGAGATCCGTAAGCGGCTCCTCGCGCAGGTCGTTGACGGTGAGTTCGAACCCCGCGCGCGCGACGCTGATGGCCATCGGCTTGCCGATGCCGCCGAGGCCGATGAATCCCACTTTCATGTCAGCAACTCCTTGCAGGGTTGGCCGCGAGAACGCCACATGGTTCGGTCCCCAAGAGCGGGCGATGACAAGCATCGCCCCTACGAGCCCGTATCGCCACCCCACATGGAAGTCGGGGACGGGCCGAGGAGTCTGCGCCGCCTGTCGAGGGCATGAACTCACCAAGCCGCAGGGCGTAAGCCTGAATCGCTTCCTTATCTCTGGGTCGTGGATTCGATTGTCGAGGGCATGCACCAGCGGACGTTCCCGGAGAACGCTCCGGCTAGAAGAGCGCCACCTCGAACAGACGCTGATAGTCGGCTGCCGAACAGGGGCGGGGGTTGGTAACCGTGCAGACGTCCTTGGCGGCGTGCGCCGCAAGGCTTGGAATAGCGTCTGTCTCGACACCCATCTCACCGAGGCCCGCGGGAAGTCCAAGCGCAGCATTCAACTGTCGAATGAACTCCGCCGGATCGGTTCCGGCTTGGGCGCCCATCGCCGCATTGAGCCTCGCGTACTTGTCTCCCACATGATCGCGATTGAAGTCGAGGATCGTCGGGAGCAGCACGGCGTTCAACGTCCCGTGGTGCAGCCGGAGGGCCTGATCGGCACCGCAGGCGTGGCTCATGGAGTGGACTGAACCCAACCCCTTGCTGAAAGCCATGGCGCCTTCGGTGGCAGCCATCATCATGTGCCACCGGGCATCCTTGTCGCTGCCGTCCTCGACCGCTCGCAGGAGATTGCCTTCCCTGATTCCCCGCTCGATGCCGTCGCAGGCCACCGCTTCCGCAGGGGGGTTCACTTCGGGAGAGAGAAGCGCCTCGATACAGTGGGTCATCGCGTCCATGCCGGTTGCCGCCGTCAGGCGGGGCGGCAAGCCGACGGTCAGGCTCGGGTCGCACACGGCGGTGCGCGGGACCAAGTGCCGGCTGGCGAGGATCAGCTTCTCGCCGTTGGCCATGATGATGACCGCGCCACTCGAGACCTCGCTACCCGTGCCCGCCGTGGTGGGGATGGCGACCAGCGGCGCGACGGGGCCGATCCTCGCCGTGCCGCCGAGACCCGCAGTGTACTCCAGCAAGTCGCCTTCGTGCGTCACCGCCAGCGCCACCGCCTTGGCCAGATCCATCGAAGAGCCGCCGCCGAAAGCGACGACCCCGTCGCACCCCGCCTCCCGATACACAGCGGCCGCCTCTTCCACGGCCGCCTGCGTGGGGTTTTCCGGGGTTCCGTCGAAGACGGTCGGTGCCGGCTCGTTCCCCAATGCGCCGACGAGGTCCGTGACCAGGCCCAGGCCGACGAGTCCCGGGTCGGTGCACAGCAGGGGGCGCTCGATCCCGTGCTGTGCCAGCACTCGGCCCAGTCGCTGACTGGCGCCGTGGTCGAAGATCGTATGAGTCATGAAGGTCAGCGTAGCCATCGAGCAAATCCTTAACGTGGGTAGAACAGCGGCTGCGGAACCCTATAGGGACCGCGCATTGCATCGCCACCGGTGGCAGTGGAACGGGTGTCGATGGATTCCGTGTTCCGGGTTCATGTTCATCCTGTCCGCCAGACCGTCACACCACCCTGGGCGTCGAGCGCGGCCAGTGCGCGTCCGTCCGGCCGCCAGTACAGCTCGGCCACCACGCCCGCCACGACTGCAGCCCCCACCGGACCGCCCTCGCCGTTCGACCGAAGCGACCATACGATCACGGCACCGTCGCGGCCCCCCGAGGCCAGGCGCAACGGACCGCGGGCGAAGGCAAGCGTCGTGACCGGTTCAACGTGAAGCTCCAGAACGCCGGGCCGCGTGCCTTCGGGACCACCCCCCTGGAAGCTCCAGACGGTCACCGAGTCACCGCCGCCGGTGGCCAAGAGGATTCCCGCGTCATCGAAGGCCAGGGCCGAGGGCTTGCCGGGATATCCGGACATCTCGGAGTCCTCCTCCGTGGACCGACGCCAGAAATGCACGGTGTTGTCCTGGCTGCCGCACGCCACGACATCCCCGTCCGGGCTCAATGCCATCGACACCAAGGAACCCTTCCACGCGAGCTTCTGGCGAAGCTCCCCGGTGGACGCGCCGAAGAACGCCACCCGACCGTAGCAGGCCGTCGCCAGTTCCCCTGTGCTGGACCAGGCGACCACGCTGACGGTACTGGGGTGGTCATCGGAACGCCAGGCTTCGCTACCGTGGGCATCGTAGACGCAAACCCGCCGGGAGCAGGAAGCCGCCAGCCACTGGCCGTCCGGCGACCACGCCACGTTGTCCACCCAACCGGTGCCGACGTCGATAGCCTGCTTTGCCTGGCCTTCGGCGACATCCCAGACAAGGACTCGTCCGTCCTGGCCAGCAGTCACGAACGCGGTTCCGAGCGGGTGGATCGCCATTGCCAGAACGCCGCCATCATGCGCGCCGTTCCGCGTCCAGGCGCTTCGGCCGGACTTGCCGTCGAACGCGTGGACGCCACCTGCGGCGTCAGCGACTATCAGCGCCCGACCGCGGCGCGTCCAGCCCCCGGCGATCGCGTAGTCGCCGACCGCCGCCGACCAGCCCCGGCGAAGAACGCCCATCGGGCGGTCGACATTCAGATCATGCATGCCTCGAATCCCTGCCGCATGCTCGCTTCATCGAGGTTGCGACCGATGAAGACCAGTTGATTGCGTCGGGGCGAATCTCCCCATGGACGATCCGGCTGGCCGTCGAAGAGCATGTGAACCCCTTGGAAGACGAAGCGTCGCGGATCACCCGCTAGGCTGATGAAACCCTTCATGCGGAAAATGTCGACCCCGCGTTCACGGAGCAGTTCGCCAAGCCAGGCGTTGAGCCGTTCGGAGTCGACGTCGCCGTCCGTCTCGATGGCGATCGAGCCCACCTCGTCGTCGTGCTCGTGCTGGGCGACCCAGGTGCGCTCGGCCGCTGGGCTGATCGGCACGCCCTGGATGTCCGTCAGACGGAGATCGAACTCTTCCGCAGTGTGCTGCGCGAAGAGGCCGAGTCGCACCGGCGTGTCGACCTCGAGCGCGAACGACTTGCGCCCGGCAGAGTCGAGCTGCAGGTTTATGTGCTTTCCGACAGGGATCCCTTCCCCCGGGCGGATGAGCGTCGCCGGTTCGGCGTAGCGCCGCACGCACCATTCCGCGCTGTCGCGCAGCGCCGCGTCATCCGTGCCCTGGTCGGACACCACGACCAGCGACATCGCCGGATCCGGTCCCTCGGCGAGACTGAGTTCATAGCGGCCGCCATCGAGCGAATAGACGCCAGTCCACTCGAACGGATACTCGGGCTCGAGGAAGGTGGGACGACGCTCCAGCACCTGGTCCAAGTCGAATGCACCGAGGTTGAGTACCGTGTCGACGGCGACGTCCGCGCGCTCGCTGCGCACGACCTGCGCCATTCGGTTCATATCTCGGAGCCGAGCTTCGAGCCCGTCGAGCGCCTCGCTGTCGACGAGGTCCGTCTTGTTGAGCACAAGGACGTCTGCGAACGCGATCTGCTCGGTGCTTTCGTCGCTTCGACCGAGCTGTTGCTCGATGTGGGCTGCATCGACGAGCGTGACGATCCCGTCGAGCGCGAACTCCGCGCGAATCTCGTCGTCCATGAAGAAGGTCTGAGCGACCGGGCCGGGATCGGCGAGCCCCGTGGTCTCCACCAGCACATAGTCGAACTTGTCGCGGCGCTTCATGAGATTGCCGAGCACGCGAATCAGGTCTCCGCGCACCGTGCAGCAGATGCAGCCGTTCG
>JAPPND010000084.1 GCA_028818795.1 Gammaproteobacteria bacterium | reverse complement strand
CGATGCTCCGCTGGATCGTCGCGTCGATCTCGGCGATCAGATCGCCCCTGGCCACGGTGTCGCCCACCTTCGCGTGCAGCTTCTGGAGCTGCCCGGACACTTGGGCACCCACCTCCACCAGGCGGCTGGGCTTCAACGTGCCCGAAGCCGTCACGACATCGCCGAGCGTGCGGTACCCGACGGTCGCCGACCGGCGCGGCGTCTCGTCTTCCTGGCCGTCGCCGGCGCCGAACAGGAGGTACCAGCCGCCACCGGCTACAAGCACGATGGCGAGGATCCACACCCATGGCCTGCGCAGCGCCGGTCTCGATGGCGGCGCGGACTCGTCGAGGCGATCAAGGCCCGAAAGATCGGTCATCGCCAAGCCACGCTCTGCCACGAATCGGCCCGCTCCGGTTCGGATGTGTGACGAATGCAAACCATATTCCCGACGCAGTAGCTTAGCGTTGCAGGCCAGTGCTGTCGCTTCCGTTTGGACACCAATGCGTCTTCCGCTAGTCTGTTGCCAATGCCGCTACCGAATCGAGTCGCGCGGCCCGAGCGCGGGCGCGATCCCAAAGACCAACCACACCCGCCTGTGGTTCGGCTTTCCTTTGATCACGGCTAGAAGGTCGTGGCGGTTTCTTCGCAGTCTGCATCCGACAGTTCGGCCCTGGTCAAGGTCGATTCCCTTCGCCGGTCCTTCCCCAGCCCCGAAGGGGACGAGGTCCATGCCCTTCGCGACGTCACCCTTCGTATCGACGCCAGCGAGTTCGTCTGCATCGTCGGCGCTTCCGGTGCCGGGAAGACGACACTGCTGCACATACTCGGCTGTCTGGACAGGCCGTCGAGCGGCGCCTACCACTTCGCGGGCCAGAGCGTCTCCGCCCTAGACGAAAGCGGGCTTGCCGACGTTCGGCTGAACGAGATCGGCTTCGTCTTCCAGGACCATCCGCTCCTCGAGGCCGCGTCGGCGCTTCGCAACGTCGAATTGCCAGCGACGTACTTGGACGTCGGGGCCACGGAACGCAGGGAACGGGCAATGAAACTGCTCCGATCCGTGGGGCTCGAGGACAGGGCGGAGCACCTTCCCGCCGAGTTGTCGGGTGGCAAGCGGCAGCGCGTTGGCATCGCGCGTGCGCTCATGAACGACCCGTGCGCGATCCTGGCCGACGAGCCGACGGGCGGGCTCGATTCGAAGCAGGCAGGCGAGGTGCTTTCTCTGCGCGAGGAACTGGCGTCCCGGGGCGCGGCGGTAATCGTCGTCTCCCACGATCCGGGCGTTGCCGCTCGAGCACACCGGGTTGTCCGCCTAACCAACGGCCGCATCGCCAGCGATGCCGGGGAGAACCGATCGCCCGGGCCCGAAAGCGACCGCCGACGCCGCCCTCGGCGGCGGTCACCGTGGTCGGCGCTCGCGGCAGTCTTCGCAGGCTTGCGCGGCGGCGGGTACCGAACGGTCCTCATGGCGCTGGCCGCCCTCGCCGCGGTCTGGATGGTCGTGGCGCTGACCGGCTACGCGCGGGACGCCTCCCAGGCAATCCTGGCCACCGCCAAGGACATGGGTGCGAACAGGATAACGGTGCTCGGCACGGCGGGCCTTGAAGAGGAAGGCAGGTGGAGGAACGTGGAGAGGATCGACCTGACCATGGACGACGTGGCGTTGATCGAGCCCCGCATCGACAACGCGGACAGGGTCATCCCTTCGGTTCTGGACACGTTGCCCGTTCGGCGCGACGACAGGGTGCTGAAGCAAGTCGTCGTAGTCTCGCTGGAAGAGCCGCCGCACCGGACAGTTACCATAGGAAACGCCGTATGGGACGTAGAACTCGGTTTCGCCTTGACCGCCGACGACAGCGAGAACCGCAGACAGGCCATCGTCATCGGGCCGACGATCCGCGAGGCGCTTTTCGACCGGGACGAAGACCCGCTTGGCGCATACGTTCTAGTTGGGGATCTCCCGTTCGAGGTAAAGGGCGTGCTCGGTCCCTTTCCCACCCCCGGCCTCTACCCCGCCGACCTCCTCCAAGACGAGGAGTGGACGGCTAGTATGGGGGCCGTCGCTCACGTGCCTTTCAAGACGGCCACGGACTTGCTGTACGGAACCGAGGCACTGAGCATGATCGAAGTCGAGGCCGATGACCCCGAGAGGATCCCCGAAACGATCCGCGAAATCCGGGACATGCTCGTCCAAGCCCACGGCGGCCGCGAAGGCGTCGTCGTGTTTCGCGAACCGACTCTCGCCGAAACCTACGCCACGATGTCCCGCGTCAACGCGGCGGTGCTCGCCGCCGTCGGCGCCCTGTCCCTGCTGGCGGCCGGCCTCGTCGTCCTGTCGCTCATGCTGGTCGCCGTCGGCACCCGCAGACAGGAAATTGGCCTCCGGCTGGCCGTCGGCGCTCGGAAACGGGATGTTCAGTTGGCAGTTCATGGCGGAGGCGACGGTAGTGGCGACCATCGGCGGCCTCGCCGGCACGGCGCTTGCGTACCTCTCCGCCCCGTGTTCACGGATCACTTCGACCTGCCGCTTGCCATTCCTCCCTGAGCCGATTCCGAAGAGCAACCCCGTCGACAGGTTGTAGCTCTGGAACGCAAAGGTCTCGCGTCGTAGCCGGACGAGACCGTCGGCGAGCGGGGACGATTCCGAAGACCAATCCTGCGCTGATCGCGCATCCAAGACGCCATTCCGCCGTTCCCCATGCAACCCGGTCACGCAACGTCGAATTCCTACGCGCGGGATGGTCGATCTCGCTATCGGGGGGGGCTGCGTTGTGTCGGATGATCGGCACCCACTCCAAGCGGGACCGCGTTGTGGTACGTTCCAATGATGCAACCGAGACTCCGGCCAGCCGGATCGCGAGCAAGAGGCCGAGCGCCTACCGAGCAGCGCTCGCTTGCCGTCGTCCACGCGGCAGCGTTGTACCGGCCGACCCCGCCGGTCGAGTGTGACGAAGAAGGCTACCCGTTCAGCGACGCCAAGCCCATGTCGGAAGGCGACTACCACGGCGACGTGCTGGACTACGCCAAGGATGCCCTGCGTGCGCGTTTCGCCGGCCACGAGGTCTACGCGTCCACCGACAAGTTCCTGTTCCTCGAAGAGGGCAACCGGCGCGCCGCGGTCGTCCCCGATGTCCTCGTGGCGTTCGGACCACCGAGCGGACCGAGGCAGTCGTACAAGCATTGGGAGGAAGGCAAGGCGCGACTTCGTGCTCGAGGTCCTGTCGGCGGACAATTGGCGCAACGACATCGAGAGGAAGCCGGTTCTCTACGCCGAGTTGGGCGTGCGGGAGTACTGGACCTTCGACCCGCGCGGCGTCCGCACCGATGGCGG
>JAPPND010000135.1 GCA_028818795.1 Gammaproteobacteria bacterium | reverse complement strand
CGCCAAGCTTCGCCTGGCGCAAGACAAGCCCGTCCCCTACGGTCCCGTTGTTCCTGCGCGTCCGCGACCCGGCCCCGTCGTGCTGGCGGGACGGGACAAGCCCGTCCCCTACGAGTCTGTGCCGCATGCCCGTACCTGCGACGCGTCACGACTTCAGAATGGCGAGCACGTCCTCCAGATCGGCGATCGTCTGCCTGACCACCAGCCGCGCCCGGGTTTGATCCTGTTTCGATTCCCCGCCGGACAGTTTCTGCCTGGCACCGCCAATCGTGTAGCCCTGATCGTAGAGCAAGGCCCGGATGCGCCTGACAAGCAGAATGTCATGCTCCTGGTAGTAGCGCCGGTTGCCACGTCTCTTCACCGGTTGCAGGTCGTCGAACTCCTGCTCCCAATAGCGCAGCACATGGGTCTTGACGTCGCACAATTCGCTGACTTCGCCAATGGTGAAGTAGCGCTTCGGCGGAATCGGGGGCAGTTGGTCAGTCGGTGTCGGATCCGACATGGGTCTCGACCCGCGATCGAAGCTTCTGACCAGGATGGAACGTCACGACTCGACGCGCCGAGACGGGGATTTCTTCGCCCGTCCTCGGATTGCGGCCGGGTCGTTCGCGTTTGTCGCGGAGATCGAAGTTCCCGAATCCGGACAACTTGACTGGCTCGTTGCGCTCGAGCGCGGCGGATATCCCCTCGAAGAAGGACTCGACGATCTCCTTGGCTTCGCGCTTGTTGAAGCCTAAGTCCTCGAACAGCCGGTCGGCCATCTGTGCCTTGGTCATTGCACCCACCGTCGAGCCCTCCGCAGCGGATCAGAGGTTTCCGCGTCCCAACAGAACCGTGCCGCACCCCCTAGCGCAAGCGAACACCGAGTCTCCTCGTGAGGTCGAGCAGCGTGTCGTCCAGATGTTGGGCAATCTCAGTATCCGTAAGGGTGCGCGACCGATGTTGAAAGGTCAAGCCTATTCCGACACTTTTCTTATTGGAATCAATGCCTTCACCCCCATAGACATCAAAAAAAGTGAACTCCGCCAATATTTCGCCGAGGCGTGTGCGGACGATCGATTCGATACTTGCCGCCGGGATGGCTCGGTCCACAACCAGGGCCAGGTCCCGCCGAACGGAGGGCTGACGCGACACGGAGCCGTGACGCCGCCGTCGGCGAGCCAGCACGGCGTCGCCCTCCAATTCGAACACGAACACGCCACCCGGCAGTTCCAACACCGTCTCCACCTCCGGATGCAAACGACCGAATCGGCCGGCCGGTTCGCCTTCCACGAGGACGACCGCAGACTGACCCGGATGCAGAACGGGATCCGACGCCTTCGCATAGCCCACACTTAAACCCCCGAGCGCGAACATCCGTTCGACATCGCCCTTGACGTCGAAGAAGTCGACCGGTTCGCGATCATGAGCCCAGCCTTCCGTTTCCCTGGGGCCGAACAGGATTCCCCCGAAAAGCGTCACCTGCTGAAGATCGTCCCCCTCCTTGCGGAAGCACTGTCCGGTTTCGAACAGCCGGACTCGCGCCGCCTGACGGGACAGGTTGTTGACAAGCGCAGTCACGAGACCCGGAAGCAGGCTGGTTCGCATCACCGCATCTTCGCTCGATACGGGGTTGACCACCGAGACCGGCTCGCCGCCCGGGTCGAGCAGGTCGGCAATCCTCGCCTCGATGAAACTGTAGGTGATGGCCTCCGCGTAGCCCAAGTCGACGAGCAGATCCTTCAGCCGCGCGTCGAGCAACTCGCTCACCCGCGCCCGCCCCAACGGCAACGGCACGATCGGCACCCGGCTCTCGATGGCGTTGTAACCATGGATCCGCAGCACCTCCTCGACCAGGTCCTCTTCGCGGGCGATGTCGAACCGATGACTCGGGCTCGTCGTGGTCCAGACGCGATCGTCGCCCTCGCCGACGCAGGAAGGCGTTAGTTCCAGGCGGTCGAGGATCCGCGCCACCTCCTCGACCGGAATCTCCTCCCCGACCAACAGGTCGAGTCGGGACTTGCGCAACGACACCCGGTTGGCCACGGGCAGGTCCTCCTCGCTGACCGCCTCCACGACGGGCCCCGGGCGACCCCCGGCGATGTCCACGAGCAGTCGAGTCGCCCGTTCCATCGCCTTGGCCTGTAGTTGGTGGTCGACCCCCCTCGCATACCGGTAAGCGGCGTCGGTATGGAGATCGAAGCGGCGTGACGTCCTCGCGACGGTCGTTGGCGAAAAGTAGGCACATTCGAGAAATACGTTGCAAGTTTCTGTTCCAACTCCACTTCTCTCCCCGCCCATAACGCCCGCCATGGCAACAGGTCCGTCGCTGTCTGTGATCAGCAAAACCGTTTCGTCGACTTCGATGTCGCGCCCGTCAAGCAGCGTCATCGACTCGCCGGCGCGACCGTTGCGCACCACGATGCCACCGGACAGTTGCTCGAGGTCGAAGGCGTGCATGGGTTGGCCAAGTTCGAGCAGGACGTAGTTGGTCACATCCACGACCGGATCGATCGGACGCAGCCCGCAGCGGCGCAAGCGTTCACGCATCCACCAAGGCGTGGGTCGGCCGACGTCGACCCCCTCGATGACGCGCCCAAGGTACCGGGGACAGCCGGCGTAGTCCGCGATCTCGACGCCGAACACCGTCTCCGTGTCCGCTTGAACGTCGTCGATCCGGGGTGCGGATACGGGCAATTGGTTGAGCACGCCGACCTCCCGGGCCAAGCCGCGGATGCTCAGCGCATCCCCTCGGTTCGGCGTCAGGTCGATGTCGATGACCACGTCGTCCAGTCCCAAGGCCACCCGGAGATCGGTTCCGCATTCGATGTCGGCGTCGAGTTCCAGGATGCCGTCGGCATCTGCGTCGAGACCGAGTTCACGGGTGCTCAGCAGCATGCCCTCAGAGACGACGCCGCGGAGTTCGGAACGACCGACCACCGTGCCGTCGGGGAGCACGGCGCCCACACGGGCAAACGCGCTCACCAATCCCGGCATGACGTTCGGCGCACCGCAGACCACGGTTGACGTAACGGCACCATCGTCCACCTGGCAGACCGATAGCCTGGAGGCGTTGGGGTGCGGTTCCACCGCCGTGACCCTGGCAACGACAACACGCGAGAACTCCTCTGCGACGCCTTCCGTGCCGTCCACCTCCAGCCCCGCATTGGTGAGTTGATCGCACAGTTCCGCGGTGGAAACCGTGATGGGCACCCACTCCTTGAGCCACTGTTCGCTGTATTTCATGCGAACTGCGTGAGGAAGCGCAGTTCGTTGTCGAACAGCGCCCGCATGTCGTCGATCTCGTAGAACAGGGTGGCGAAGCGATCCACACCGAAGCCGAAGGCGAAGCCCGTGTAGCGCTCGGTGTCGATCCCGACGTTGGCGAGGACATTGGGATGTACCATCCCGCAACCCAAGACCTCCGTCCAGCCGCTCTGTGCGCACGCCTGGCAGCCGTCGCCGAGGCAGTGCACGCATTGCACGTCGACCTCGGCGGACGGTTCGGTGAACGGAAAGTAGGAAGGCCGGAAACGAACGCCGAGATCCTGTTCGAAGAAGCCGTGCACGAAGTCGACCACCGCGCCCTTGAGATCCGCGAAGGCGATGCCCTCGTCGACCACCAAGCCTTCCACCTGATGGAACATGGGGCTGTGGCTCGCGTCCATGTTGTCCTTTCGGTAGACCCGGCCCGGGCAGATCACCCGAATCGGCGGGGGACGGGCCTCCATCGTGCGAATCTGCACCGGGGATGTGTGGGTGCGCAACAGCAAGCCGTTGTCGAGGTAGAGGGTGTCGTGCATGGCGCGCGCCGGGTGGTCGGCGGGTATGTTCAGGGCCTCGAAGTTGTGGTACTCGTCCTCGATCTCGGGACCCGACACGACGTCGTAGCCTGCGGCTTCGAAGATGCGCTCGATGCGCCGGAAGGTCATGGTGATGGGATGCAGGCTGCCCCCGCGCCGAGATCGACCCGGCAGGGTCACGTCAATCGCCTCCTCGGCGAGTTCGCGTTCCAGTTGCTCGGCGGCCAATGCTCCCTTGCGTCGCTCGATGGCTCCTTGGAGCCGATCCTTGGCGGCGTTGATGCGGGCACCCGCAGCGGGGCGTTCGGCCGCATCCATGCCACCGAGGGATCGGAGCAATACGGTTAGTTCGCCTCTTCTGCCGAGGTAGCGAACGCGGGCATCGTCAAGGGATTGTTCGTCCGTCGCCGCGTCAACGGCCGCCAACGCGGCCCTCTCAATGCCATCAACGTTCATGTCGTGCGATTGCCGGGTGCGACGGGGTACCGGTCCCGGCCTAGGGGTCAAGCGAGCGCCGCTTTCGCCTTTTGGGCCAGGACGGCAAACGCCTCCTGCTCGTGAATGGCTAGGTCGGCAAGCACGCGCCGGTCCACGTCGATGGACGCCCGTTTCAGGCCCGCAACGAAGCGGCTGTAGGACAGGCCATGCCGGCGGGCTTCGGCGTTGATGCGCACGATCCACAACGCACGGAACTGACGCTTGCGCTGGCGGCGGTCGCGATAGGCGTACTGGCCGGCCTTGATGACCGCCTGCTTTGCCACCTTGAAGGATCGGCTGCGCGCGCCGTAGTAGCCCTTGGCGGCCTTCAAGACCTTCTTTCGCCGCGCCCTGGACGCGACGCTGTTTCTGGCTCTTGGCATGTCTTGAGTTCTTTCCGTGTTGAACTTTCCGAAGCTTCTTGCCGACTAGCGCCCCTTCTTGGGCACCATGCGTTTCACCGCTGCGGTATCGGCGGCGGACACGTCTGCGAAGCCCCTAAGCTGGCGCTTGTGCTTCGGCGCCATCTTGGTGAGGATGTGGCTCTTGTTGCTCCGCTTGTGCTTGAACCCCTTGGCGGTGCGGCGGAAACGCTTTGCGGCACCGCGATTGGTCTTCAATTTCGGCATGAGTTGTCCTAGTTGTCCTGCGGAGACCCTTAAGGGGACTCCCGGGAGTTTGTCTTTACGTTAGCGCCTTGAGATCGGCGGCGCGGCTATTGGCGTTACTTGCGCCGCTTCTTCGGGGTCAACACCATGGTCATCTGGCGAGGTCCATCGAACTTCGGTTCCGTTTCCACGCTCGCCAGTTCATCGAGATCGACCTCGATCCGCTTCAGCACGTCCAAGCCGATCTCCGGATGGTCGCGCTCCCGGCCCTTGAAGCGCATGCTGACCTTGGCCTTGTCGCCGTTTTCGAGGAATCGCTCTAGATTTCGCAACTTGACCTGGTAGTCGCCTTCCTCGGTTCCCGGCCGAAACTTCATCTCCTTGACGTGGATCTGCTTTTGCCGTTTGCGTTGCGCCGCCTTGGCCTTCTTCTGCTCGAACAGATGCTTGCCGTAGTCCATCACCTTCACGACCGGCGGGTCGGCGTTGGGGGCGATCAGCACTAGGTCCAGACTCTCTGCACGGGCTTCGCTCAACGCGTCTTCCCGTGGAACGATCCCAACCTGGGCGCCATCGGAACCGATCAAGCGCACACGAAGCGCACGGATGTCCTCGTTCAGGACGGCGCGTTCGCCTGTCTGCGCTTTCGGACTCGATCTCTTGATAGGCGTCTCCTTAGCCGGTGGACGCTAGCGACCGCCGGTTCATTTTCCATCGCGTCTCGCCCGAAAACCGCGCGAGACTGCCATTGAGCGCGGATTCTAATGGTGGCGCGGGGTTCAAACAACAGCGGTTTTCCTACACGTCGCGGGGCTGATGGCCTACACGACGGCGACTCCGCAGCGTTGCGAATGCGTCCATTCCGAACACGAACGGCCCCTTCACCCCCGCCGCAGCTTGCCGTGATAAGTTAAGCCGCTTGACCGACGAGGAGAGTAAGCGGAGACACCGTGGCCTACAACAAACCCATCCCACCCCGGGGGCAACACACCAAACCGTTCTGGGAAGGAACCAGGGCCGGCAAGCTGATGCTGCCCCGATGCCGCGACTGCAACCGCGTGCACTGGTACCCGCGCTTGATCTGCCCTTCCTGCCACTCGACGAACCTCGAGTGGATCGAGGGTAGCGGCAGGGGCCGGCTGCATACATTCGCCGTCCAGCACCGAGCGTTCGGCGGCTGGGCGGAGGAGGTTCCCTACGTAACGGCCTACATCGACCTCGACGAAGGGGACCGCATGATGACCGTGCTGCGCGGCGTCGACCCTACGAAGCCGGAGGAAATCAAGATCGGCACCAGGGTCGAGGTCGAGTTCGAACAAGCCAACGACGACACCTTCATTCCGTTCTGGCGGGTCGCAGACGAGTCGGGGGAATAGTCATGGGTGCAGCAAACCTAAGCAATGCAGCAGCGATCGTCGGTGCGGCGGAGTCCGACGTCATCGGCTATCCCGAAGACTTGACGGGCCACAAGGTGACGTCGCTTCAGCACCATATCCAGGCCATCAAGAACGTCAGCGTTCAGACCGGCATTCCCATCTCGGATATCCAGGGGATCTTTTCCGCCGGATGGTCCGGGGAGTTGGCGGAACACCTCGGCTTGAAACCCCGCTACCTCGACACCACGTCGGTCGGCGGCTGCTCCTTCCAGATCCATGTCCACCACGCCCTGGCGGCCATCCACGCCGGCATCATCGACATCGCCCTCGTGAGCCACGGCGAGGCCGGCTGGTCCTACCGCGGCGGTGGCGGCGGCGGTGGCGGTCGCGGCCAAGTCAGCCCGGGTGCGGAGATGACGGCAGCGTACGGCACCTTCGGCGCGCCGTCCCAATACGCCCACGCCATGGTGCGGCATTTCCACCAGTTCGGTACCAGCCAGGAGGACTTCGCGCACATCTCCGTTGTCACCCGGGACTGGGCGCAACTGAACCCCCGGGCCGTCATGTACGGCAAGAAGCAGAGCCCCTTCGGCGGACCCATCACCGTCCAGGACGTGCTGGACGCCCGCATCATCGCCTGGCCCCTGACGCTCTACCACTGCTGCCTGGTCTCCGACCACGGCGGCGCGGTCATCGTCGCCCGGCCGGAGATCGCACGCAGCCTCCGCACCAACCCGGTGTGGGTCACCGGCGCCGGCGAGTCCATGGGTCACCAGAACATCCTGGAGATGGAGGACTTCACGGCGACCTCCGCATCCCGTTCGTCGGCCACCGCCTACAAGATGGCGGGTCTCGGGCCGCAGGACATGGAGATGGCGATGATCTACGACTCGTTCACGATCACTGCGGGGATCACCGCCGAAATGCTGGGCCTCGCTCCCCGAGGCAAGGGCTATACGCTGTGGAAAGACGGCCACGCCGCGCCGGGCGGCAGGGTGCCGATCAACACGAACGGCGGCGGATTGTCGTTCAACCATTCCGGCATGTACGGCATGCAACTGCTGGTGGAGGCCTTCCGGCAGCTATCGCGCACCGCGGAAGACGGCGTCAACGGCATCGAGGGCAAACAGACCCAAGCCACGACATGCGTCGTCAACGGAACCGGCGGCACACTATCGACGACGGGGACCCTTGTGCTCACGTCCGATGACCGCTAGCACGCCCGGCGGCGGCAAGCAAAGCAAGGCGACCGCCTGGGCGGTCGCCTTGACCCTTCTCGCGGGCAGCGCTGAACCTGCCCAGGCCGAACCTCCGCCCATCGCGCTGTTCACCGACCGGGCCGAAGTCGCGACAGTCTCGATCTCTCCCACCGGCCGTTACCTGGCCGCCAGCATCCGTCAAGGCGACGAAGCCGCGTTCCAGGTCATAACGCTCCCCGAGCGCGAGGTGAAGGTGAACTTCCCGATGGGAACGGAGCGCGAGATCGCTCGAATCTACTGGGCGACGGACGACCTCCTGCTGGTTTCGCCCATGCGCCAGGCACTCACGCTCGACATCATGGGGCTCACCCTGGAACTGATGACCGTGCACGCCGAAACCGGCGAGACCGAACGGGTGGGTGGCGGCAGTGTGATCGACATCCTGCCGGACGACCCCGAACACGTCCTCGTCTCCGCTTCGCCCAACCGCTTTGCCCAGGCGCACCTGTTGAACCTCAAGTCGAAGTCCATGCGCCGCGTCGCGAGCGGCCCGGCCCCGTACGGTTCTTTCGTTCCCGACGCCGAGGGCAAGGTGGTCATCGGAACCGGCGAGAACGAAAACGCCCGCATCGAGGTTCACTACCGGGAGGGTCAGAAATGGCGGCCGGTCGGACGCCACGACCCGCTTGGACACGGCTGGGTACCCGCACGGTTCGGGCCCAGGCCCGGCACGTTCCTGACCTTGGATAGCCGCGATGCTGCGACCACGGGCCTCGGCCTCTTCGATGTCGCAACCGACACCCATCAGGTTCTCCTGCGGCACCCGCAAGTTGACGTGACCTCGCTGTACTACGACTTCGGTCGGCGCAACCTTTGGGGAGTACGTTTCGATCCCGACTATCCGAAGATCATGTACGTCAGCCGGCGGCATCCGCTTGCTCGGCAGCACGCGGCGCTGGCGAAGATGTTCCCGGACGACACGGTCACCTTCACCAGTTTCACGCGCGATCACTCGAAGTTGGTGGCCGTCGTGTCGGGGGATCGCCGGCCCGGCGACTACATGCTCGTCGACGCCGCTGCAGGACAGGTCGACATGCTCATGGCCCGGCGGCCCCGCCTACCGCAGGAAGCCTTGAGCCCTATGCAGCCCGTCGAGTTCGGCGCACGCGACGGAACCAAGGTGTACGGTTACGTGACGAGCGCACCGGACACTCCGAAGCCCGGCCCGATGGTGGTCTACATCCACGGCGGCCCACACCAGGTTCGCGACTACTGGGGTTTCAACGCGGACGTCCAACTCCTTGCCAGTCGCGGCTATCACGTGCTGCAGGTCAACTACCGCGGCTCATGTTGCTACGGCATTCCGTACGAGCGGGCCGGATTCGGCGAATGGGGAAGGCTGATCGAACACGATGTCATCGATGCCGTCCGGTGGGCCGTGCAGGAGGGCATTGCGGATGCCGACAGGATCTGCGCCTACGGCAACAGCTACGGGGCCTATTCCGCGCTCATGGGCGCCGCGCTCGAACCCGATCTCTACCGGTGCGCGGTGGGCGGGGCCGGCATCTACGATCTCACCCTGCTCGAGAAGTCGGGCGACATAAGGCAGCGCCGCGCAGGCATCGCCTACCTGCGCCAGGCCGTGGGGGACGATGACGAGAAGCTCCGAGCCCGTTCGCCGGTGTACCTGGCCGATCGCATCAAGGCCCGCGTCCTCTTGGTCCACGGCGGGGGCGACCGCCGTGCGCCGCCGCAACACGCACAACGTCTACGGGCGGCGCTTCGCGAAGCAGGCAACGAACCCGAATGGCTCTACGAGACCGAACAGGCCCATGGTTTCGGCGGCAACGAAGGCCGGCGCTTGCTCTACGAGCGGATTCTCGAGTTCCTGGCGGCGAATATCGGCGGCACCTCGACCGCATCGAGCTAGTAGATCGTCCCCATTTCCCAGACATCGAGTGCCGTGACCTCGCTCGGCCTTCCCTGCGAACGGAACGAGATGCCCTTGCTGTCGGCCCGGTCCGGGTAGACCCGGGCCGCGACGCACTGCTTGGCGTTCACGAATACCTCGACGATGCTCTTGTCGACGAACACCCGTAGTTCGAGCGGCTCGTCGGGGCTCAAGCGCAAGTGGGCGGTTTCGGGGGCTCGCGAATGGACGTCCGGCGCACCCGACGAGTAGGACGTATCCAGGGTCACCAGGCTCCCGACGGGGAGCCGCCGCAACACGCGGTCCCGATAGCCCCGGTCCCGGTAGAAGGCGATGCGCGTGAACTCCTCCCGATTCGGCGAACGCAGCACGTTGAGTTCCACCATGGAAGCCGCGCTCGGCGCAATCACCGCCCGGATTTCCAATGCGTCGCCGCATAGGTTGTCCAACACCACCTCGCTGTTCGCTCGAAGTGTCATCGGTTCGCCACCCAATCGCGAAGTTCGGCAGGAAGCGACCGCCTCGATTGGCTCCTGACGGAGTTCGTCGTCTTCACCCAACGACAGGCGGCGTGGCAGGCTCATGATCTGGTTCCAACCCGCCGACGGCTTGCCCGGGTTCATATTGAACACGACCACGACGTCGCGCCCGTCGGGCGTGGCGGAAGGCGCGTGGACGCCGCTCGGCTTGACCGGGCCCATGTTGAACTTCCCCGCCCCGGTCACGACGAGTTTCTGACGGTTCGTGTCGTAGTCCCCGAGCAGGTACTGGCCACCGCTCACATGGCTGAAGAAGAGCAGGATGTGCCTATCGCCGATGGGCCAGAAGTACGGGCAGGCACCGTCGTCGCCCACCAGCGTGAACCGGTCGTCCTCGGTGAACGGGTGCAGGTACTTCCATTGCACGAGGTCGTCGGAGCGGAACAGGAAGTCCGCCGCTACGGGCAAACCTGCCGGCCCTTCGGGGATCTGTCCCGCCGAGAGCGAATAGTAGCTGTCCCCTTGCTTCCACACGCACGGATCGAACACGCGATACGGCAGCGGCGGATCGCCGGGTCCGGCCATCGGGATCACCGGGCCGCCGGTCAGCTTCGTCCAATTGAGCAGTAGCGGGTCATTCGAGACCGCCACCATGTTGCCTGCCTTGGTGCCGTGATACATCGCGATCACGCGGTCCTCCTCCACAAGCGTTGCACCGGAAAAGCAGCACTGCTCGGGGTCCGGGTAGATGCAATACGGCAGATCGCGCCAATGGATGAGGTCTTCGCTCACCGCGTGGCCCCAATGCTGGCGGGGATCCTCCGGCGGGTAGGCCTGGTAGAACAGGTGCCACCGGCCCTGCCAGCGACACAACCCGTTGGGGTCGTTGAGCGTGCCCTCCGGGTTGACGTAGTGATAGACGGGTCGATGCCGGTGCCCGGCTAGGAAAGCGCGGGACCGGGCAAGCCGTTCCGTCATCGGATGCGATGCCAGCACGGCTTCCTGCTCGGCCAGCGTGTCGGGAAACGCAAAGAAGGGCACTCTCGATCGGTAGTCGGTCATTCAGGGTCTCCCTGCGGGACGGCTAGTTGCGACCTGCGCCGTCATCCGTGCGATGATTGCCAATGCTACGGGGTTTCGCCGGTTTCGAGTTTGAACGCACTACGCATCGGTCTGATGGGTTTCGGCCAGGTCGGCCGCCAGATCTATCGCCTCGCCTTGAACGACGACCGGTTCGACACGGTCGCGATAGCGGACATCGGGCAGCCGGACATACTGCATCACCTGTTGTCGAAGTCGATCGGCCGGGATGGCGGCGTCGCTCTGACCGGCAACCACCTGGTTGCGAGCGATGGCACCACGACCCAGAGGACGCGACTCATGTCGACCGAGCGACCCGGGGAGATTCCCTGGGATTTGCTCGGTGTCGACGTCGTCATCGACGCCACCGGCCGCTACCGCTCGCGGACCGCGCTCACCCCCCATCTCGACAACGGCGCAAGACGCGTGGTGACGTCCTCGTTGCCCGAAGGGGAGCTCGACCGGGTCGTGCTCTACGGCGTGAACCAGGCGAACGCCGATTCCGGCGATCGCATCGTTTCCGCCGGATCTGCGTCCACCACCGCCATGGCCCTGGCGCTGCGGGTCGTCACCGCAGCCAGACCGATTGCGCACGCCACGATGACTTCGGTGCACGCCTATACGCGCGACCAGAGCCTCTACGACCATGCCGGGCCCGACTACCGCCGAAGCCGGGCGGCCGCCGGCAACATCATCCCCAACACGACGCCGGCGCCGCATTGGGTCGAGCAGGCGCTGCCGAGCGTCAAAGGCAAGGTTAGCGGATTCGCGCTGAACGTGCCGGTGGCGGTCGGTTCGCTGCTCGATGTCACCCTCGCCTTCGAGGACGCCGGCATGGATGCCGCCGTGATCAACGAATTCTTCATCGCAGCCGCCCAAGCCGAGCCGGACTTGATCGCAGTCACCCACGATCCGATCGTCTCCTCCGACGTCCGCGGCTTCTCGCAGTCCATTCTGGTCGACCTTCAAGGCACACTCATGGCCGGCGACAAGCTCATGAAGTTGCTGGCATGGCACGAGATCCTCGGCCACGCCAGCCGCATTCTCGATGTCGCCGCCCACTACGCCGCGCTCGACGAGACACAAGCGACAACGGGAGCTACTTGATGCGAGTGGCAATCAACGGCTTCGGGCGCATCGGCCGCGCCGTGTTTCGAATCGCCGAGGCGTCCCGCGATATAGAGATCGTGGCAATCAACGATCTGTTCGACCACGGCACGCTTGCCTACCTTCTCACCTATGACACCGTCATGGGCCGTTTCGAAGGCGGCGTCGACATCCAGGACGACGAATTGGTCACCTCCCGAAGCCGGGTTCGAATGGTCAGCGAGCGCGACCCCGCCAATCTGCCCTGGGCGTCCCTCGACGTGGACGCGGTGGTCGAGTCGACCGGCGTCTTTCGAACCCGGAATCAGATCGAGAAGCACCTGCAGGCCGGTGCCGGACGGACGTTGCTCACGGTGCCGGCGGGCGACCCCATCGACTACACGGTGGTCATCGGCGTCAACGACGATGGCCTCGGACCTGAACACCTGTTGATCTCAAACGCTAGTTGCACGACCAACTGCTTGGCCCCGGTGGCCAAGGTGATCCACGACACGTTCGGGATTCGCGAGGGCATCATCAATACCGTGCACGCCTACACCAACGACCAGAGCCTCGCCGACGTTCCCCATTCCGACAAGCGGCGCAGCCGGGCGGCAGCCGAGAACATCATTCCGACGTCCACGGGTGCCGCCAAGGCCGTGGGCGAGGTTCTGCCCGAGCTGAAAGGCCGGTTGGACGGCATTGCGTCCCGGGTCCCCGTTCCCGACGGTTCTGTGGTCGACCTGTTCGTCGAGACCGAGCAGCCCGTGTCCGTCGCGGCCGTAAACGACGCGATGCGGGACGCTGCGGCGACGGATCGGATGCGCAACGTCCTGGAATTCACCACGGAACCCGTGGTCTCGTCAGACGTCATCGGCAATCCGCATTCCTCCATATTCGACGCATCGTTTACCCAGGTCACCGACCGTCGCTTCCTCAAGGTGCTGTCCTGGTACGACAACGAGTGGGGCTATGCCAACCGGGTTTGCGACCTGCTCGGCCTGATGGCCGCACTCAGGCAATAATCCGGCAGACCCGCATGCACGTCGGAACAACCCTGCGGAACATGGGCGATCAATCGACGCCCGGAACGATGTCCGTTTGCGCCCTGGCCGCCGAACAGGCTGGCCTGGAATCAATCTGGGTGGTCGACCACATCGCCATCCCACCCGGCAACGCGGAAGGCTCCAACGGGCGATACGTGGATCCCCTGGTTTCCCTCGCATGGCTCGCCGGGATCACCACGCGCATCCGGCTCGGCGTCGGTGTCCTGATTCTGCCCTACCGACCACCCGTGCCCACGGCCAAGCAGCTCGCGAGCATCCAGGAACTCTCGGGCGGGCGATTGCTGTTCGGGGCGGGAATCGGCTGGATGGATCCTGAATTCCGCGCGCTCGGCGTGGATCGCCACCGTCGCGGTCGGCTCGCCGACGACGCCCTGGCGTTCATCCGGGCGTGTTTCGACAACGACGAGGTCACGGCCAACGGGCAGACCTTCCTGTTCCGGCCGCGTCCGGTCCGGCCACCGATCTACGTCGGCGGTTCGCCCCCGCATGCGCTGAAGCGTGCCGCGAAGTTCGGCGACGGCTGGCTGCCGGTGGGCATGACCCCCGAACGGTTGCCCAAGGCCCGCGCGGAATACGCCGAAGTCTGCGACGCCGCCGGGAAACCCCTCGGCGAGATCGTCGTCATGGGGGGATTGCCGTTGCGCGACCGGGGCGCTGCCGCGCAAGCATTGAACGACTTCCGCGAGGCGGGGGCTGCGCGTTTCGTCCTTGGCGGGCGTTACGCGGACAGCGACGAATACCGGCGAACGGTCGAGGGCTTGGCAGCGGCAGTCGGCGCGTTGTAGGGGCCCTCGTGGCGTGCCGTCGTGACGAACCGACGCCGTGGCGTTACGCCACGGACGACGACACGGGCAGCCTTGCGAGGACGGTCTTGGGGCTCTGACCCGTTCGTCGAACGCGGGCGACGACAAGCATCGCCCCTGCGGCGTAACATGGTTCGTTTCGGCAACCTGGACGTGTCCCATGGCGACCTACCGCGCAACCGAAGCCCTGCCGGGCGGCGAACCCGGACCCTGGGGCCAAGCGGTGGAGATCTCCTACGACCAGCGGGATGTGCTGCTCTACGCCGTGGGCATCGGTACGAGCGACCTCCGCTTCGTCTACGAGCGCCACCCGGAGTTCGCGGTCTTCCCCACGTTCTCCATCCGTTGGGGCGGCGCCGGGGCACCCTTGGATACAAGCCTGGTGCCCAATTCCCCCGGTCCGCTGAACATCGACGCCGAGCGCTACCTGGAACTCCTGAAGCCCCTTCCGCTGTCCGGCTCGGTGTTCGTCCGGTCCCGAGTCGTCGGCATTCACCCCCGAGGACGTGGCAACGGCTTCGTTGAATACGAGAGCAACGTCACGGGCGCGGACGGCGACGTCTACGTCAAGATGGTCAACGGCTCGTTCCGGCGCGGTGTGAAGGAACTCGGCGACATCGAGCCCTTCGAGGGATCGGGTCAGACCTACTCGCAGAAGATCGCCGTCCCCGCGCGGGAGCCCGACGCCGCCATAGCGCAATGGATCCCTCACAACCAAGCGGAGATCTACCGCCTGTCGGGCGACTACAACCCGCTGCACATAGATCCGGCCGCAGCCCGCTTCGGTGGCTTCCGCGAACCCATCCTGCACGGGCTGTGTACGTTCGGCCATTGCGCGCAGCTGCTGCTCCACATCCTCGCTGACGGCGACCCGGCGCGGTTCAGGAAGATCAAGGTGCGCTTCTCCGCACCGGTGTACCCAAGGGACGAGCTCGAGGTCCGCGCCTGGCACGACGACGACGGGCGGGCGGTCTTCGAAGCGACGGTGGAGGATCGCGTCGTTGTCTCGAACGCCTACTTCGAGTACTCGGCGTAACGGAGAACCCATCTGAAAACCGCTGCCACGGAGGGCTCTACCCGCACCTCGGCCGACACCCCGTACCGTGGCGATCTAGGCCGCAGACCCGCTCGAATCGCGGGCGGATTCACCAGCGGGTCCGTCGGTCGGCACCTGGTCCGACTGGGCTCGTTCATGGCCCTCGGTTCGGTGAGCATGCTGGGCGCGCAGATCGCCGAGACCGTCGTGCTCGGCTGGATCGGCACCAATGCGCTCGCGGCGCTGGGCTACGCCTTTCCCACCACGATCACCCTGTATTCGTTCGCTGGCGGAATCGGCACCGGCGCTTCATCCGTCACCGCCCGGGCGTTCGGCGCCGGCGAGAGGACCCGGGTTGCAGCGATCGTCACCCACGCCCACCTGCTGGCGCTGCTTGTCGGCGTCCTAGTGTCGGCGATGTTCGCCGCATCTGCCGGCCACATCGTCGGCCTCCTCGGCGCCACGGGCGAAGTCCGGCAGATGGCGACGGACTATCTCACCGTGTTCGCCATTGGCTTCCCGCTGTTCATGACGTCCATCGTCGGTTCGATGCTGCTCCGCGCAACGGGCAATGCCGCGAGTCCCGGCCTGATCATGGCCGTCGGCTCCGTGGGACAGATCGTGCTATGTCCAATCCTCGTTTTCGGCTGGCTCGGCACACCGGAGCTAGGCATCGCCGGCGCAGCGTGGGCCTACGTGATCTCGCGGGCGCTGGGCAGCGTTGCCTATGCGGTCCTGATTGCGCGCCAACACCTGTTTCGGTGGACGTTGCGGGGTTTGGGCAAGTCGTGGCTCGCCATCATGCACGTCGGCGGACCGGCAATCGGCAGCGGCCTGGTGATGCCGGTGTCCATGTTCATCATCACGCGGCTGCTGTCTGCACACGGCGACGCCGTGGTCGCCGGCTACAACGTCGCTTCACGGGTCGAGATGCTCGCTCACATGATCCTCTGGTCGGCATCCTCCTCGGTAGAGCCGTTCGTCGGCCAGAATTGGGGTGCAGGGCTCGTCAACCGTGTCCGGCGCGCGTTGAAGCTCACCAACAACTTCGCGCTGTGTTGGGGCGTCCTCACCTTCGTCGTCATGGTGACCTGCGGCGAGTGGGTGGTGACGACGTGGATCAGCACGGACCCGGTCGTCGTGGATGTCGCCGTGTGGTTCTTCCTGATCATTCCCTTGAGCATCGGCTTCATGGGCATGACCCAGATCGCGAGTTCGTCCTTCAACGCCTTGGGCAGGCCTTTTCCCTCGGTTGTGATCTCCCTCCTGCGAACACTGGTGGTGTACGTACCCCTGGCCGTTCTGGGGGATGTCTTCTTCGGTTACATCGGGATCTTCATCGCCACGGCGGTCAGCAACGTGGGCGTGGGATTGGTTGCCTGGAACTGGAACTCCGGCCACGTGCGCCGGGCAGCCAAGGAGGGCCAATAGCCGCCGACATGGCGAATTGTGTAACCATTCGCTTGGACAATCACGGAAAAGGACCCAATGGACTACGAGAGCTTCAGCGTCACCATTAAAGATCAGATCGCACATATCGTTCTAACGCGGCCTGACAAGCGCAACAGCATGATTCCGGCGTTCTGGCGCGACCTTCCCGCCATCGTCGAGGGCATCGATGGCTATGCCAAGGCACGCGCCATCGTCATCTCGTCGACCGGACCCCACTTCTGCGCGGGGATGGACCTCGCATCGTTTGGCGGCGGGGCAGTCCAGGACCAGGCGACGGCGAGGACCGCGCGAATTCGCCACGGCGCGAGCTTCTACGACGGCGCATTGCACATGCAGCGTAGCCTGAGCTGCCTCGAGGAATGCCGGATTCCGGTTCTCGCAGCTGTCCAGGGCGGCTGCATCGGCGGCGGCGTCGACATGGTCTCCGCCTGCGACATGCGCTACGCCACCGAAGATGCCTACTTCACCATCTTCGAGATCAACGTCGGCATGACCGCCGACGTCGGCACGTTCCCGCGTCTGTGCAAACTCATACCCGAAGGCATCGTGCGCGAACTCGCCTACACCGGTCGGCGGATGTCGGCCGCCGAAGCCAAGGAGGCGGGTCTGGTCAACCGGGTCTACGCGGATCAGGACGCCATGCTCGAAGACGTCTTCGCCGTCGCCCGGGAGATCGCGAGCAAACCGCCGCTCGCCGTCTACGGCTGCAAGCGGATGATCAACTACGCCCGCGACCACTCGACCGCGGACAGCCTCGACTACATCGCCATCTGGAACGCCTCGTTCCTGCAAGGGGCCGAGATGCAGGAAGCCATGCTCGCCAAGGCGCAGAACCGTCCCGGCGAATTCGTGGATCTGCCGAAGAAGCGCTCCGCCGGATAGACCCCGTGCGTTTCGGTTTCACCGAGGAACAGGAGCAACTGAGAGAGGCCGTCCGGCGGTTCCTCGCCGAGCGCTCACCGATGGCCGAGGTCCGCCGGCTGATGGAGACCCACCCCGGCTACGACCCGGAGGTATGGCGCCAGCTGTGCCACGACCTGGCGCTAGCCGGGGTCCACGTCCCCGAGGCCTACGGCGGCCAAGGGTTCTCCTTCGCGGAACTCGCCGTTGTCTTGGAGGAAATGGGCCGAGCGCTCTACTGCGGCCCCTACTACTCGAGCGTTGTCGCCGCCACGGCGATACTGGAAGCAGGTAGCGAAGACGACCGAGTGGAACTACTGCCAGACCTCGCCTCGGGTGACCGGCTGGCTACCTTGGCGTTCGTCGAGCCGGACGCGGGCTGGGACCTCGACGCCGTTGGACTCGTTGCGAACGATGGCCGCCTGGACGGCGTCAAGAGCCACGTCGTGGATGGCTGCCTCGCCGACCTTCTCCTCGTCGTCGCTCGCGAACCGGGCGCCAGCGGCCTCGATGGACTCTCGTTGTATGCCGTCGATCCCGCCGTCGAGGGCGTCACGCGTTCGCGTCTCGAGGCATTGGACCCCACCCGCAAGCTCGCCCGAATCGCCTTCGCTGGCACCTCCGGCCGCTTGGTGGGCCGCCGAGGCGAAGCGGGCACTGCGCTTGCGCGCACCCTCGACCTCGCCGCTGCGGCATTGGCCAACGAAATGGTCGGGGGCGCCGCTCGCGTTCTGGAAACCGCGATCGCCTACGCCCAGGAGCGTGTCCAGTTCGGCCGTGCCATTGGTTCGTTCCAAGCCGTCAAGCATCGCCTGGCGGACCTTACGCTCACCGTCGAACTCGCCAAGTCGGCGGCCTACGAAGCCGCCAACGCCGCCGCCGAGAACGACGACGGCCTCCCGGCGCTGGCCAGCCTCGCCAAGTCCGCAGCGTCCGATGCCTACATGCAGGCGGCGAAAGATTGCATCCAGATCCACGGCGGCATCGGCTTCACATGGGAAAACGACACCCACCTTTTCTACAAGCGCGCCAAGAGTTCCGAGGTCTTCCTGGGCGACCCGGGCAAGCACCGCGAGAAGGTAATGCGCTATTGGCAGACACCACGGCCAACCGCAACAACCGGACCGTCCACGGCCCCTGCCAAGCTGCCCGATAGCGCCGAGGCAAGCGCCGTTCGCCGCGAAGTACGTAGCTGGCTCGAATCCAACTGGAATCCCAACGCCAGTCTCGTCGCCTGGCGCGGCAGGCTCGCAGACTCCGGATGGGGAATGCCAACCTGGCCTACCGAGTGGTTCGGTCGCGACCTCCCGCAAGCCCTCGCGCCGGTCGTCGAAGAGGAATTCGCACGCATCGGCGCGGTGGGTGCCGCCAAGACCGGCATCCGCATCCTCGCGGGCGCGACGCTGCTCGAACACGGCAACGACGACCAGAAAACCCGGTTTCTGCGCCGCATACTCACCGGCGAAGACACCTGGTGCCAACTGTTCAGTGAACCCGGAAGCGGGTCAGACCTGGCGGGGGCCACAACGCGTGCGGATTTCGACGGCGAGCGCTGGATCGTGAACGGCCAGAAGGTGTGGACCACCAGCGCCCACCACGCCGACTACGGTCTACTCGTCGCCCGTACCGACTGGGACGTCCCCAAGCACCAAGGACTCACCTACTTCATCCTGGACATGCGCCAAGAGGGCGTCGATGTCCACCAATTGAAACAGATGAACGGGCACGCTTCGTTCAACCAGGTGTTCTTCACCGACGCCGTGATTCCGCCGGAGAACCGCGTGTCCGAAATCGGCACCGGCTGGCAGGTCGCCATCACCACTCTCGCGCACGAACGACGGGGTGGCGACGGCTTGCGCGGTCAGACCCGGGAACACGACTTCGAGGGCTCGATCTACGAGGAGGAACGCCGGGAAATCGCGACGGTGATGGAACCCTACAAGTGGTATCCGCAGCGCGCCGGTCGTACGGACTTGGTGGTGGAACGCGCCAATGCAACGGGTCGAATGGCCGATCCCGTGGTCCGCCAGGAAATCGCCAAGTTGCTCGTCATGGCGCGATCCGCCGAATGGACCGCCCGTCGTGCCCGCGCCGCCCAAGAACGGGGCCAGCCGCAAGGACCTGAGGGCTCGCTCGGCAAACTCGCCGCCAGCCACGTCGCGCGCCAGGCCTGCCACGTGCACACGCTGATCGCGGGACCGGACGCGATGCTGGCCGGCCCGGACGGTGCCTTGGACGGCTTGATCGCCGAAATCCTGGTCTCCGTCCCCGCCGTCTCCATTGCCGGCGGCACCGACGAGATCCAGCGCAACATCATCGCCGAGCGGGTGCTGGGACTGCCCAAGGAACCGCGGATGGACCGCGGGCCATTCCGGGAGGTCCGGCGGAACTGACATATCGCCAGTGAGTTGGGCGAGCGGAGAGCCATGGGAACGCCTCAATTGATCGCGCCTCGGATAGGCCAGGGCGGATTCCGCGAGCTGATAGCGGATATCTATGGAAGGCGCTGTGCAGTGACCCGTGAGCGCACATTGCCAGCACTCGAAGCAGCTCACATACGCCCGTACTCCATCGGTGGCAAGCATAGGGCCGACAACGGCCTTCTTCTGCGGCGAGACATTCACACGCTGTTCGACCATGGCTACGTGACGGTTACACCTACCTTGCATTTCGAAGTTAGCGGCCTGATTCGCGACAAATTCGAGAATGGCAGGGACTATTACGCCCTACATGGTAGGGAGATTTCGGCAATGACATCAAAGCAGGCGGCGCCTTAGTCGTCTCCGCCCTCCATCGAGGCATTGGCCGCTTCCTCATCGAAGTACCAGGTCGACGGGTGGTACGCCAAGGTCCAGCGGTTGTCCCAGCCCCAGATGCCGGTTGGCGGCACGTTCTTCAGACGCGTCGACGTCACCACCGGATGCGGCGCCTGCCCGACCGTGCCGATGGTCCAGAGGTTGTCGGCCTGGGCCTGAAACAACCTCCGCGCGGCTTCGGTCCGGCGTTCCTCCGTGGTGGCGCGGCGCAGTTCATCGCCCCAATACTGCAGTTCGCGGATAACCGGCGGCGGCTCCTCGCCGAGTTCGCCGTCTGTCTGGTAGTACCGGGCCCAGTGGTTCCACATGGACATTTCCCAACCCGTGCGGTAGGGATAGAACCAATCCGGCACCACCGGAAACAGGATGTCCGTCACCTTGTCGGCATGCCAGAGCGTCATCTGCATCTTGTTGGCCTGGGCGCGCTCCGACTGCAGGCTTCGCTCGACGGACTTCAGCCGCACGTCGACGCCTACCTCACGCCAATAGTCGCGCACCAGTTCCATGGTGATGGTCTTCGGCGTCTCGAAATCCAGGTACTCGAAGGTGATCGTCAGCTTCGACCCGTCGGGGTATTCGCGCAGCCCGTCGCCGTCGACGTCTAGCAGTCCGAGTTCGTCGAGCAACGCCCGGGCGTGGTCCGGGTCGTATCGGATGTGCGCTTTGGCCCACTCTTCCTGGTACCAGCGGCTGGTGGGATGCGCCGTGACCTGGCTCGGGATGCCGCGGCCGAAGTAGATGGTTTTGTTCATTTGATCCCGGTCGATGGCATGGGACAGCGCCCGCATGAAACGTCGTTCGCCCTTGCCCCAAACGAGTTCCCGGTACTTCGGATCGTCGTGGTTGTAGTTCGCCTGCAGCGCGACATCACTGATGTGCAGCCGGTGCCAGATGTGCACCTTGTTGACGCCCTTCACCTCGCCGAGTTTCAATAGCGGGATATCCTGGGTCTTGAGGGTGAACGCCGCGAAGTCGAGCTGACCGGTGGCCGCCTGGAAAGTGATCATCTGCGAGTTCTCAAGCAGGATGATCGCGTCGATGGCGTCGATGTAGGGCAACTGGTTGCCCGCCGGATCGATCTTGAAGTAGTAGGGATTGCGTTCAAGGCGCATCTTCGTCGGCGTACGCTGGATCACCTTGTAGGCCCGCAGCGTCGGTACCTTCACGGCGTCTTCGTTGCCCCAGCCGCGCAGCGAGCCGTACATCGCCATCCAGGTCACGAACCCCTCTTCCTCGACCAGCGCATCGAGTTCCTCCTTGGCCCTGAAAGCGGGGTGGTAATCCTTGAAGAAATGCATCGGGTCCGCGAAATGGCTGCCGTACTGCGCGAACTGGTTGATGAACAAGGGATTCGGCTCGGGAAAGACGTAACTGAAGGTCAACTCGTCCAGCTTCACGAATTCGCAGCCCTGCACCATCCGGTCGACGATGGGCGACATCTCCGGATCGAGCCAGACGTGGTTGAACCGGAACATGAAGTCGTCGGCGGTGAGCGGCGTGCCGTCCGACCACCTAGTGCCGGGGCGTAGCCGGATGGTCGTGGTCCGCCCGTCTTCGCTTACCTCGAAGGACTCCGCGAGGTTGGGCAGCACCCCGCGCATGTCGGCCGAAATCGTGACCGCGTGCTCCCAGTTGAAGAACTGCCAGGTGTCCCAGATCGTGATGCGCGCCGTGCCCCCGTACTCGCCGATGGACTCGTAGGGCTGGATCACGACGGGATCGTCGGGGAGGCGTTGTTCGACGGGTGGTAGATTTCGACCGTCCAGGTAGGGACTCTGCGAGAAGCTCGCGATGCCAAGTTGGCTCGCGGTCTGCGGCGCTTGGAACCACTGCGGCGGGAGGACCGTCTGCTCCGGCGTCTGCGCCGTGACGGACAATGCGGCCAGCGCGGCAACGCTGGCCAAGTGGCGCCGGCAGGCAGAACTCATTGCGCGTTCACCCGTTGTGTCCAACGGGCGCAAAGCGCATGGGCTTCGAGAACGATCATCACGTGGGCCGGAGGCAGCAACAACAGGGCACCGACTTCCGCGAGCCGCGCAACGATGCCGTCGTTGGCGCCGACGGCTGCCGACACCACGAGGCAGGCCACCACCAGCGCCGTCGCGCCGAAGCCGCGCCAACGGATGGCACCCGACGCGGCCATCTGCTGTAGACGCCAAGCCGTGAACACCCGGTCCCAACGGTTTCCCGACGAAGTCCAGATCCGAACATCCTGGCGAGGCCAATCGGCGAGCACCTCCCGGGCATACCAGGGCCATATGAACCAAGCGGCCAGCGTGAGCCCCGCCGCCGCGACGAACATGATCCGCTCGAGTAGATCTCCCGACGGTTCCTCGTCGAACACGCCCACCGCGATGACGAAACCGACCACCGAGAACGTGAGCAGCCACCCGACGATGAACCCCGCGAATCCGAACGTGCTGAACACCCGTGCCGTCACGGAAGGTCTCGTCCTGCGGTCATAGATGCCTGCAGCGGTTGCAGCACCACGAAGGAAAATCGGCATCAGGAACGCCAGCACGGGAAATCGGTAGGTCGGGTCGCGAAATACAACAATCACCAAGACCGCCAGCGCGACCGGCACCACGAGGGGCAGCAGCGCCCGGGGGTTCAAGGTGGGTAGGCTAGAGCCCAAGCTCGCGTCGGTCCAGGGGCTTGAGCGGCACATCCGGGTCCGGCGACGGCACCGCCGACAGCAGCAGGCGCGTGTAGGGCTCCTTGGGTGTCTCGAAGATCTCCTCCACGGTGCCGCTTTCCACCACCTGGCCGCGATGCATCACCAGAACCCGGTCGCAGATGTGCTGAACCACGCTCAGGTCGTGGGCCACGAACAGGTACGTGAGCCCCAGTTCGTTCTGAAGCTCTTCCAAGAGGTTGATGATCTGCGCCTGCACGGACACGTCCAGGGCCGACACCGATTCGTCGCAGACGACCAGGTTCGGACGTAGGATCAACGCCCGCGCGATGCCGATCCGCTGTCGCTGCCCGCCCGAGAAGGCGTGCGGATAGCGGGTCAGCGAGTCTTCCTCCAACTGCACGTGGGCGAGCATGTCCCGAACCGCCTCGAGACGTTGTGTGCCGCTGCCGACGCGATGGATGATCAGCGGTTCCTCCAGGATCTCGCGGACAGTCATGCGCGGATTGAGCGAGGCGAAAGGATCCTGGAAGATCATCTGCATTTCGCGGCGCAGCGGTATCAGTTCCTTCGCGGTCATGTCTTGCAGTTCGACCCAACCGGTCGAACTGTTGAAGCGCACGATCCCGCGGTCGGGATCGATTGCCCGGAGGATGGCGCGGACCAAGGTGGTCTTGCCCGATCCCGACTCGCCGACGATGCCCAGCGTCTCCGAGCGACGCACCTCGAAGGAGACGTCCTCCACGGCGGGAACGCCGTCGAATAGCTTGGAAAGGCCTTCGACCTCGAGGAGCAAGCCGTTGGCCGCGGCGTCGCTCATGCGATGGCCCCTTGTACCTGGTCTCGCGGCAGGCTCACCTGCCGGCCGTCGCGCAGCGTGATCAACGGATAGGGCTTCTCGATGTCCGCATCGCCGACCACACTGCCGATGGTCGCAAGCGGCACGCCTTTCGGCGCGAGCCCCGGGATTGCTGCCAAGAGCCCCTTGGTGTAGGGATGCATCGGCGTCTTCAAGACCTGGCGCACCGTGCCGATCTCCAGCACCCTCCCCTGGTACATGACCACCACCTGATCCGCCAACTGGGCGACGACCCCAATGTCGTGGGTGATGAACAGGACGGAGTTGCTGAGTTCCTGCTGCAGGTCCCGGATGAGCGTCAAGATCTCCGCCTGGATGGTCACGTCGAGGGCTGTCGTCGGTTCATCGCAAATCAGTATTTCGGGATGGCATACGAGCGCCATGGCAATCACGACGCGCTGCCGCATGCCCCCGGAGAACTCGAACGGATACATGCGGATGCGCCGGTCGATGTCGTCGATCCCAACCCGTTCCAGCATCTCCGCGGCTTCCTTCCACGCCTCTTTGCGGCCGACCTTGCGGTGGCAGAGGATGGCCTCCGCGACCTGATTGCCCACCGTGTAGACCGGCGACAAGGCGGTCATCGGCTCCTGGAAGACCATGCTGATGAGACCCCCGCGCAGTTCCTGGAGCCTCGGGTCGCGCTTGCCGAGGGAGGTGATCTCGAACGGATCCATTCGGATCGGCGAGAAGTCGACGGTGCCGCCGACGATCCGCCCGGGCGGCTGGATCAAGCGCATGATGCAGTTGGCCGTGACCGACTTGCCGGACCCGGACTCACCGACGATGGCGGTCACCTTGCCGCGCGGCATGTCGAAGCCCACGTCCACCAAGGCATGAGTGGTACCCAAGTCCGTCTTGAAGTCGACCGCGAGATCGCGGACCTTGAGAACCGTGTCCGTCATTTCGCGCCCGCCGTGCTGTAGGGGTCTGCGGCATCCCGCAAGCCGTCCCCGAGCAGGTTGAACGCCATCACCACCAGCACGACGAACAGTCCGGGCAGCATCTGCCAAGGCGTCATCTCGATGACCAAGGGGTTCTGCGCCTGAAAAAGCAGCACGCCCCAGCTAACCACCGGTGGCCGCAGGCCAATGCCGAGGAAGGATAAGGCCGTTTCGCCGAGGATCATCGCCGGCACGGCCAAGGTCGCCGTGGCGATGATGTGGCTCGAGAAGCTCGGCAGCATGTGTTTCGTGATGACCCGCGGCGTGTCGGCGCCGATGAGTCGCGCCGCCATCACGAACTCCTCCTCCCGAAGCGACAGGAAGCGGCCGCGGACCTGACGGGCGAGACCCGTCCATCCGAAAAGCGACAGGATGATGGTGATGCCGAAATAGACAAGGAGGGGCGACCAGTGCGCGGGCAGCGCGGCGGAAAGCGCCATCCAGAGGGGCAGTCCCGGTATGGACGTGAGCACTTCGATCGCCTTGTTCACGACCCGGTCCGCGATGCCGCCCAAGTAGCCCGCGATGCCTCCGATGAAGATGCCGAGAACCAGGGTCAGCACCACGCCCACCAGACCGATGGACATGGAAATGCGTCCCCCGTAGAACACCCGGGAGAACATGTCGCGCCCAAGCTGATCGGTGCCGAACAGGTGGATGTAGCCGCCCTCGTCCGTCGTGAACAGGTGCCGGTCGGACCTGAAAAGGTTCCACATCACGTAGGCTTCGCCGCGGGCGAAGAAGCGGATCGGGAACATCCGGCTGGTGTCCTCCGAGTACTCCCGCATCCAGGTGTCCTCGTTGACCTCCATCCGGTAGGCGTAGACGAAGGGTCGCAGGTGGAAGTTGCCTTCGGCGTCGAAGAAGTGAACGCGCATCGGCGGCGCGTTGATGGCGTCGTCGTTGCGCGTGGTGGTGCCGTAGGGCGAGACGAACTCGCAGAAACCCGTGATGATGTACATCAGCAGCAGGAAGATGCCGCTGAAGTACGCCAGGCGATGGCGACGGAAGCGGAGCCAGATCAGGCGCCTGGGCGATATCGTCGCGGTCTCCTCCCGGCTGATCGAAGCTTCCGCAACGGGATTGAGCACGGCCTCACTCATAGCGAATTCGCGGGTCGAGCCAGGCGAGCAGGATGTCGGACAGCAGGATGCCCACCACCGTCAGGATCGCGAGCCACATCAGGAGGCTGCCGGCCAGGAACATGTCCTGGTTGAGTAGCGCCTGCAGCAGCAACGGTCCGATGGTCGGCAGCCCCATCACCAGCGACACGATGGCCTCCCCGGAAATCAGGCTCGGCAGCACGAAACCGATCGTGCTGATGAAGGGGTTGATGGCGATCCGCACGGGGTACTTGATGATGAGCTTTGCGGGTCCCACGCCCTTGGCGCGGGCCGTGACCACGTAGGGCTTGTTCAGTTCGTCGAGCAGGTTGGCACGCAGGATCCGCATGGTGAACGCCGCCGAGCCGAGACCGACGATGATCATCGGTATCCAGATATGGCTCAGGAGGTCGACCACCCGGCCCCAGCTCCAAGGCGCGTCTTCGTACTCGGGCGAGAACAGGCCGCCGGTACTCACCCCGAACCATTCGAAGCCGATGTGCATGAAGATCAAAGCCACCATGAACGGCGGCGTCGCCACGCCGACCAGGGCGACGCTGGTCATGATGTAGTCGCCGATGGAGTACTGCCGGATCGCCGAATAGATGCCGATCGGCAAGGCGACGATCCACATGAAGAACAGCGCGGAGACCGTTATCGACAGCGTGTAGCCCAGCCGCTCCCACAACAGGTCGTTGACCGGCCGGGAATACAGGTGCGAGTACCCCATGTCGCCGGTCAGCAGGTTGCCCGCCCAGTAGAAGTACTGCAGCACCAACGGCTTGTCGAGGTTGTACTGGGCACGCAGGTTCTGGACGTATTCCTCGGTGGTGTCGACCCCTTGCGCCTGCAGGCGGTCTAGCATCGAGGTGACGATGTCGCCGGGGGGAAGCTGGATCACCACGAAGATGATCACGGAAATGACGGCGAGCGTCGGGATCATCCCCAGTAGCCGGGAGATCAGGTACGACCTCACCGGGAAGTCCTTTCGCCGAGGGTGTCGTTGCCAGCGTCTGGTACGCCCGTTGACTCGGCACGGGACGGGACAAGCCCGTCCCCTACGGTTCGTCCCAGGTCGTAGGGGCGACCGCGCGCCCTGGCGGGCGCGTTGTGGTCGCCCGCATCGAATGTCCTGTTTGGCTCGGCCACATGCCCGAGAATGCCGTCAGGCATTCTCGATCGCGCCCTTTGGGCGCGCCGGGACGCCACAAGGGCGTCCCCTACGGGAGCATTGGCGTCGTCGAAGTACCAGGTCGACGGGTGGTAGGACAACGTCCAACGGTTGTCCCAGCCCCAAATGCCGGACTCGGTGACGTTCTTCAATCGCGTCGAGACGACCACCGGATGCGGCGCCTGCCCGACCGTACCGATCGTCCACAGATTCTCGGCAGCGGCCTCAAGCAGCGTCTTGGCCGCCTTCGTCCGATGCGCTTCCGTGGTGGCTTCGCGCAACTGGTCGCCCCAGTACTGTAGCTCTCTGACCAGCGGCGGCGGCTGCTCGCCGAGCTCGCCGTCAGTCTGGTAGTACCTGGCCCAGTGGTTCCACATGGCGATGTCCCAGCCCGACCGGTGGGGGTAGAACCAGTCCGGCACCAGCGGAAACAGGATGTCGGTGACCTTGTCGGCGTGCCAGAGCGTCATCTGCATCTTGTTGGCCTGGGCGCGTTCCGACTGCAGGCTCCGCTCCACCGACTTCAGGCGCAGGTCGATGCCGACTTCCCGCCAGTAGTCGCGCACCAGTTCCATGGTGATTTCCTTGGGCGTCTCGAAGTCCAGGTACTCGAAGGTAATCGTGAGCCTCGTGCCGTCCGCGTATTCCCGCAGTCCATCGCCGTCGGTGTCGTGGAGTCCCAGTTCGTCCAACAGCGCGCGGGCATGGTCCGGGTCGTAGCGGATGTGCGCCTGCGCGAAGCGATCCTCGTACCAGCGGCTCGACGGATGCGCCGTCACCTGGCTGGGCACGCCGCGTCCGAAGTAGATCACCTCGTTCATCTGGTCCCGGTCGATGGCATGGGACAGCGCCCGGATGAACCGGCGTTCGCCCTTGCCCCAGAGCAGATCGCGGTACTTCGGGTCGTCGTAGTTGTAGTTGGGCTGGATGGCGACATCGCTGATGTGGACGCGATGCCAGATGTGGACCTTGTTTAGGCCCTTCACCTCGCCGAGTTTGAGCAGCGGAATGTCCTGCGTCTTGAGCGTGAAGGCCGTGAAGTCGAGCTGTCCGGTGGCCGCCTGGAAGGCGATCATCGGGGAGTTCTCGAGCAGGATGATCGCGTCGATGGCGTCGATATAGGGCAACTGGTTCCCTGCCGGGTCGATCTTGAAGTAGTAGGGGTTGCGCTCCAAGCGCATCTTGGTCGGCGTCCGCTGCACGACCTTGTACGCCCGCAAGGTCGGCACCCTCACCGCCTCCTCGTTGCCCCAGCCCCGATAGGCCCCGTACATCGCCATCCAGGTGACGAATCCCTTCTCCTCCACCAACGCGGCAAGCTCCTCGCGGTCCCGGAAGGCCGGGTGGTACTGCTTGAAGAAGTGCATGGGATCGACGAAGTGGCTGCCGTACTGGGCGAAGAAGTTGGCGAACATGGGGTTCGGTTCCGGGAAGCGGTACTCGAAGGTCAAATCGTCGATCTTCACGAACTCGCAGCCCTGCACCAGGCGGTACACGATCGGCGACATCTCGGGATCCATCCAGACGTGCACGAGGCGAAACCAGAAGTCGTCCGCGGTCAGCGGCTCGCCGTCGGACCACTTGACGCCGGGGCGCAGCCGGACCGTGGTGACGCGGCCATCCTCGCTCAAGCTCCAGGACTCGGCCAGGTTGGGCAGCACGTTGCGCATGTCCGCCGAGAGCGTCAGCGCATGTTCCCAGTTGAAGAACTGCCAAGAGTCCCAGATGGGAATCCGCGCGGTCCCGCCGTATTTGCCGATGGACCGGTAGGGCTGGATGACCACCGGATCGTCCGGCAGGCGTTCCTGCACCGGCGGGAGGTCGCGATCATTTAGGTAGGGGCTCTGGGCAAAGGACGTGATGCCAAGCTCGCTGGCGGTTTTCGGCGGCTGGTACCACGCCTCAGGCCAGTCGTCGTCTCGCGCCTGCCCGCCTACGGCGACCAGCGCTCCAACCGCGACACCGGCAAGCGCTCGGTACCTCGTCATGGGGTTTTCCGACCCACGACCCGCGAAAACCCCAGCTCCATACGGAGAAAGGCCCCCTCCATGAACTGCATGCCCAATACGATCCATCATGGCGGGTGCCTCGTACCGGCGTCAACAAGCCTCCGGTTACCGTCTGCCGCTTACAATGGACCTCGAATCCGCTTTTCGAGGACCAGGCCACCCATGCGAACAATCCTCACCGCAACCGTATTCGCCGTCCTTTTTGCCCGCGCCGGGACCGCTGCCGAACCATCGACCTCGACACCCTGCGTCGGCTTAGGGGACATCCGGCTACCCGATGTCGAAATCACGACCGTCGAATCGGCGGAAAGTCCGGTTGAGCACTGCAAGCTGACCGGGACCATCGGGCGCGAAATCGGCTTTTCCGTCTGGCTGCCTGCGGAGTGGAACGGCGCCTTCATCATGGGCGGTGGCGGGGGATTCGTCGGAAATATCCAGAACCAGGCGCTGGGCTTAAGCGTGCTGCAACGCGGCTACGCGACGGCTGGCACGGACACCGGCCATCGGAACCAGGGAATCGACGGATCCTGGGCCCTGAACAACCTCGAAAGGCTGGTCAACTACGGCCACCTCGCCGTGCATCGCGTCACCGAGGTCGCCAAGCACATCGTCGAAAGCCACTACGCGGCAAGCCCCGAACGGTCCTATTTCGCCGGCTGCTCGAACGGCGGCCGTCAGGCGCTGATGTCCGCCCAGCGCTACCCCGAGGACTTCGATGTCGTGCTGGCCGGTGCCCCGGCCCACGACTTCGCGGGCGTGGCGGCCGCGTTCCTCGACGTCACCCGGCACATGTACCCGTCCATGGACGACCTCGCCGCGCCGATTCTCTCCGCCGAGGACCGGCAAACGCTCGCCAATGCGGTTCTCGCCCGGTGCGATGCCCAGGACGGTCTCGAGGACGGCATTCTCAACGATCCCCGCGACTGCGACTTCGACCCGGGCAGCCTCGATCTGGCGCCGGAGAAAATCGCCGCCATCCGAGCCGTCTACGAGGGGCCGGTCGCCCCGGATGGACGGATCCACGTCGGCTGGCCGTTCGGCGGCGAGGATGAAACCGGCGGCTGGGGCGGCTGGCTCGCGGGGTCGGGCCAGCAGACACCGAACTTTCCGCCATCGCTGGCGTTCGGTTTCGGCGTCGAGGTCATGCGCCACATGGCGGAGCACGACCCGGGGTGGCGCTACGAGGGATTCGACTTCAGCGGCTTCCGGCATCGCTTCCGAACCACGGCCGCCGCCTTGAGCGCCATCGATCCCAATCTCGACGCCTTCCGCAAGAACGGAGGCAAGCTACTGATTTACCACGGGTGGTCCGATGCCGCCCTGTCCGCACTCGCCAGCATCGAGTACGTCGACGCGGTCTACGCCCGGGACGAGTCCGCCCACGACGACGTGCGCCTGTTCCTGATGCCGGGCGTCCTCCACTGCGCCGGGGGCCCCGGACCGTGGATGGTGGACCTCATTGAAGCAGCGGAACAATGGGACGAAACAGGCACCGCACCGGATACGTTGGTTGCCGGTTTCGCCCAGGGCGGCGGCGCCCGACCGCTGTGCGCCTATCCGAGACGGGCTGTTCATATTGGTGGCGACGATCGTGATCCAGCGAGTTTCGAATGCCGCTGAACGTCGATTCCTGCGACCGGATCGTACGATTTGCACGATGTGATCGAACGATTCGTACGATCTGATCGGTGGAATCGCCGAATTGGCGACCCGATGGTGGAAGCGATGTCAGGACCGACGGCGTGGATCTCGAAACACCGTACCTAGTCTTCGTCGGCGACGCCAAGGACGCGCTCGCCGCAAAGACCGGACAAGGCGTGGTCGACTGGCGACCCGAAGCAGTCGTGGGGCAACTCCGCCTACCCGAGTGCCGCGCCGACCTCGGTGTCGCCGACATGTCGATCCGACAAGCCGTCGCAGCCGGGGCTAGGACGTTGCTCATCGGCGTCGTCAACCCCGGAGGCGTGCTTCCTAAGCACTGGCAGGGCCTGATCGTCGAGGCACTGGAGGCCGGTTTGCATGTCGCGAGCGGGCTTCATACGGCGCTCGAGGGCGTCCCGGCGATCGACGAAGCCGCCCGTCGGTCGAACCGGCAACTGGTTGAGGCCCGGCGTCCCGTGGGACCGTTCCCGGTCGCGTCGGGGCGCAAGCGCACCGGCAAACGCCTGCTGACCGTCGGGACCGATTGCTCGGTTGGCAAGAAATACGCCGCACTCGCCATAGTACGCGAGTTGGTCGCCCGCAACGTCGCTGCCGACTTCCGCGCCACCGGGCAGACCGGCATCCTGATCGCCGGATCCGGCATTCCCATCGATGCCGTGGTCGCGGACTTCGCCGCCGGCGCGGTCGAGGCGCTCTCGCCCGACAACGATCCGGGCCACTGGGACGTCGTCGAAGGTCAAGGGTCCCTGTTCCACCCTTCCTTCGCCGGCGTGAGCCTCGCCCTGCTGCACGGCTCCCAACCCGACGCCGTCGTTGTCTGCCATGAACCGACCCGGACGACGATGCGCAATGTCGACGTACCGATCGCCGACATCGACGCCGTCATCGAGCAGACGATTGCGCTCGGCCGATTGACGAATCCCGCCGTACGGTGCGTGGGCATCGCCCTGAACACGTCGGAACTCGATGCCGCAAGCGCGAGCCACACCATTGAACAGGCACACCGTCGGTTCGGGGTGCCGGTCTGCGATCCGGTTCGGCACGGTGTCGAGGCGATCGTCGACGAGATGCTCGCGTGAGGGTAACGGCCGCGATCGAGTCATGGCCCATCGCACGGCCGTTCACCACCGCACGGGGCTCCAAGAAAACCGCCGAGGTAGTCGTCGCCACAGTCACCGACGGCAACGTCGAAGGCCACGGCGAATGCGTCCCCTACCCCCGCTACGGCGATGACCCTGCAGTCGTCGCCGCGGCGATCAACGCTTTCCAAGGGCCGTTCGAAAGACGCGAGCTACTCCATGCCCTCCCGGCGGGGCCCGCGCGCAACGCCATCGACTGTGCACTTTGGGACCTCGAAGCAAAACTCAGCGGACAGCCGGCCTGGCAGTTGGCCGGCGTTTCGAGGCCCGTCGACATCCCCACGGCATTCACCCTGCCATTGGATTCCCCGTCCGCCATGGGGCAACAGGCGACGGTCGAGCGATGGCGTCCGCTGCTCAAGGTCAAACTCGGGTCGGACGACGTGGCTGCGGACATCGAGAGACTCCGCATGGTGCGCACCCAAGCGCCCGGCGTAGGGCTGATTGTCGATGCCAACGAGGGCTGGAACATGGCTGCACTTGCCGAGTTCGCGCCCGTAGCCGCCGCGCTCGGCGTAGAACTGATAGAACAGCCGCTGCCAGAGGGTGACGACCAAGACCTGGCTGGGTTTCAGTCGCCGGTTCCCCTCGCTGCCGACGAGAGCATCCTCGACGGTTCAAACCTTCCCGCGCTGGCGACGTGGTGCCAGATCGTCAACATCAAGCTCGACAAGACGGGAGGTTTGACTCGGGCGCTGGCACTTGCAGACGAGGCACGCGAACTCGACCTCGGCATCATGGTCGGCTGCATGGTCGCCACCTCGTTGTCGATGGCACCTGCGCTGCTGCTGGCCGGACGGGCCCAGGTCGTGGACCTCGACGGACCCGATCTCCTCGCCGCCGATCGAGAACCGGGCCTACTCTACGCTTCGGGCTGCGTTTCCTACTCTGAAGCAGTCTGGGGTTGACCGACGTCGGTGAAGTCGGCGTTCAACTCGGCCTGTGGTCCCGGACGATCTTGAGCGGCCAATCGCGCCGGGCGATTTTCCGCGCTTTCTTGCCGGCGACCACCAAGCAGGTCTCCGTAACATCGGTGACGACGGCAAGGCATTCCTCGACCGACAGATCGGCGAGAAACCCGTCTTCCGGGCACTCGCCGGACGGTATGCGCGAATCGGCCAATCCCGGCGCGCTGCGCGTCGCGCCTGTCGATCAAGATCGTCGCATGGCATGTCCGCACCTTAGCGCTGGCGTTCGGGATGTCAACCGCACAACGGCACCGTAGGGTCATGGTCAAGTCATCCGTTTAATATCCTTAGGAGCTGGACAGCGGTACTGCGAGAGGGGCAGGCGACAATTGGGCGGTTCGATGTGACGAAGCCGGGCAAGCGCAAACTCGCGGCCTTGAAGGAAGTCAAGTCCGAGACGCGCGAACAGGCCCTGGATCGCCTCTACGCGGCGCACGTCGTAGCGCTGCGGCGGTTCATCGCTGCGCGGGTGGTCGGCAACCTGGACGTGGAAGACCTCCTGCAGGATGTCTATGCGCGACTGGCTCGGATGGACGATCTGCCCGAAAGATTGCCTCCGGGCCGTCGAAGTACCCTCGGCTTCCTGTTGACGATCGCCAACCGGCTGGTGATCGACAGGGAACGTCATCGCGGCGTCCGGCGTCAGCACGAAGAGCATGTGCGGCTGTTGCAGGATGCGGAGACCGGGAAGACGCCCTCGCCCGAGAGCATTGCGTTGGCGAGCGATGACTTGGCCGCCGTGGCATCGGCGCTTGAAGAGATGAAGCCCGAGTGGCGGCGCGCCTTCGTCCTGAACCGTTTCAGCCACCTGAGCTACCGCGACGTGGCGAAAGCCATGGACGTATCCACGAAGACCGTCGAGAAGTACATCGGCAAGGCGCTTATGCACTTGCGGCAAGCGTTGCTTGACAACTAGGGCGCATCGCGATGGTTTTCCGAAAGTCCCGCCGGATCGCCCAGGACGCCCACGCCGCGGCCGTGCGGATCTACAGCGAGGATCTCACCGAGTCCGAACGCCTCGCGATCAAGGCGCGCTGCGAGGAGGACCCCGTGTTCAAGGCCCGGTTCGTGGAGGCGCACCATCTGTTCGGCGCACTGGACGACTGGCGCGACGAGCTGCGCGAGGATTCCCTGTACCGGGCAACGCCCCGTCGACACGGGACAGTCGCGAGGCGGATGGTGCGAAATGTCGTAGCACCCGGGGTTGCTGCAGCGGGCCTGGTGGGGTTCGCCACGTGGTTCGTGGCGCCGCAGTACTTCGAGGACGCGGGCACCGTCATCCGTCACTCCACGCAGGTCGGCGAACAACGCACCCTGACACTGGATGACGGTTCGACCGTCACGCTGAATACCCGCTCCCAGATTCTCGTCGGCATGACGGACAACGTTCGACGCATCGTCATGGACCGTGGCGAGGCGCACTTCGAGGTCGCCCCGGATCCGCTGCGACCCTTCACCGTGGAAGTGGGCGGACAGTCCATCACCGCCCATGGCACCGAGTTCAACCTGCGCCGAAACGACGACGGCTTCGCCCTAGCATTGATCGACGGCCGCCTTGCGCTACACCGACAGGGCCGTGAACCACCTGCGGATCCGCCTTGGCTCGATCTGCGGCAACACCCCGTCGACAATGGATCGTTGGCGCGAGACGAGTTCGGGCTCGTGGCCGGCGCGGTAGTCGACTTCAATGCCCACGATCAGACGTTCGCGGCGCACCACGATTCGAATGTCGCGCGTCGCCAGCAGTGGCGGCAGGGACGCCTGACCTTTATCGACGAACCGATGGCCCGAGTGGTGGCGGAGCTTAGCCGCTATTCCGAGAAGCCGATCCGCATTCACGACCCGAAGGTCGGCGACATCCGGGTCTTCGCGACGCTCCGGCTCGACTCCATCGATGAGGCGTTGACGACGCTCGAGAACGCCGTGCCGATTCGGGTGGTCCCGACATTGACGGGAATCGCGGTCCTAGCGGCGGAGACAGAATCCAATGCACTGCACTAGCTGCAACGGGACATCTGTGTCCGCCAGGTCTGATCTCACGGTGAGCGCTAAATCGGACCGGACGATGCGGGGCCGCGGTGCGCGGCATCGGGCTACGGCAGGGACAAACGAACGAAGTAACAGACTCCAGGAGGGGAATATCGTGACTTACAGCAAACTCACAAGTCTCGGATGGATAGCCGCGGCGATCGCGATGGCGTTCGGCACGATTGCCACAGCCGCCGCTGCGGCGGACGAACGCAAGGTCAGCCTGGACATCGAGCGAAAGAACGCGGGGGCGGCGCTTGTGGAACTCGGCGAGAGCGCCGGGATCCAGATCGCCGTTCCGAGCGGCATTTCGGGCGA
>JAPPND010000194.1 GCA_028818795.1 Gammaproteobacteria bacterium | reverse complement strand
GCGCCGGCTCTAGCGTCTCGCCCAGGGAGGAACTAGCCCGTGCCGGTCTTCGACGGCCGCGGGACGGGACAAGCCCGCCCCCTACTGGCGCACTACCTCTTCGTCCGCCTCGAGGTCTAGGGCGGCGAGGAACAGCGCTTTGGTGTAGTCGCTCTTAGGTGCAGTGAACACGTCTCGAGCGGGCCCCTGCTCGACGATCACGCCGTCGCGCATGACGATCAACCAGTTGGCCAGAGCGCGCACCACCTTGAGGTCGTGGCTGACAAAAAGGTAGCCGAGATCGTGGGCAACCTGCAGATCGCGCAGGAGGTCGACGATCTGGGCCTGGACCGACATGTCGAGGGCGGACGTGGGTTCGTCCAGCACGACGAACCGGGGCTTCAGCACCATTGCACGGGCGATGGAGATGCGCTGGCGCTGGCCACCAGAGAACTCGTGCGGGTAGCGGTCCATGTGCTCCGGTTCCAAGCCGACCTCGTCCAGCACGTCGGCAACGCGTCGACGCCGCTCGTCTTTGCCCACGTCGGGCTCGTGGATTCGAAGCCCCTCTTCGATGATCTGCAGCACCGACAGACGTGGCGACAGGCTGCCGTAGGGATCCTGGAACACGATCTGCATGTCCTTGCGCAAGGGGATTAGCTGCTTGCGTGCGACTGCGCTGATGTCGTCCCCGTCGAAACGCACGATGCCTTCGCTGGCCAGCAAACGCAGCATCGCGAGCCCCAAGGTGGTCTTGCCCGAGCCGGACTCGCCGACCACGCCGACGGTCTGGCCGGCACGGACCTCGACGTCCACCGTCTCCACGGCCGTGAAGAACCGGCGCCCGCCAAACCAGCCCTTGCCGATGGGGTATCTGACGGTGAGGGCATCGGCGGATGCAACCACGGGCGCGCGTCCGTTGGCGGCCGGCGGATCGCCCTTCGGCTCGGCTGCCAAGAGGTGTCGGGTGTAGGAATGCCGGGGTTCGTTGAAGATCTGCCGGTTCGATCCGGCTTCGACGATTCCGCCTTCCGTCATCACGCACACCCGCTTCGCCATGTTTCGGACGATGCCGAGGTCGTGGGTGATGAGCAGCATCGCCATGTTCAGCTCGCCCTGGAGATCCTTGAGGAGCTTGAGGATCTGTGCCTGGATGGTCACGTCGAGTGCCGTCGTCGGTTCGTCGGCGATTAACAGTTGCGGCTCGTTCGCGAGCGCCATGGCGATCATCACCCGCTGGCGTTGGCCGCCCGAGAGCTCGTGTGGGTACGCGCCCAAGCGATCGCCCGCGTCCTGCAAGCCGACCAGGTGCAGTAGTTCGAGCGTGCGTTCCAGCGCCATTCCCGGCGACAGCCGCTTGTGTACGACGAGTGCTTCGCCGACCTGCTTGGCGATGGTGTGCAGCGGGTTCAGGGAGGTCATGGGCTCCTGGAAGATCATGCTCACCACACCGCCGCGCACTTCGAGCAGGCGGGTCTTGCCGGCGCCGAGCATCTCCTCGCCGTTGACCAGGATGCTCCCTGCCGGGTGGTTCGCCTGGGGATAGGGTAGCAGCTGGAGAATCGAGAGCGCCGTCACCGACTTCCCGGAACCGGATTCGCCAACAAGCGCGACGGTCTCGCCGGCCTCGATGTCGAAGGACACGCCCCGCACCGCCGGCTCCTCGCCGAAGCTGACATGCAGGTTCCGTACCTCAAGCAATTTGCTCGCCATCCCTCCCCTCGGTGCCCGAACCGCGTGGCTTGCTCGGGACTCGCAACGATTCTAACCGCTATTCGCCGGCGCCATGGCACCGCCTTCGCGTCAGCTCGACCAACGTTCGATCCGTTCCCAGAGATCTTTCGCCTCTGCCTTTTCGATCACGCTGCGCAGACGCTCGTGATCCAGACCGCGCCACTGAAGGGTGCGCAGCGAGCAGTCGAGGGGCAGATCGTCGCGGAGCGTAGCCAGACGCTTGACGAGAAGCGCCTCGTCCCGACGGGAGTCGAACGCCTCGGCAAGGTGGTCGCCCCGCGGCACGGCCCGCCATTCCTCGCGATCCGGGGGGAAGTCCTCGATCCGACGATGCGCCGTCAGCACCTTGGCTGCGGTCTTCTGTCCCCATCCCGGTATGCCGGGCAGACCCTTGGCAGGGGCACCGACCAGCGCCAGGTAGTCCGGGAACTGCCACGGCGCGATGCCGTACCGCTCCCGGAAACGCGCTTCGTCCGTGATCGCCTTGCGAATGCGGTCGAGGACGACGACGCGTCGATCCCGAATGCACTGGAAGAGGTCCGTGTCCGTGGTGCAGATCACAACCTGGTGCACGTCGACATCGGCACACAGGCTGCGCGCACCGGTGGCCAGCGCGTCGTCCGCCTGGAAGCGCGCCATCGGCCAGAGCGGTATGCCTAGCGCCCGAACCGCATCGAGCGCCAACGCGCTCTGGCGTCGGATGAGCGTGCCGGGCTGCGTCGAGGAACCTCCCCGTGCCGCCGGCAGCGGGTCGAAGGCGACCGCGACGTAAGCAGGCGTCACATCGTCCACCCGAGCCTTCAGGCTCTTGAGCAAGGACAGCAGCGTGTGCAGCAGGCCGCGCACCGCGCCGACCTCCACGCCACCCGCATTGGTGTGCCGCGGTGCGCCGTGGAAACACCGGAACAGCTCGAAGGTGCCGTCGACCAGGTGGACCTGGGCCATGGCTTGACAGTCAGTGGTCGCGGTCCAGCATCTCCCGGCCGATGGCGCCGACTTCCCGGAGCGCGGCGATGGCCGTCTCGTCCAAACCGAGATCCTGGCCAAGCACCTCGTCTGTGTGTTCGCCTAGCAGCGGCGCGGCTTCGATGTCCACTTGGCTCCCGGACATGCGTGCCGGCCAGCCGAGCAGGCGAATGTCGCCGTGGTCGGCGTGGTGGAGTTCGTGGATGAAGTCGCGCTCGACGAGGTGGGGATCGGTGAACAGGTCGCTGGTCTCGTACACCTGGCTTGCACAGACGCCGGCCTCCGCGAACGCCGTCATGGCTTCGCGCTTGGTCTTGGTAAGCGTCCAGGCCGCAATCTCGGCACACAACAGATCGCGGTTCGCGTGACGGCGGTCGGGATCTCTGAAACGTTCGTCATCCAACAGGTCCGGCTTGCCGATGGCCTTGCAGACGCCGGCCCACATCCGCGGGTTGACGGCCATGATGAACACGTAGTCGTTGGCGCCGTTGCCCTTGCACGGATAGAGCGATGTGAACGGACTCATGCCGTTGCCGGTGCGTTGCGCGGGAAACTCGCCGTACCGGGTGCGCGACACGGCGGTGCGCAGGTAGTAGGTCATGGCCTCCTGCATCGACAACTCGATGAGCTGGCCCTCGCCGGTGCGCTGCTTCTGCGCCCA